>NZ_JBUZNN010000011.1:0-141046 GCF_055326235.1 Tessaracoccus yangjingae | reverse complement strand
GAGGATTCTGAAGGTCTGGCGGGCGACGTATCGTTTGAGGCAGCGGCGGATCTCTCGCTTGGTTCGGCCTTCAGCGGTGCGGCGTTCGATGTAGGCCTTGGTGGCTGGGTCGTTGCGTTGTCTGCAGAGGATGATGGTGTGGATGGCCTGGTTGAGGTGGCGGTCGCCGGAGCGGTTAAGGCGGTGTCTGGTCTGTTGTGTGCCGCTGGTGGCCGGGATGGGGGCGGTTCCGGAGAGCATCGCGAATGCGGCCTCGGAGTGGACGCGTCCGGGATGGGACCACACCAGCAGCAGGCTCGCCGCGACGATCGGTCCGACGCCGTTGAGGTCGAGCAGGTCAGGGCGCCACTTCCTGACGATGTCGAGGATCTGCCGTTGCAGGGCCTTGGCGTAGAGCCGCAGCGACCGGGCCCGCTGTGCGAGTTCCTTCAGTACCGGCATCAGGATCCCGGTCAGGGGGTCGTCATTGGTGTGGGGTCGTAGTTTCAGGGCCTGGGTGACCATCGGGGCGGTCTTGCGGCCGGTGAACCGTGACCGGAGCTCGTCGGGGGCGGTGAGCACCATCGAGCGGAGTTGGCGTTCGGTGTCGGTGGCCTGCGTGATCGTCAGGTGTCTGCTGGTGACAAGGACCTGGAGCGCGGCACGGTCACCGGTGACCGCCCGCGGGGTGGACAGGGAGTCCCGGCCCAACGCGTCCCGGGCTGCCCGGACCGCGTCGATGGAGTCGGACTTTGCGCCGTTGCGGCGCTTGATCCGCTCTGGTCGGTCGACCTCGACCACCAGTTCGCCGGCCAGGGCGCGGGTCAGGCCGATGCCGTGGCTGTTGGTGCCCTCGATGGCCCACCCGCGCCGGCCGGGACGGGTGTGGGCCCAGTCGATGAGCTGCTGATAGCCGGCCGGGTCGGCCGGGGTCTTGATCGTGTCGAGCACCCCGCCGGTGACCGCGTCAACGGCCGCGGCGACGTGGAACTGCTCGTGGGTGTCGACCCCGATCACGAGGTCGACAAGCTCGCGGAGATTCTTCACACTGGACATGCGTCCCCTTCCATGGACGTCAACCATCGGGTTCCGATCCGGGCAGGGACTAGGCACAACTGTGATGGGACACAACCGGCGCTGCTGACGCTGGTTGGTCAAGCTCCTGAATCAGGCCACTGGTTTCTGCTCGGGTCGGGGTCGACGCTCACGCCGGACATGTCCTGACCAAGGCACCCGGAGGGCCAGCTTCGAGGAGAGTCACGACGCGACCGTCGATCCCAACAACACCACCAATGAGGTGGTGACACCAGACTCACAGCTTCGAGGCTCGTCGCTGCGCTCCTCGCGCCGCAGCCAGCGAGACGGGCTCGTCGCTGCGCTCCTCGCACCTCAGCCCGCAGGTGGGGGAGTCAGGACGTGCGCGACGGCACCCCGTGGTCGGTGCGGAAGCTGCGCCAGACGTTCTCGAAGAAGTCGTCGTCGCTGGGGATGGGGCGCACGTCGCGCCACGCGAACTCAGGCACGCCGTCGCCGGTCCAGTCCACCTCCTGCGTCACGCCGTCGAGCGCGCCCGCGTCGAGCACGAACCGGAACTCCTCGGGCAGGCCGAGGTCCTGGTCGGGCCAGGGGAGGTCGCCGGCCGGGTCGGTGTAGAGCACCGAGCCGCGGGAGTTCCCGCCGTGGTCCAGGTAGTCCCGCATGGCGTGCAGGTACACGTACTGGCTGGTGAGGATGTCGTGGATGAGGAACAGGCGGTTGACGCTGCGCCTCGACGACTCGTCGACCACCATGAGCTCCCCATAGCGGTCGAGCCACCCGGTGACCCGCTCCAGCGCCTCCAGCACGGACGCCCGGGAGCGCACCAGGCCGGCGTTGCGGCTCATCAGCTCGGTGACCTCGGTGATCAGGCTGCCCGTGTTGTCCTCGGCGCCTGCGCGGAAGCGGTCGACGGCGTCGGCCAGCAGCCGCGACGCCCGCCCCAGGGCCGTGCCGGCCACCTCGTCGAAACCGCCGACGGCGCCATCCGGGGGCTGGGCCCGGTGCGCCGCGATGTACTGGGCCGCGCGCGTGGCGCCCACCTGGCCGGAGTTGAGCGCCGCCCCGCCAGGCCGGTAGACGCCGTGGGCGCCCGCGGCCTCGCCGACGGGGAACAGCCCGTCGATGGCGGAGGAGTGCCACCAGTCGTCGACGGCGATGCCGCCGTTGTTGTGCTGCGCGCACACCGCGATCTCCAGCATGTCGGTCTCCAGGTCGACGCCCGGGTTCCGGCCCAGGTAGAACTGGTAGGACGGCTCGTTCATGTGCCGGAGCCGCTGGATCGGGGTCGTGCCCGGGAGGTCGGCGACGCCGGCCCGCTCCAGGTAGACGCGTGCCTGCTCGTCGAGCCGCGCCGGGTCGAGCGTGCCCACCGGGTTGCTGCGGAAGTCGAGGAAGACGCGTCGTCCGCGCATGGCGGTCTCGCGGTAGACCAGGAGGTCGATGAGGCTGGAGCCGTCGCGGGCCTTGCGGATGTCGAACGGCCACTGATAGCCCTTGAGGAACACGAGGCTGGCCAGCAGGTTGGGGTCGGCGATCACGTCGGAGAGGAACTCGCGCTCGTCGCCGCCGTCGGCGTCCGTGGAGACGAACCTGGGCACCACCTGCATGTAGGTGCCGGACACGTTCCAGCGCGGCTTGATCGAGGCCAGGCCGAACTGCCACTCGGTGAGGTTGTGGCCGCGGGCGCCGTTGCGCAGCGCCGCCCCCGCGCCGCCCCACTGGCCGTGGGGAAAGACCGAGTCGGCGTACATGCCCGCCGGGCCGCCGGTGGCCTGGATGACGTTGGTGGCGCGGACCACGAGGAACCGCGAGGTCTCCCTCTCGAGTTGCTGCGCCAGGGTGCCACCGGGCTCCGGCGCGGGTACCTCGCCCCGGTTGGTCTCGACCGTCTCCTCCTCCAGGGCGGCGTTGCGGCTGGCCCCGACGTCGGTGCGCAGGAACAGCGCCCCGCGGATCTCGCCGTCCTCGGAGAGGAGGTCGACGAGCCGGCAGTTGCCGATCACCGGGATGCCGAGCGTGCGGATGCGCGCCTCGAGGGATTCAACCATGGACTTGCTGGTGAACGGCCCCACGGACGTGGCTCGCTGACGCGGGTCGTGGTCGGTCTTGTACCCCACGAACTCGCCGGAGTGGTTGGCGGGGAAGGGGACCCCGGCCTCGATGAGGTGGAAGAAGCAGCGCGCGCTGAGCGCGGCCTCGGCCAGCGCGTTGTCGCCGTCCATGGACCCGCCGCTGAACAGCGTCTCCGCCATGGAGCGCACCGAGTCGGGCTCCCCGCCGGAGAGGGTCAGTTTGTAGTAGGTCTGCTTGTCGGAGCCGGCGTTGCGCGAGGCCCCCGCGCGGATCTTGTCGGCCACCATCACCACGTCCGGGGCGCCGAAGCCGGCCAGCCGCTCGGCGGCGCAGTACCCGGCCGAGCCGGTGCCGATCACCAGGCTGGTGGTGGTGATGACGGGCACGAGCTCGTCGCCGAGGCTCAGGTGTGTCAGGTGGGGAGCGGTCACGGCAGGTCCTTCAGAGTCGGGGGAGGTGCATGCCGCCGTCGACGTGGATGACGTCTCCGGTGCTGTAGGGCATGGCGCCGGAGGCGAGGGCGGCGACGGCGCCACCCACGTCGGAGGGCTGCCCCCAGCGGGGCATGGGGGAGATCCCCTGGGCGAAGAGGGCGTCGTAGCGCTCCTTGACGCCGGCGGTCATGTCCGTGGCGATCACGCCCGGCCGGACCTCGTAGGCGAGGATGCCCTCGGGCGCGAGCCTGGCCGCCCACAGCCGGGTGGCCATCGAGACGCCCGCCTTGGACAGGCAGTACTCGCCGCGGTTGACCGACACGGTTGTGGCGGAGATCGACGACACGTTGACGACGACGCCTCGGACCGCCGAGTCGGGGGCCTCCTGCTGCAGCATCTGCCGGGCGACGGCCTGGGTGAGGAAGTAGGGCCCGCGCAGGTTGATCCCCATCACCCGGTCGTAGCTCTCGGGCGTGGCGTCCAGCAGGTCGCGGCGCTCCTCGGGGGCGACGCCGGCGTTGTTGACGAGCACGTCGATGCGGCCGAAGCGGGCGACGATCTCGGCCACCAGGCCTGCGTGGGTGGCGACGTCGTCGACGCGACCCTGGAAGTAGGCCGCGCGGTCCGGTCCTCCGAGCTGGTCGATCAGCCCCTCGGGCTCGGGGCGGGTGGCGACCACCGCCACGCGGAAGTCCTGACTGATGAGGGCCTGCGAGATACCGAGGCCGATGCCCCTGCTGCCTCCCGTGACCACGGCGACACGATTCATGACCGCCATTGTTCACTGATCCACGACGCTTGGCAAGCGTTTTCCCAGTTCCCGTGGGGAATTTGCGGCGGGCCTCTTGCGGGAGGGGCGGGTGGCGTGTCAGGATGGAGGAAAGCGTTTACCCAACGACGTCCAAACGCAAGAGATAGGAACCGAGAGTGACGACGACTTTTGAGCCTCTGCCTGCCGAAACGGTGCAGGGATCCTCCTCCGTTCGCGAGATCGGCATCATCATGAACGGGGTGTCCGGCCGCATGGGCTACCGGCAGCACCTCGTGCGGTCGATCCTCGCCATCCGGGATCAGGGCGGCATCGAGCTGCCGGACGGCTCCCGCGTCACCGTCCGCCCCCTGCTCGTCGGCCGCAGCGAGTCGAAGCTCGCCGAGCTGGCCGCCAGGCACGGCATCGAGGACTACACCACCGACCTGGACGCCGCGCTCGCGGATCCGCGGTGGGAGATCTACTCGGACTTCCTCGTCACCAAGGCCCGCGCCACCGCCCTGCGGAAGGCCATCGCCGCCGGCAAGACCATCTACACCGAGAAGCCCACGGCCGAGACCGCCGAGGAGGCCTTCGAGCTGGCCAGGCTGGCCGAGGCCGCGGGCGTGAAGACCGGGGTGGTGCACGACAAGCTGTACCTGCCCGGCCTGCAGAAGCTCAAGCTCCTCATCGACTCCGGCTTCTTCGGCCGCATCCTCTCCGTGCGCGGCGAGTTCGGGTACTGGGTCTTCGAGGGCGACTGGCAGCCCGCGCAGCGCCCCAGCTGGAACTACCGCGCCGAGGACGGCGGCGGCATCATCGTCGACATGTTCCCGCACTGGAACTACGTGCTGGAGAACCTCTTCGGCGGGGTGAAGAGCGTCTACACGCAGGCGTCGATCCACATCCCGGACCGCTGGGACGAGAACGACGAGCACTACACGGCCACCGCCGAGGACGCGGCCTACGGCGTGTTCGAGCTCGAGGGCGGCGTGGTCGCGCAGATCAACTCCAGCTGGACCGTCCGGGTCAACCGCGACGAGCTGGTGGAGTTCCACGTCGACGGCACCCACGGCTCCGCCGTCGTCGGCCTCTTCGGCGCCAAGATCCAGCACCGCAACGCCACGCCGAAGCCCGTGTGGAACCCGGACCTGGCCGACGAGCACGACTACGCGGCGGACTGGGCAGAGGTGCCCACCAACCAGGTCTTCGCCAACGGGTTCCGGCAGCAGTGGGAGGAGTTCCTCACCAGCTACGTCGAGGGCACCCGCTACCCGTTCGACCTGCTGGCCGGCGCCCGCGGCGTGCAGCTCGCGGAGGCGGCGCTGCGCTCCAGCCGCGAGGGCTGCAAGGTGGTCCTCGACGATTCGCCGCTGGGCTGAGCCGTGACCGCCGCGCACCCCCGCCTGTCGATCAACCAGGCCACCATCAAGCACGCCACCCTGAGCGACGCGCTCACCGTCACCGCCGCCTCGGGCATGCGGTCCATCGGGCTGTGGCGGGAGCCGGTCGCCGACGTGGGCCTGGCCGTCGCGGCGTCGATGCTCGCCGACTCCGGCCTGCGCATGTCCTCCTACTGCCGGGCGGGGTTCTTCACCTCCATGGCAGGGCCGGAGAGGCGCGCGTCCCTGGACGACAACCGTCGCGCCATCGAGGAGACGGCCGCGCTGGCCGCGGCCGGGGCGGAGGGGTCGCGGCCGGTGCTGGTGCTGGTCGCCGGCGGGTTGCCGGAGGGGTCGAAGGACCTGATCGGGGCCAGGGGGAGGGTGCGCGAGGCGCTTGAGGAGTTGGCGCCGGAGGCGGCGGCGGCAGGCGTGACGCTGGCCGTCGAGCCGTTGCACCCGATGTACGCGGCGGACCGCGCCGTCGTCTCAACCCTGGGGCAGGCGCTGGATCTGGTGTCGGGGTTGGACCCGCGGGCTGCCGGGGTGACGGTGGACACGTTCCACATCTGGTGGGACCCGGAGGTCCTGCCCCAGATCGAGCGGGCTGGCCGTGAGGGCCGGATCGCCGCCTACCAGGTGTGCGACTGGCGGGCGCCGCTGGAGGCGGACGTGCTGTTGTCGCGGCATCAGCCTGGCGACGGCGTGATCGACTTCGAGACGCTGACTAGGGCCGTCGAGGCAACCGGCTACGACGGCGACGTCGAGGTGGAGATCTTCAACGCAGCCATCTGGGCAACGGACTTCGAGGTGGTGGCCAGGGAGACCGTCGACGCGTTCGACCGCTGGGTCGCGCCCCACCTACAGCCCTAGACTCATGCAGGTGAGCCCACAGCAGCGCCGCTACGGCACAGCCACCCTCGTCGACGTCGCCCAGGAGGCGGGAGTGTCGCTGGCCACGGCGTCGCGCGTGCTGAACGGGTCCACCCGCAAGGTCGCTGAGCCCTACCGGGAGCGGGTCCGCGCCGCCGCAGACAAGCTCGGATACACCGTCAACGTGTCCGCCCAGGCCGTGGCGAGCGGGGCCTCGGCCCTGATCGCCCTGCTTGTGGCAGACATCGCCGACCCGTACTTCGCCCAGGTCGCGGCGGGGGTGGCGCGCGCGGCGGACGAGGCAGGATTCCTCGTCACCATCGCGACGACGGGCCGCGACCCCCAGAAGGAGGCCGCGTTGCTGCGCGTGCTGAGGGGCCAGAGACCGCGGGGCGTGATCCTGGCGGCGTCACGGACTGCGGTCCCCTTCGAGCCGGTTCAGATGGAGGTGGACGCCATCCACGGCATGGGCGGCCGCGTGATCGCGCTCGGCCCCGGGGCGGCGGAGCTCCGATCGGTTGTGATCGACAACTGGGGCGGCGCGAGGCAGCTCGGCGTGGCGCTGGCGGCCCGCGGATATCGGCGCGCCGTCGTGCTGGCCGCGCCGCGCGGGATGATCACCACGGACCAGCGCCAGGCCGGCTTCACCGACGGCTTCACCGCCGGTGGAGGGCGGATCGAGCGCGTCCACCGGGCGCCGTTCACCCGCGAGGGCGGCGCCGAGGCGATGCGCGAGGCGTTGGCGGCGGGCATCGAACCGGGGACGCTGGTGTTTGCGCTGAGTGACGCTGTCGCGCTGGGTGCGGTGCACGAGCTGCGCGAGGAGGGGCGTCAGCTGGGTGCGGACGTGGCGGTCGCGGGCTTCGACGACATCCCGTCCTCCAGCGACGTCACCCCGCAGTTGACCTCGGTCCACATCCCGCTCGAGGAGGTGGGATATCAGGCGGTCCGGGCGGCCATCGACGCCGACTGGACCCCCACCCCACTGCCACTTGAGGTTCACCTGCGCGACAGCACCCCTCCGCTGAACGCGTGACGGGTGAGAGGGCGAGCGGGCGAGCGCCGGGGAGCGGGTGCGCGGGTGACCGCCGTCCGGCTTTGGCGCCTGCGTTGAGTCTCGTCGCCTGCGCTATAGCGCAGGCGACTCAACGGAACGCAGGCGACTCCGCAGGCGTCGAGATGGAACGCAGGCGTGGAGATGGAACGCAGGCGTCGAGACGGAACGCAGGGGTTGAGATGGAGCGTAGGGTCCGACCTGACTTCCACAACACCATCCTTGGATCGCCGCGGTCGCGGGCAAATGCCCTAGTCACGAGAGCTTCTCGTCGAGAATCGGGGCACTAACTTGACCAGACGGGTCCTCACAGACAACTCAGACCTCTCCTACTGGCAAGCACCATCGATGTGTCTCAACGTCCATCAAGAGACACCCTCTCTCATGAGCCTCGATGCAGGGCCACCGCAGAGGAGTCAGTTGTTGAAGCGCGGGATCGGATACCCGCGGGCGCCTGCAGGAATCTACCTATACGGCGGCATCAGCGTATATACGCAGATGCCGCCGTATAGGTAGATTCCTGCAGCTCCTGAGACTCCTGACCGAGGTGCGTTGGCTCGAAGCCACCCCCCGGGTCAGCATCAAGCACCTCGTGCAGACACTTCGACCCCTCCGGAGCGTCGATCATCATCACCGGCCAGCCCATCCACGCCTCACCGCGGAAGCCGAAGTCATCCTCGCTAAGATCTCTCGCGGAGCGGGGCACTAAATCAGGCTTCAGTTGTGGAACTCAGGTCCGAGGCGGAACACAGGCGCGGGTGACGTGTGCCGCGGCTGACACGTGGGTGACATCACGCGCCGGTGAGCCGAGTCAGCCCGCCGCGCGCAGGTTGACGTGCAGCGCCACCGCGCCCATCGACGGCATCTCGACGGTGGCCTCCGCTTGAGTCAGATCCACGCTCATTCCCTGCCAAGAATCGAACCGCCCAGAATGCCCGGGTAAGCGTCGACACCGATAGTTAGTGTTTCGACGCGACACGGCAGGTCTACCGTTGCTTTCGTCGCCAACGACGGTGGCATCCTTTCTGGATCTTGGGGGTCCTGGCATGCATCGTTTCTGGAAGTTGGCCGCGCTTGTCACTGCCACCGTTGTGGTTGTCATCACGTCGGCCCAGCCGGGAGTTGCCGATGACAGGCTGGAGACGCAGGAGACGACGGTCCTCAGTGCACCAGACACCGGGTACTCCTTGAGCGATGTGATGGCGAGTGGCACGGTCTTCTCGCCTGAAGGTGAGGCTCTCGAAGGCGCGATGGTGAACGTGTATGCCGAGCCAGGAATGGACGTACTCCGACACCTGATAGAAGGCGACACGTATCAGCGGACTCTCGTCGGGGCCGCTGTATCAGACGAGACTGGACGGTACAGCATCGAGCCTGACTACTCGGCCTTGACCGGCGCGTCCGGATCGACGGAGAAGAGGCAGTCAGCTCCGATCAATGTGACATTCGTCGTCACTTCTCCTGGAGCAGTCTCTGTCTACGGAGGAACTCTCTGGTATTCGCCTGGCGAGAACGTCGCCTTCATGGCTCCGCTGGTCGCGTCGCGCGCCGTGCGGATCGTCGAGTCGAGGAAAGCCATCCCAGAACTCAACTTCCATCTCGAGAAGGCATCCGCGTCGGCGCAGGATCCAGATACATCGGCAGCCAGCATCCCCAGCAATTGCAGCATCGTCACTAACTATGGAGCGCGGAACGTATACGTCGGCCAGACCTCGTCCACAGTCTCGGGTGGATTCACGCACGACTGGATTTACAGCAGCGGTGCAGACTCGACCTTGGGCATGGGCTACTCGCTCACCGGGAACGCGGGGACATGGAGTCAGTCGGGCACTAGTGTCGCGTCAGCCACCTCCACGACGAACTTCCCCGCGAGCAGTTCTTCAGGTTCGAATCTGATGGTGACCAAGTTCACCTTCGCCAAGGTGCGGTGCTCCGCAGGGGTGGTTCCGACCTTCTACTACCAGGTTCGTCCTATTGACTTCTATGGTGGAGCGACAACGCTGAGCACAACTATGCCTTCTGCAACATACTGCGCGCAGTACCTCGCTGGATCGAGTTTCAGTCGTACGACATCCAACGCGGTCACATACACAAACGGCGTCCAAGTGAGCGCGATCATTGGCATCAATCTCAGCGCCCAGACCGGCTTCCGTACCGATGCCAAGTACTCCGCCTCCTTCACTAGCACACGGCAGTTGTGCGGCAAGAATTCAGGCCCTGGGGGCGCCGGCCCCTCGCAGATAGTCGTGAAGCCGTGACGCATGGGCATCCTAAGCGGATCGGTCTGGCGGTACTGGCCTCATTTGCACTATGGGGCTGTGCGGAGTCGACCGGCGTGCTTGAGTCTCTGGATGGGATTGGCGTCGAAGTGTGCGCCCCGCAGGAGGAGGTCACAGGGAGGGCAGTGATCGCGATCAGCGAGCTCCGCGTGAGTGGAGACAAGGGCGTCACAATCACGGAGGTTGCGCTAGTCGACTCAGAAGGGCTGCGATTGATCGGCTACGATTTCGGCTCCTTCGAGGATCCGGATTTCCGTGGGGTTGGGCTCGATTACGGCGCTTATGGACCACCTACGTCTCCGACACCGCAGATTCTTGGCGCTGGTGAGGCCTACGTTCTGAAAGTCGGTCTGGAAGCAGGGCCGACCGGGGGCTCGTCGCCGGGCGTGGCGGTGTCGTACCGCCTCGAGGAGTCCAGAGGCGTCGAGACCATGCACACGCGCATCGCGATGAGGGTCGCGGCCGTTGGTGCCGTGTGCCGGGGCTGACCGTGGGTGACATCCCGCACCGGTGAGCCGAGTCAGCCCACCGCGCGGAGGTTGACCTGCAGCGCCACCGCTCCCATCGCGGGGATTTCGATGGTCACCTTCCCGTCGGCCACCACGTAGGGACCCTCCTCGCAGCGATCCTCGGTCCCCGGGGCTGCGGGTGAGGATGCCGCGTCGCAGTAGGCGCCGTCGGGCAGGTTGGTGGTGAGCGTGGCGGTGACCGGGGTGCTGGTGTCGTTGACGGCGATCAGGCCGCGGTCTC
This sequence comes from Tessaracoccus yangjingae, assembly GCF_055326235.1. Classification (NCBI taxonomy): domain Bacteria; kingdom Bacillati; phylum Actinomycetota; class Actinomycetes; order Propionibacteriales; family Propionibacteriaceae; genus Tessaracoccus; species Tessaracoccus yangjingae. The sequence continues at coordinate 130,436 of NZ_JBUZNN010000011.1, read as the reverse complement.
CGCGGTCGAAGGCCACGGCGTAGCCCTCCTTCCACAGGTTCTCCACCGGCGCGTCCCCCACCACCGCGACCCACTCCGCCAACCCCGCGACCTCGCGATGCTGGCACAGCCACGCCCCGTCGGCCGGTTCCTCCGACGGCTCGGCGCACGCCACGTCGTCGACCCGGCCGTCGGTCTGGGGCGCGCCGGCGTCGCGGTCCGAGAACCCGTAGCCCGAGTACACGACGGGGGTGCCGTAGTCGATGCCCAACAACAACGCCGTGGCCACGCGGAACTGGTCCCCGTCCTTGGAGGTGAGGGTCTGGCCGTTGCGCTCGGTGTCGTGATTGGTGATGAAAGTGAACGCCTGCTCGGACGGGACCTCCCCGTCGCGCAGCTCCAACGCGCGGGCGACGGCGCCGCCCGGGACCACGCCCGAGATGTCCTTGGCCACCTGGAAGGCGAACACGGCCCCCGCGTCGAGGTAGTCCTCGGGCTGGATGGGCTCGCCCCCGCCGCGGATGACCTCCGAGATGATGAGCGGCTCACCGTCGAGCCGCCCGACGATGGCCTCCACGTCGGTGGCGGACATGTGCTTGGCCGCGTCGATCCTGAACCCGGCCACGCCCAGGGCGGTGAGGTCGTTGAGGTAGGCCGCGATGGTGTCGCGGACCTTCTCGCTGCCGGTGTCCAGGTCGGCGAGGTTGACCAGCTCGCACTCCTGGACCTGCTGCTGGTCCGAATAGTTCTCGATGTCGCCCGAGGCGGTCATGGGGCAGTCGTGGAAGTCGTTCTCTGTGTAGAGGCCGGGATAGTCGTAGTGGGTGAAGTCCGTCCCCGCGACACCCGTGCCGCCGTCGATGCCGGCCATGTGGTTGATGACCGCGTCCGCGATGACGTCCACCCCCGCCTCGTTGCACGCGGTGACCATCTGGGCGAACTCCTCGCGGGTGCCCAGCTTGGACTCGAGCTGGTAGCTCACCGGCTGGTAGGAGGTCCACCAGGCCTCGCCCTCGATGTGCTCCTGCGCGGGGGAGAGCAGAACGAAGCCGAACTGGTGCGGGCCGAGTACCTCGGTGCACTCCTGGGCCACGGACCGCCACGGCCACTGGAACAGCTGGACGCCGACGGTGGGGGTGGTCTCGACGGCGGGCTCGGGCGTCGCGGCGCAGGCCCCGAGGGCCGACGAACCGAGGAGGAGAACCATGGTGAGGAGGCGTCGTCGCATGTCGGCCAGCGTAGGCGCTCGCGGCGATCGGGCGTCCGGTTCGGGCCTCGAACCTAGACTGGCCGCATGAGCAAGTTCGGCATGATCATCAAGACCACCGGCGCGGCGATCGCGACGACCGTCACGCTGGTCTCCGCGCTGCGGGAGAATCCGCAGATCGCCAGGAGCCTGGATGACCTCGTGGGGAAGCTGAAGTCCGCCACGGATGCCAACAACCCCAAGATCCGGTTCGACGCGAAGATGGCGGCCATCGACACCGCTGCGGACGCCGTCGAGCTGGCATTCCCGGAGGCGACGGAGCCGGCCGGGTGGCACCGGAACGCCCAGGCGCTGCGCGTCCGCGGCGAGCTGGTGTGGGGGGCGAACTCCGGCGGCAGCAGGCGGAAGGCGATGAAGTCGCTGAACGCGGAGACCGCCGAGCTGCTGGAGCAGATCAACGCGAGGCTGTCGTCGCTGCAGAAGCAGCTCCCCGCCGACGACCCCCGCGCCAGCTGACTCGCGTGCCGCCTCACTGATCCGGGTGGTCGGGTGCTGGGGGCCGGCTGGCCGCCTGCCGGGTTTGAGCCAATGGATGGGTTCGCGGGAGGGGCCGCGCTCAGTGTGAGCGCGGCCCTCCTCGCGAACCCATCCATTGGCTCAAACCCCACCCGGCCCGGGGCACCCGGGGCACGTAGGCGCGCCCAGGCACACGCAGGCCCCGGTCCGTCAGGAGCGGACCGGGGCCTGCGGGGCTGGGGATCGCGGGGTCTGGCCCGGATCGAGGGGATGGATCAGGCGGGGGCGATGAGGAAGTCGCGGACCAGGGCGTCGAGGTCGCAGTCGGCGCCGAGGAACTGACGCAGCGTCTTGCGGGTGGGCCCGAAGTTCTCGAACTCCTCGATGCTCAGGCCGTCCTCCTCGTAGGCGCGGTTGAAGTCCTCGATGCGCTGCAGCGACGCGATGATCTTCGGGTCCACGGGCACGTCGATGCGGCTCTCGGCCACGTAGTCCGAGTTGTTGATCCGCTTGGCCCACTTGAACGGCGGGGAGACGACGAGGTCGCCACCGACGAGCTCGGAGTACTGCAGCACGTTGCGGAACGCGGCCGACAGCACGCGGGAGCGGAAGCCGCGCTCCTGGAAGATGTGGTAGGCCTTCTTGATGGCCGCGACACCCGCCCACTCCATGTGGCCGGGATCGATGAACAGCTGGGTGCGCTCGGCCTCGGACTTCATCCAGTCGTCGAGGCGGCCCACCATGAGGGTGACCACGGGCCACATGTCCTCGATGGACTTGCCCTCCGCCACGCGGCGCTGGAGGCCACGCTCGATGGCCTCGCCGGAGCGGACCACCTGGGCGACGGTGAACGACACGGTCACGTTCATGACGACGCCGCGGTAGGTGGCCTCCTCGATGGCCTCGAGGCCCACCTTGGTGGCGGGGATCTTCACGATGATGTTCGGGGCGAGGTTGTGGAACTCCTCGGCCTGATCGGCCAGGGCCTTGGCGTCGCGGTGGTGACGAGGGTCGGTCTGCACCGACAGGCGGCCGTTGCGGCCCTTGGTCTCCTCGAAGATCGGCAGCAGCAGCTCGGCGGCCTCCACCGACATGTCCTTGATGGCCTGCCAGCCGATCTCCGACTCGCCCCAGGTGGGGTTGGCGGCGGCGATGGCCTGGATGCGGGGGCCCCAGATGTCCTTGTGCTGCTTGATGGTGGTGTACCCGATGACGGGGTTGCAGGTGGCGCCCACGCCGCCGTACGAGATCGACTGGCGCAGCTCATCCAGGTCTGCCGAGTCGTTCCACAGGGCGGTAGGAGTGGTCCGGGCCGCGGTCAGGAGCGGTCCGTCGGTGTACTCGATGGTCATTGCCATTTCCTTCTTGAACGGTGGTGCGGTCTCGACGATGAGGCCTGACACCAATTGGACACCCATTTAGTTTGTCCTGTCAAGGATATGTCAGAACAAATCTTCCGGCAAGTTGGAGGGAAGGTCAGGCGAGGACCGTCTGGTCGTAGGAGTACATCGACGCCCGGTAGACGTGCATCCCGAACTCGACGGCGCGGTGCTGGTCGTCGTAGGCGGTGCGCTGCATGGTCAGCAGGGCGGCGCCGGTGGGCTCGTTGAGCAGGCGCCCCTCGTCGGCGGTGGCCAGGCGGGCGCTGATCTGCTGGAACCCGACCGCCACCTTGATGCCGCGCTCCCTGAGCCGCCCGTAGAGGCCGCCCGACTCGAGCTCGTCCCTGGTGGGGGCGATCCCTGCCGGCAGCCAGTTGCTCATGATCGCGAGCGGCTCGTCGCGGAGCATCCTCAGGCGACGCATCCGGACCACCTGCGACCCCACGGGGATGTTCAGCGCCGCCGCGACACCGGGCGCCGCATCCTCGACCTCCCACTCGAGCACCGTGGTGCGGGGGTCCACCCCCGACTTCTCGAGGTCGTCGTTGAGGGAGCTGAGCGCCATGGGGCGGTGCACGCGCGTGGGCGTCACCTGCGTGCCGGCACCCCGCCGTCGGACGATGAGCCCCCGGTTGGTGAGGGTCTCCATGGCGCGCCGGGCGGTCGGCCGCGACACCTTCAGCCTCTCCGCCATCGAGACCTCGTCCTCGAGGCGGGTCCCGGGCTCGATGGCCCCGTCCTCGATGAGCTTGGCGAGCGGCTCGGCGATCTGGGCGTGCAGCGGTGTGGAGCTGGTGCGGTCGATCGCGATCTGCGCGATATAAGGGGAGCTGTGTGGCATGTCGTCTTCTCACGTCGTTGTGTGTGCATTGTATGGGCAATGTGAGCCCGCGGCTAGGCCTTTGTCAGGAGTTTTCGGACCGTAGCGCGGTAGCGCCGGCAGCGAGGCCAGGTGCCTGGCGGCCAGATCGACGATTTGATCGTTCAAGCCCGTGCCGTCCGCCCACCTTTAGCCCCACCCCTCTTGCCCCGGCGCGACCATGACACGGCTTTCACGGTTTGTCTTGACAAATGCCGCGACCCGATTACGATGGAGGGGACCACCTCGAAGAAGCGGGAACACGCATGGGACTTTTCGGCACGCGCACCGTCGATGTGCTGACCATGGGTCGCATCGGCGTGGACATCTACCCCCATCAGCACGGGGTCGGCCTGGAGGACGTCACGTCCTTCGGCAAGTTCCTGGGCGGCAGCGCCACCAACGTGGCCGTGGCCGCCGCTCGCCTCCGTCGGTCCGCCGCCGTGGTCACGGCCGTAGGCGACGACCCCTTCGGCCGGTTCTGCCGCGCCGAGATGGGGCGCCTGGGCGTGTTCGACGACTACGTCAAGGTCGACGGCGACCTCAACACCCCGGTCACCTTCTGCGAGATCTTCCCGCCGGACAACTTCCCCCTCTACTTCTACCGCCGCCCCACGGCTCCCGACCTGCGGCTGCGCACCGAGGACCTGCCCATCGACGCCATAGTGCAGGCCCGGGTCTTCTGGGTCACGACGACGGGGCTGAGCCGCGAGCCCAGCCGCGCCACGCACCTGGCCGCGCTCAAGGCGCGGGGGAGGCGCCCGTTCACCATCCTCGACCTCGACTACCGCGAGCAGTTCTGGTCCTCCCCGGAGGCCGCCCGCGAGGCCATCGCCGAGGTGCTGCCCTACGTCGACATCGTCGTGGGCAACGCGGCGGAGTGCCAGGTCGCCGTCGGGGAGTCGGATCCGGAGCGCGCCGCCGAGGCGCTGCTGGAGCGCGGCGTGGACATCGCCGTGGTCAAGCGAGGCGAGGACGGCGTGCTCGCCATGGACGCGGACCGCGTCATCGAGGTGGACGGCACCCCCGTCGAGGTGGTCAACGGCCTCGGCGCCGGGGACGCGTTCGGCGGCGCGCTGTGCTTCGGCCTCATCAAGGAGTGGCCGCTGGTGGACACCCTCGTGGCCGCCTCCGCCGCCGGCGCCCTCGTCGCCACCCGCCTCGAATGCTCGACGGCGATGCCCAGCGAGCCCGAACTCCTCGCGGCCGTGCGCCGCAACCCCGTCGCCACCAAGACCCGCCACCGCGTCAAGGAGAACTGATGCACACCCATGTCCTGCCCGCCGGCACCACCGGCCGAGCCCCGCTCGCCGTCGACGTGAGCCCTGCGTCGGCCAACTGGACCTACTCCGGCCTGAAGATCGCGGTCCTGGGGGCGGGGGAGTCCTACGCCCTGGCCACCGGTGAGTCCGAGTGCCTGGTGCTGCCGCTGGAGGGCGCCGCCACGGTGGCCGTGGGCGGTGCCACGTTCGAGCTCAAGGGCCGCTCCACGATCTTCGGCGAGGTCACCGACTATCTCTACCTCCCCCGCGGGGCGGAGGCCACCATCACCTCCGTCGACGGCGGCCGCTACGCGCTGCCCAGCGCGGTGGCAGGCGAGACCCTCGAGCCCCGCTACTGCCCGGCCGACGAGGTGGTCGTCGGGCTCCGCGGCGCCGGCGTCATGTCGCGGCAGGTGACCAACTACGCGCTCAACAACACGCTCCACACCGACCGCCTGCTCGTCTGCGAGGTGATCACCCCCGGCGGCAACTGGTCCAGCTACCCGCCGCACAAGCACGACGAGACCACCGAGAACGAGCGCGAGCTCGAGGAGATCTACTACTTCGAGATCAAGGCCGACGAGCATGGCCCGGGCATGGCCTTCCACTCCACGTACGGCACGCCCGAGCGCCCCATCGACGTCGCCCTGCGCGTCGGCACCGGCGACACCGCCCTGGTCCCGCACGGCTGGCACGGGCCCTGCGTCGCGGCGCCTGGCTACGACCTGTACTACCTCAACGTCATGGCCGGCCCCGGTGGATCCGAGTGGCTGTCCGTGGACGACCCCTGCTACGGCTGGCTCCGCCAGACCTGGGACGACACAGACGTCGATCCCCGCCTTCCTTACGCACCCAACCGGCTCGACGCCTGAGAAAGCGAGTTCCCCTCACATGACCACCATCCGCCTTTCGGTCGCGCAGGCAATCGTCCGGTACCTGGCGCACCAGTACACCGAGCGCGACGGCGTGGAGCAGCGCTTCATCCCCGGCATGTTCGGCATCTTCGGGCACGGCAACGTCGCCGGCATCGGGCAGGCGCTGCTGCAGCACGAGGTCGACCCGGCCTTCGACGAGCCCTTCGACTACTGGATGGGCCGCAACGAGCAGGGCATGGTCCACGTGGCCGCCGCCTTCGCCAAGCAGCGCGACCGCCTGCAGACGCTGGCTGTCACCTCCTCGATCGGCCCCGGCGCCCTCAACATGGTCACCGGCGCCGCCCTGGCCACCACCAACCGCGTGCCGGTCATCCTGTTCCCCTCCGACATCTTCGCCAACCGCATGCCGGATCCGGTGCTGCAGCAGGTCGAGGACCCCACCAACCCCGACGTGAGCGCCAACGACGTGTTCCGGCCGGTGTCGAAGTTCTGGGACCGCGTCAACCGCCCCGAGCAGCTGATGGTCTCCCTGCCCCGCGCCATGCGCGTGCTGACGGACCCGGCAGACACGGGCGCCGCCGTCGTGTGCATGCCGGAGGACGTGCAGGCCGAGGTCTACGACTGGCCCGAGGAGTTCTTCGCCAAGAAGGTCTGGCACGTGGACCGCCGCGTGCCGGACCGCGCCGCCCTGGCGCGCGCCGTCGAGGCCGTCCGCGCCGCCAAGCGTCCCCTCATCATCTCCGGTGGCGGCACCATCTACTCCGGTGCCACCGAGGAGCTCCGCGCCTTCGCCACCGCCACCGGCATCCCCGTGGCGGACACGCAGGCCGGCAAGGGCGGCATCAACTGGGACCACGAGTGCGCCGTCGGCGGCGTGGGCTCCACCGGGGCGGGCTCGGCCAACGCGCTGGCCGTCGAGGCGGACCTCATCATCGGGATCGGCACCCGCTACTCGGACTTCACCACCGGATCCCAGACCCAGTTCAAGAACCCGGACGTGAAGTTCCTCAACATCAACGTGGGCTCCTTCGACGCCGCCAAGCAGGGCGCCCAGATGCTCGTGGCCGACGCCCGCGAGGCACTCACCGCGCTCACCGAGGCGCTCGAGGGCCACCGGGTCGACGCCGCCTACACCGAGCGCATCGCGCAGGAGCGCGCGGCCTGGGCCGAGGCCACCGACACCTGCTACCACCTGGGCCACGGCCCGCTGCCGGCCCAGACCGAGGTGTTCGGCGCCCTCAACGAGATGATGGGCGACGACGACATCGTCATCAACGCCGCCGGCTCCATGCCCGGCGACCTTCAGGCACTCTGGCGCGCCCGCACCCCGGGGCAGTACCACGTGGAGTACGCCTTCTCGACGATGGGCTACGAGATCCCCGCCGCGCTCGGCTGCAAGATGGCCTCCCCGGACTCCGAGGTGGTGGCCATCGTGGGCGACGGCACCTACCAGATGCTGCCGATGGAGATCGCCACCATCGTGCAGGAGCGGGCCAAGGTCATCTTCGTGCTGCTGCAGAACTACGGCTACGCCTCCATCGGCGGGCTGTCCGAGTCCCGCGGCTCGCAGCGGTTCGGCACCAAGTACCGCATGCGCTCGGCCGACGGCGGCCGCAGCGACGAGCTCATCCCCGTCGACATCGCCGCCAACGCCAGGTCCTGGGGCATCGACGTCATCGAGGTCTCGACCATCGCCGACTTCCGCGAGGCCTACGCCACCGCCGTCGCCTCCGACACGGCCACGATGATCCACATCGAGACGGACCTGTACGGGCCGAACCCGCCCGCCACCGGCTGGTGGGACGTCCCGGTGACGGCCGCCTCCACGCTCGAATCCACCCAGAAGGCCTACGAGGAGTACGCGGAGGCCGTCAAGGCCCAGCGTCGCTTCTTCTGACCCCGCACACTAAAGGAATGACTGATATGTCCATCACCATGCCCCATTGGATCGACGGCGCCGAGTATCTCGAGGAGGGGGCCGAGGTCCTGCCGATCGACAACCCCGCCACCGGCGAGGTCATCGGCGGCGTCGCCGAGGCCAGCATCGAGCTCATCGACCGCGCCATCGCGTCCGCCCGCACCGCCCAGAAGGCCTGGGGGCGGGCATCGCTGGCCAAGCGCACCCGCGTCATGTTCAACTTCCGCCAGCTGCTCATCGAGCGCCAGGACGAGCTTGCCGACACCATCGTGCGCGAGGGCGGCAAGACCCGCGGCGACGCGCTCGGCGAGATCGCGCGCGGCCTGGAGATCGTGGAGTTCGCCTGCGGCATCCAGAACGCGCTGAAGGGCGAGCACACCATCGAGGCCGCCACCGGCGTCGACGTGCACACCATCCGCCAGCCTGTGGGCGTCGTCGGGGCCATCGTGCCGTTCAACTTCCCGATGATGGTGCCGATGTGGATGCACCCGATGGCCCTGGCCACCGGCAACGCCGTCATCCTCAAGCCCGCCACGCCGGTGCCGTCGGTCTCCCTGATGGTGGCCAAGCTGTACCAGGAGGCGGGCCTGCCCGACGGCCTGTTCCAGGTGGTCTGCGGCGACAAGCAGGTGGTCTCCCACATGCTCGGCCACGCCGGCATCGACGCGGTCTCCTTCGTCGGCTCAACGCCCGTGGCCAAGATCGTCGCGGCCGGTTGCGCGGCCACCGGCAAACGGTTCCAGGCCCTCGGCGGCGCGAACAACCACGCCATCGTGATGCCCGACGCCAACCTGGACTTCGCGGCCCAGCACATCGTCTCCGGCGCGTTCGGCGCCGCGGGCCAGCGCTGCATGGCCCTGCCGGTGGTCGTCGCAGTGGGCGAGGCGCACGATCCGCTGATCGAGAAGGTCAAGGCGCGCGCCGAGCTGCTCAAGGTGGGTCCGGGCACCGACCCGCAGAACGAGCTGGGGCCGGTCATCTCCTCGAAGTCCCGCGAGCGGATCCTGTCCTGGATCAACGACGCTGAGGCCAAGGGCGCCAACGTGGTGCTGGATGGTCGCGGCTTCTCCTCCTCCGTCGAGGGCACCGAGGCCGGCAACTGGGTGGGCCCCACCATCGTCGACAACGTGCCGCTGGAGACCCAGCTGTACTGCGAGGAGGTCTTCGGGCCCGTCCTCGTGGTGGTCAAGGCCGAGTCCTACGAGGAGGCCATCGAGATCGTCAACTCCGGCGCCTTCGGCAACGGCTCGGCCATCTTCACGGAGAACGGCCAGGTGGCGCGGCAGTTCCAGCTCGACGTCAACGCGGGCATGGTGGGCATCAACGTGCCCATCCCGGTGCCGGTGGGCTACTACTCCTTCGGCGGCTGGAAGAACTCGCTGCTCGGGGATCACCGGATCCACGGCCAGGAGGGCGTGAACTTCTACACGCGCTCCAAGGTGATCACGACGCGGTGGGCCGGCTCCGGCAGCCACGGCAGGATCGGCCTGGACTTCGTCGCCACCAAGTAACACCCCGGCTGGACTCCAGCCATGAGCACCTTCCCGGGCCCGATCCGGATCGGGCGCCGTTGCCCGATCACTGCGCAGTCCGGCCTGGGAGGGTGTTCCTCCATCACCTGAGCTCACCCACGACGATCGTGAGGGCGAGCGGCATAGTGGCGCGGGGCGCCAGAGAAAAGGAACTCGTCATGGATCAGCGCATCGGCGTGGGCGTCATCTCGCTCGGATGGATGGGCCGGCTGCACACCCGCAGCTACAAGGCCCTCGCGGAGCGGTACCCCGAGCTCGGGATCGGGTGCGACCTCGTCGCCGCCTGCGACCCCGTCGAGGGCACCAGGACGTGGGCGGTCGACGTGGCAGGCTTCCGCCGCGCCTACGCCGACTATCACGACCTCCTCGCCGACCCCGAGGTGGAGGTGGTCTCCATCTGCGCGCCCAACTTCCTGCACCACGAGATCGCGCTGGCCGCCGCGGCCGCGGGCAAGCCGTTCTGGATCGAGAAGCCGATGGGGGTGAACGCGACGCAGTCGCGGGAGATCGCCCAGGCGGCGGCGGCCGAGGGGCTGGCCACCGCCGTCGGCTTCAACTACCGCCACGTGCCCGCCATGCAGTACGCGCGCCAGCTGATCCGCGACGGCAGGCTTGGCCGGATCACCAACTGCCGGGTGTGGTTCATCGCGGACTACGCCTCCAGCCCCGACGGCCCGCTGACCTGGCGCTACGACCGCGAGCGCGCGGGCGCCGGCATCGTCGGCGACCTGCTCTCCCACGGCGCGGACCTGGCCCAGTACCTGGTGGGCCGCATCGAGTCCGTCTCCGCCATGACAGACACGTTCATCAAGGAGCGGCCCATCCCGATCGGCTCCGGCGGCGTGGGGCACAGCGGCTACACCGTCGGCGAGGAGAAGGGCCCGGTGGGCAACGAGGACTGGGTGGCGGTGCTCACCCGCTTCGAGGGCGGCGTCGTCGGCGTGCTGGAGGCCAGCCGGGTCTCCGTGGGCCCGCGTGCCGAGTACGTCGTCGAGGTGTACGGCACCGAGGGTTCGGTGCGGTGGAACTTCGAGTCGCTCAACCATCTCGACGTGTGCATCGGCCGCGGCGACGGCCCTGTCCAGGGCTACACCCGCGTGATGGCGGGGCCGGGCATGCCCGACTTCGACCGCTTCCAGCCGGGCGCCGGAACGTCCATGGGCTTCGACGACCTCAAGGCAGTGGAGGCGGCGAAATTCCTGATCTCCGTCACGACGGGGGAGCAGGTGGCCCCCTCTGCAGGCGACGGCTGGGCCGCGGCCGAGATCGACGAGGCGGTGGTGGCGTCGGCCGCCGACGGCCAGTGGCACGAGGTGCCGACGGTGGAGGCGGTCACCACCTTCGGCCTTTGACCGCCGCTTGTGGTTGAGCAGTCCGGGTGGCTGGGTTTGGCGGCGTGTGGTGGGGGCCGGGCCGCCCATGATGCCGGTCGGCGGCGCTTCGCGCTGCCGCGTACCGTCATCAACGCCCACCCAACCTGCCCCGGCCCCCACCACCCGCCGCCCTGGCGAGCCCAGCTCCCGACCCACCGCGACCGGCCCCGTCGGTCACCCCTCCGACGAACGTTCGAGTCCCCGCGGCCACGCCCCGCTGGCTGAGGTGCCGCGAAGCGGCCTCGAAGCCTAAGAAACGTAGGCTGACAAGGAACGTTGATGAGGCTTCGAGGCTTGTCGCTGCGCTCCTCGCTCCTCAGCCAGCGGGAGTGTCGCTGGCGCTGGCGTGGTCGGGCTCGGGGTGGAGCCGGGGGGTTCACCGAGGGCGCTGGGCGGGGGTGGCGCACTACGCTCAGCGCATGAAGCTCTTCCTCCGCCTGGTCGCCACCGCCGTCGCGACCGCCATCGCCGTGTGGATCCTCCCCGGCATCTCGCTGACCGCCGACACCAACCTCGACAAGGCCCTCACCCTGCTCGGCGTGGCCGTCATCCTCGGGCTGGTGAACGCCTTCGTCCGCCCCTTCGCCTTCGTCCTGGGCGCGTGCTTCATCATCCTCACGTTCGGCCTCTTCCTGTTCGTCATCAACGCGGGCATGCTGATGCTGACGTCCTACCTAGCCGGAGAGCTGGGCCTCGGCTTCCACGTCGACGGCTTCTGGAACGCCGTCTTCGGGTCGCTCATCATCTCCGTCGTGTCGACATTCGTAGCCTCGGCGCTGGGTGTGAACGATTCCACAGAAACGCTCATGTAAGAACAAATTTGTTTGGCAGGAATGTTCGACCCCGCTAGTGACACGGGCAATGCCATGGTCCATACTTGATATTGTCCAAACAAATATTCACTGAGGAGTACCATGGACATTCCTGCAACGATGCGCGCCGCAGTCCTCCGGGCTCCCGGAGAACCGCTGTCGATCGAGACCATCCCCACACCGCGCCCCCGCGCCAACGAGGTGCTGCTGAAGGTGGCGGCCTGCGGCCTCTGCCACTCGGACCTCCACGTGCTCGGAGGCGCCATCGCCTTCCCCACGCCCTGCGTGCTGGGGCACGAGGTGTCCGGCACCATCGTCGAACTGGGCCCCGGCATGCTCAGCGGCGAACTCGCCGTGGGGCAGAACGTCGCCGGCGCCTTCCTGATGCCGTGTGGCCAGTGCAAGGCGTGCCGCGCCGGCCGCGACGACCTCTGCTACCCGTTCTTCCAGCTCAACCGGCTCAAGGGCGTCCTGTACGACGGCGAGACCCGACTCTCGGACCGCGACGGGAATCCCATCTGGATGTACTCCATGGGCGGCCTGGCCGAGTACTGCGTCGTCCCGGCCACGTCGGTGACACCGATCCCGGACAACCTCTCGCCCAAGAACACCGCGATCCTCGGGTGCGCCGCCATGACCGCCTACGGCGCCGTGCGCCGCGGAGCCGACCTCCGGTTCGGGGAGACGGTCGCCGTCGTCGCCACCGGCGGCGTGGGCAGCATGATCCTCAAGTTCGCCAAGGTGATGGGAGCCCGCCAGGTCATCGCGCTGGACGTCGACGACGACAAGCTGACGGCGGCGAAGGCCATGGGCGCCACCCACACGGTCAACCTCAAGCACAGCGATGCCCGCGAGGCCGTGATGGAGATGACCGGCGGCTACGGCGTCGACGTGGCGTTCGAGGCGCTGGGCCGGCCCCAGACCTGGAACACCGCCCTGGACATCCTGGCCGACGGCGGCCGCATGGTGCCGATCGGCCTGGGCGCTGGCGTGCAGTCCGCGGAGGTGCAGATCAACCGCACCGTCCGTCGCAGCCAGTCGATCATCGGATCGTACGGCGCCCGCACCCGCGTGGACCTGCCGGCCGTGGTGGACATGGCCGATCGGGGGCTCATCGAGGTCGACGACGTGGTCAACCAGGTCTTCAGCCTCGACGACGTCAACCTCGGCTACGACAAGCTGCGCGCGGGCACCATGTCCGGCCGTGGCATCGTGGACATGAGCCTCTGACAGCGCTCGAACCCGGACACGACGACGGGGCGGTCACCTTGGAGGGTGACCGCCCCGTCGTCGTGGGGGAGTGGCTCAGGCCAGGGCCTTCAGCGCCTCGAACGACCTCGCCGCGTTGTTGATCGGGCCGCCGACGGCCGGGGGCTCCTCATCGAGCATGATGTCCTGCTCCAGCACCCAGTAGCCGTCGAAGCCCGCCTGGTTCAGGAGACGCACGATGGCCGCGAAGTCGATGTCGCCGTCGCCGATCGGCACGAACATCCCGCCCTTGATGCCCTGGGACCAGTTGATCTCCCCGGGCAGCAGCTTGGCGGCCATGTCCATGCGAACGTCCTTGGCGTGCACGATGCCCACCCGGTCCGCGTACTTGGCCACGAGCGCGACCACGTCGGCGCCGCCGCAGGCGAGGTGGCCCGTGTCGAGGCAGAGGCCGACGGTGGAGTTGTCGAGCACGCGCTCCACCTCGTCGACGTTCTGCACCATGGTGCCCCAGTGGGGGTGGAGGACGGCGGTGACGCCCTTGGCCTTGCAGACCTCGCTGATCCGGCTGAGGTTGGTGAACAGCGTCTGCCAGCCCTGCTCGTCGAGCTCGGGGCGGGCGTCGTAGCCGTCCTGGCCGGAGTCCGCCGCCAGGACGAGGAACTCGCCGCCGGCGATTTCGAAAGCGCGCAGCTCGGCCTCCACCATGGGGATGGGGTCGAAGTCGGGGTCGTGCATGACGGCGAGGAAGAAGGCGCCGACCGGCTTGAGGCCGAACTCGGAGACGACGGCGGCCCGCTCCTCGGCGTCGACCGGCAGCCAGCCCTGGGGGCCGAACTCGGTGGCGGTGAGGCCGATCTCCTTCATCTCGGTGAGCACACGCTCGGGTGACATCTGGTAGCCCCAGCCCGGTACCTCGCATACTCCCCAGCTGATGGGTGCGCCAGCAATCTTCATGTGCAGCTCCTTCGCGGCAGAGCCGCCGTGCGCGACTCGATGGAACCATTATGTCCTGCCAAAGTCTGTTCGTGAAGCCGCCCCTGGGTTGCGTCGTCCGGGGGCGTTGAGCCTGACACGGCCCTCGGTGAAAGGTGTTGAGCCGGAATCGGCTCTCAACTCCGGAATCGCCGATATTGAACGTTCATACTGGCGCGGAAGCAGTCTCAGGCTCAGCGCACTTCATTGAGATGCGTGTCAGGCTCAACGTCCCCTGTTGAGAGCCGTGTCAGGCTCAAGGCATAGTCCGCGAGGGGGTGCCCCCGGTTCGGGCGGACGACGGCGGGCGCGCGTTAGCCGACCCCGCGTTGCACCTTGACTCCCTTATGTGCTGACATTGATTCTGCCGTGCGCTGTTGCCCGGCCTGACCCAAGGAGTACACATGATCCGCTTCGCGATCATCGGGGCCGGACGCATCGGCCAGGTCCACGCGCGAGCCATCGCTTCCCACCCGCAGGCACAGCTGGTGCTGGTCTACGACGCCTTCGAGGCGCCCGCCAAGAGCCTCGCGGAAGCGTACGGGGCCCGGTACACCCTCAGCGTCGAGGACGTCTACAGCGCAGACGACGTCGACGCCGTGATCATCGGTTCGCCCACCGCCCTGCACGTCGAGCAGATCCTCGGCTCCGTCAAGGCCGGCAAGCGCGTGATGTGTGAGAAGCCCGTGGCGCTGGGCATGGACGAGGCCCTCAGGTGCCAGGAGGAGCTCGGCGCCGAGGCCACGCGCGTCATGCTGGGCTTCAACCGTCGCTTCGACCCGTCGTTCGCCGAGGTCAACGCCCGTGTCGCGGCCGGGGAGATCGGCGCGCTGCAGCAGCTGACCGTCACCTCCCGCGATCCTCAGGGCCCCCCGGCCAGCTACGTCGCCGGCTCGGGCGGCATCTTCAAGGACATGACCATCCACGACTTCGACATGGTCCGCTTCTTCCTCGGCGACATCGTCGAGGTCAGCGCCTTCGGCACCAATGCCGACGAGGAGATCAAGGCCGCCGGTGACTTCGACCAGGCCATGGTGCTCCTGCGCAACGCCGACGGCGCCCTGGCCACCATCGTCAACTCCCGCACCTGCGCGTACGGCTACGACCAGCGCCTCGAGGCGTTCGGGGCCGACGGCGCCCTCTCGGCCGACAACCTCACCGCCACGTCGGTGCGGGCCGCGACGGCCACGCAGACCGACGCCAGGGGACCGGTGCTCAACTTCTTCCTGTCCCGCTACGAGGCCGCCTACCGTGAGGAGCTCGGTGCCTTCATCGACGCCGTGGTGGCGGACGCCGACGTGTCGCCCAACGTGATCGACGGCGTCGAGGCGCTCAAGCTCGCCGAGGCGGCCACGGTCAGCGCGCGCGAGGGTCGCACCGTCCGCCTCTGACGGCGGTCTATCGCTGGCTGAGCTGCCGCGGGGGCCTTCTATCGCTGGCTGGGGTGTCGCGGGCGGCCTTCCATCGCTGGCTGAGGTGCCGCGTAGCGGCCTTCTTTCGCTGGCCGAGCTGCCGCGGGGGCCTTCTATCGCTGGCTGGGGTGTCGCGGGCGGCCTTCCATCGCTGGCTGAGGTGCCGCGTAGCGGCCTCGAAGCCTAAGAAACGTGAGCTGACAAGGTACGTTTCTTAGGCTTCGAGGCTCGTCGCTTCGCTCCTCGCACCTCAGCCAGCGGGCTCGGTCTCAGGCGGGTTCTTCTGGGTGCCCCTCGGGCTGGGCATCCCTGCGCCCAGCCGACCTGCCGTCCCCCACCCTCGTGCGCGCCTCACGTTTGGTCTGGTGGCCAATCAGCTCGGAATGCGCTGTGCAGAGAGGCGACCGCTGAGCGTTCGCCTCAGCGGTGCTGCCCCAGCCATCCAGCTGGGGCTCTGTCGCGTCACGTGGTCGGGTGAACTCCTGAGTGTCACTTCTGGGCTCGACTACGGCATCAGAAGTGACATTGAGGCGGGAACGGGTGTTGCCCACGAGGGTGGGGGACGGCGGGGCGGCTGCGCGCAGTGTTGCTCAACCCGACGATCGCCCAATTGGCGTCCCGCTTGGGCAGACTCGCTCCAGGGCCGCCCTGCCGGCGCCCGCCCGGGACCGGCCACGCCACAGCGGAACCAGTGTGGGGAGACGTGGGACGAGGCTCGGGCGGCCTCAACTACCCGACCACCGACAATCGGGCGCCCGACGATGCGACGGGGGACAAGGGCCGCACGGGCCTCGTGTCAGGGCTCCCGCACCGTGCGCGAGTCGGTTTCGACGCGGGCTGCGCCGCTGCGCGGGCTGCGCCGCTGCGCGGGCTGCGCCGCTGCGCGGGCTGCGCCGCTGCGCGGGCTGGCCCGGCTCAACCAGCGGGGGGTGGCCGCTCGGACCTCGTGGCAGGGTCAGTCGGTGTCGTCGGTGGAGGTCACGTAGTCACCCCACTGCTCGATCTTCCACCCATCGGTGGTCGACCCGTTGAGGACGATCCACTGCGTGTTGTGCAGCGGGTGGGCGTTCTCGAACCCGATCGACGGGTCCTGCGAGATCGCCCAGACGCGCAGGGCCGCGCCGTGGCTGACCAGCGCCACCACCTCGTCGCCCGCCTGCTCCATTGCGGCGACGGCGTTGGTGAAGCGCGTCATGAACTGGCGTGCCGTCTCGCCGCCCTCGAGCCCGACATCGAGGTTGTCCGGCGCCCACGTGTTGAGCATGCCCACGTACACGCTCCAGTCGGTGTTCATCTCCTCGACGCCGGCCGCGATCTCCTGGATGCCGTCGGTGATGATCAGCTCCAGCTCTCGCGCCCTGGCCAGCGGCGTAGCGGTCTGCTGGGCCCGGGTCAGGGTGGAGGCGTACAGAGCGTGGATCTCCTCGTGCGCGATGGCCTCCACGAGAGCCTCAGCCTGCGCCAGGCCGTTGTCGTTGAGCGGCGCCCCGGGGAAGGCGGTGTCCAGCTGGCGGTTGACGTTGCTCTCGGTCTCTCCGTGGCGGATCAGGATCAGGCGCATGCCTCCACCGTAGCCGGAGCATGCGACAGGGGCGGAGCCACCCGGCCCCGCCCCTGCAGCGTGTGGAAGACGACTAGCGGTTCTTGCGCTCGTCGATGATGACCGCGATCACGATGATGGCGCCCTTGACGACCATCTGCATGAACGGGGAGACGTTCATAAGGTCGAGGCCGTTGTTGATGACGCCGATGATCAGTGCGCCGACCACCACGCCCCACACCACGCCGATGCCGCCGTTGAAGGACACGCCGCCGATGACCGCCGCGGTGATGGCGTCCAGCTCGAGCATGACGCCCAGCGTGGGCTGGCCCGAGCCGATGCGCGCCGCGAGGATCATGCCGGCGAGGCCGGCGAGGATGCCGATCAGGGTGTAGATGAGGAACTGCACCTTGCCGATGCTGATGCCGGAGACGCGGGCGGCCTGCTCGTTGCCGCCGATGGCGTAGGTGTGCCGGCCGAAGCGGGTGCGGTTGAGGACCACCCAGATGACCAGCGCGACCAGGAGGAAGATGATCATCGGGACCGGGATGCCGAGGATGGCGCCCTGGCCGAGCCAGTTGAAGCCGTCGGCGAGGTTGGAGACGGGGCGTCCGCCGGTGTAGATGTTGGCGAGGCCGCGGGCCGCGGTCATCATGCCGAGGGTGGCCACGAACGGCGGGATCCGGAAGTACGCCACGAGCGTGCCGACGATCGCGCCGACGATGGCGCCGACGAGCAGGCCCACAAGAACCGAGACGAAGATCGGAAGCGGCGGGAGGCCGGGGAGCAGCATGCTGTCGCTCTGGACCTGGGCGAGGCTGGCCGAGACCACGGCCACGAGTGCGACGGTGGAGCCGACGGACAGGTCGATGCCCTTGGTGATGATGGCGAACATCATGCCCAGCGCGACGATACCGATGGGGGCCACCTGCACGACGACGTTGATCAGGTTCTGCGCCCGCAGGAACGTGCCGCCTGTGACGAGGGTGAGGATCACCATGAAGGCGATGAGGATGAGCAGAATGGCGTACTTCTTGATGGCCGCCGTCGCGTCGAACTTCGGTTTGGCCTCAACAGTGGTGTCAGACATGAGTAGTGGTTCCTTCCTACGCGGCCGCGGTGCCGCCGGTGGCGAGTTGCATGATGGACTCCTGGTTGGCCTCCGCGCGGGAGAGCTCACCGGAGATGCGGCCTTCGTGCATGACGATGACGCGGTCGCTCATCCCGAGCACCTCGGGCAGCTCGGACGAGACCATGATGATGGCCTTGCCCTGCTGCGCGAGCTGCGACATGAGGCGGTGGATCTCGCTCTTGGCGCCCACGTCGATGCCTCGCGTGGGCTCGTCGATCATGAGGATCTCGGGGACGGTGAGCAGCCAGCGCGAGATGAGCGCCTTCTGCTGGTTGCCGCCGGAGAGGTTCTTGATCAGCTGTTCGAGCGTGGGGGTCTTGATGCGCAGCGCCTGGCGCTGGGCCTCGCTGTCCTTCTTGATCTGGGCCATGTTGAGGAAGCCCTTGGGGCTGTACTTCGGCAGCGCGGCGATGGTGATGTTGTCGCGCACCGACAGCACGCCCATGATGCCGTTGAGCTTGCGATCCTCCGTGAGCATGCCGATCCCCGCCGCGATGGCGTCCTTCGGCTCCCGCACGGTGAGCCGCTTGCCGTCGACGTAGATCTCGCCGCTGTCGGCGGTCTCGATGCCGAAGATGGTCTCCAGGACCTCGGTGCGTCCCGCGCCCATGAGGCCGGCGAAGCCGAGGATCTCGCCGCGGCGCACCTCGAAGCTGACGTCGCGGACGAGCCGGCCGCGGTTGAGGTTCTTCACTGACAGGACCACTTCGCCGATCTCAGCGTCGAGCTTCGGGAAGAGGCTGGTCAGTTCGCGGCCCACCATCAGCTGGATCAGCTTGTTGCGGTCCAGCTCCTTGGCGGGAAGGGAGACGACGTGCTTGCCGTCGCGGAAGACGGTGATGTCGTCGGAGATCTTGAAGACCTCGTCCATCTTGTGGGTGATGTAGACGATGGCCACGCCGAAGTCGGTGAGCCGCTTGATCATCTTGTGGAGGTGGTCCACCTCGCGCTCGGGGATGGCCGAGGTGGGCTCGTCCATGATGATGATCTTGGCGTCGTAGCTGATGGCCTTGGCGATCTCCACCATCTGCTGGCGGGCCACCGTCAGGTCCTTCATCTTGGCGCGCGGGTCGATCTTCATGTCCCACTCGTCGAACAGTTCCTGGGTCTTGCGGATGATGAGCTTGGGGTCCAGGAGGCCGAACTTGCCACGCTGTTCGCGGCCGAGCCAGATGTTCTCCGCCACCATCATCTCCGGCACGGGGGACAGCTCCTGGTGGATCATGGAGATGCCGTGCTCGAGGCCGTCCTTGGTGTCCTTGAACTTCACCAGGTCGCCGGCGAGTTCGACGGTGCCCGCGTCCGGGGTGTACATGCCGATCAGGCACTTCATCAGCGTGGACTTGCCAGCGCCGTTTTCACCCATGAGCGAGTGGACGGTGCCGCTCCGTACGTCGAGTTGCACGCCGTCCAGGGCCACCACGCCCGGAAAGGTCTTGCGGATGTCACGCATCCGCAGAATTACCTCTTGCATTTCTTCCAATCTCCCTGCGAAGGGGGTGGCCGGGCCGGTCATCGCGCCCGGCCACCCGTGGGGGTCACTTCTCGAAGTCGGCCATGTTGTCAGGCGTGACGAGCTGGTACGGCACGTCGATGACGCCGGCGACCTTCTCGCCGTTGTACAGGTTGATGATCGAGTCCACGCCACCGGCGCCCTGACCGGCGGCATCCTGGAACACGGTGACCTCGAGCTCGCCGGCCTTCATGGCTGCCAGCGCGTCGGCGGTGGCGTCAACGCCGCCCACCAGCACGTCGTCGAGCTTGCCGGCGTTCTTCAGCGCCTGGATGGCGCCGAGGGCCATCTCGTCGTTGTTGGCGCAGATGATGTCGATCTCGTCGCCGGACTGGATCCAGTTCTCGGTGATGGCCAGGCCCTCTTCGCGGTACCAGTTGCCGGCCTGCTCGCGCAGGAGCTCCATGTCCGGGTACTCCTCGAGGATCTGCTTGCAGCCCTCGGTGCGGTCACGTGCGGCCTCGTTGGCGGGGTCGCCGATGAGGATGCCCACCTTGCCCTTGCCGTCTGCGAGCTCGGCGAGTGCCTTCATCTGCAGCTGGCCGGCGACGAGGGAGTTGGAGCCCACGTAGGGCACGCCCACGGGGAGGTCCGAGGGGCGACGGTTGACGTAGACGAGCGGGATCTCGGCGTCCTGGGCCTTCTCGGTCATGGGGCCGGCAGCGTCGGTGTCCACCGGAATGATGATGATGCCGTCAAGGCCCTGGGAGATGAAGTTCTCGACCTGGCCGAGCTGGACGTCGGCCTTCTCCTGGGCGGCCACGATGGTCACCTCGACGCCCGCCTCAGCGGCGCGCGCCTCGATGCCGTCGGCGACGGTCTGCAGGAACTGGTCCAGGATGGGGAAGGTGACGCCGATCTTGATGGTCTCGCCGTCGGCGGGCTTGACCACATCGCTGGGCTCGTAGGCCACTGTCTCGATGGCCTCCGACGAGGGGGCGTCCGAGCCTTCGGCCGCGGTGGTGGAGGGGGTGCTGGCGGTGGTGCCGCAGGCACTCAAGGCGAGGGCACCGGCGGCCAGCAGGCCGACGAGCTTGATTCCTTGCTTCATTGCAGTCTCTCTTCCGAGGTGGGTGCGGGTGTCTGGTGACCCCGCAGGGAGGAGCGTCGCATCGTCGCGACACAGTCATGATGGCTTGGATTGAAGATCTATGTCAAGACAAAGATCCACTTGTTATCAGTTTGTTGCGAACTCGGATTCCAGGCGCTCGCGCATCCGGATGTGGATGGCGTCAGCGTCCTCCTCCCAGCCGAACACGCACACCGACAGGCGGCCGTCGTACTCGACCTCGCGCAGGTAGCCGAACACCTCGTCCCACGGGACCTCGCCGTTGCCGATCTCGTTGTGCTGGTGGATGCGTGCGTCTACGCCCGGAGGGTTGATGATGTAGCGGTTGCCGACGTTGGCCAGGTGGTTCCAGACGTCCGCGACGTGGACGTGGCGCAGGCGTTCCCCGGCGTACTCCATCAGTTCCCGGGGGTTGCTCTTCCCCTGGGACAGGTGGAACAGGTGCGGAAGGCAGAACTGGTAGTTGAACCAGTCCTTGTTCACACCGCGGACCACCTGCACCGCGCGGTCGTTTGTCTCAACAAAGTCGTAGGGATGGGCCTCGACGACGCACTCGATGCCGCGCTTCTCGAAGTCCGGGATCAGCTCCTCGATGGAGCGGTAGAACTGGTGCTCGCTGGCCAGGGGTCGCGTGGGGTCCCCGGAGAACTCGGTGGCGATCATCGGCACCTCCAGCTCCTCGGCGATCTCGAGCAGCCGCCGCCAGTTGCGCACCTGCGCCTGACGCTCCTGCTCGTCGGGGGAGGCCCAGTTGAAGACGGGGTTGAAGGTCTCGATCTTGACGCCGGTGGCCTTCATCGCCTTCTTGACGCGGGTGATCTCGGCGTTGTCCACCTTGGGGTAGTGGTGCCACTCGTGGAAATCGGCGCGCGGTGAGAGCTCGATGTAGCCGTAGCCGAGGTCGGCGGCCTTCTCGCACTCCTGGGCGACGGTGAGGTGGGGGTGGTACATGGAGGGGTCGAGCAGGATCTTGACCATGACGGCTTCCTTGGCGTGCTGGGCGGGGGTGGAGCGGGGAGAGGAGCGCGAGACGGAGAGCGGGTGCCCGCCCGGGGGCGGGCACCCGTCAGGTCACGCGTAGAGGGCGGGACGCTCCATCATGGAGATCGGCACTTCGCCGTCCTCCGTCAGGGCCTTGACCCCGGCGTCGCAGACCACGGCGGCGGCGTAGCCGTCCCAGGAGCTGGAGCCGGTGTGGCGATCCGCGGCGGCCGCGGTGATCCACTCCTGGACCTCGGTGACGAAGGCCTGGCCGAAGCGCTGGTTGTGGTCCATGGTGAGCCGGTTGTGGCGTCCGAGCTTGTCGGCGCGATGCACCAGTTCCTGGTCGCCCAGCCGGACGATGCCCTGCTCCGCCACCAGCTCGCACTGGATGTCGTAGCCGTACTGGCAGTTGACGAACACCTCGTCGTCGACGCGTACGCCGGACTCGGTGGTGAGGATCAGCACCAGCGGATCCTGCAGATGCGGATACCGCAGGGAGGTCTTCTTCGGCTTGTCGACGCGGGCGGAGACGAACTCCTCGCCGAGCAGCCAGCGCATGGTGTCGATCTCGTGGATGGCCGTGTCGTTGATGGCCATGTCCCACGTGTACATCTCGGGCACGGTGGGGTTGCGGTGCGCGTTGTGCACCATGAGGGCCTCGCCCACCTCGCCGTCGTCGAGGATCTTCTTCATCTCGCGGTACGAGGCGTCGAAGCGGCGCATGAAGCCGACGGTCACCAGCTTCTTGCCGGCCTCCTGCTCGGCGTCCATGATCTCGACGCACTCTGCCGCCGTCGGCGCCAGGGGCTTCTCGCAGAACACGTACTTGCCGGCCTTGATGGCGGCGATCACGTCCGGCTTGTGGGCCGGGCCGTAGCTGGCGATCATGATGGCGTCCACCTCGGGCGAGGCGATGAGCTCGGCGCTGCTCGCGAAGGCCGTGCCGCCGATCTGCTCGGCCACCGCGGCTGCGTTGTCCGGGTTGACGTCGCTGACGGCCACCACGCGGCCGCCGGAGATGACGGTGTGGATGCGCTCGATGTGCGCCTTCCCCATGCCGCCGGGGCCGATCATTCCGATACGAAGGGTCATGTGAGTCAGTCTTTCGCGGATCAGAGGAGGCCGAGGCCGCAGGAGGCCAGGAACTCGCGGGTCTTGATGGCGTTGGGGAGGGGATAGCCGGGGTCGCAGCCGAACATGTCCTGCTCGGTGATGACGTAGAGCTCCTTGTTGAGGTCCGCGAGGGCCTCGACCAGGGTCGGCATGTCGGGCTCGCCCTCCGGCGGTGCGACGGAGCAGCCGGCCTTGACGGCCTTCACGAACGGCCAGTCCTCGTCGTGGGCCTGCTTGACCAGCTTGGGGTCCATGGCCTTGATGTGGACGTAGGAGATGCGCTCCGGGTAGTCCTGGATGAGCGCGATGTTGTCGGCCATGCCGTAGACGATGTGGCCGGTGTCGAGGCAGAAGCCCACGTACTCGGGGTCGGTGGCCTGGAAGATGCGGTCGATGTCCTCGCGGGTCTCGATGTGCGAGTCGCCGTGGGGGTGCAGCACCATCTTGAGGCCGTAGTCCTCCTTCATCATGCGGCCGAGGCGGTTCGCGTTGTTGATGTAGAGGTCCCAGGCGGCGCCGTCGAGGTGGCGGTCGTCGGTGAAGTCACCGGTGATCTCGTCGCGGAACATGGGGGGCAGGTGCACCACGTACTCGGCGCCGACGGCGGCGTGGGTCTCGCCCACCGCGCGGAAGGTCTTCTCGGTGTCCGCCCACGCCTCCTCCTTGTGGAGGATGCCCCAGGCGGTGCCGGCGACGACGCGGAAGCCGCGCTTGCCCATCTCCTCCATGAGGCGCTTGGGGTCGGTGGGGAAGTAGCCGAACGGCCCGGTCTCCATCACGGAGAAGCCGGCCTCGGCCATCTCGTCGAGCGCCTTCTCCCACGGGATCTGGTCGGGGTGCTCGGGGAACCACACGCCCCACTGGTCGGGGCAGACTCCAACCGTCAGCTTGGAGTAGCGCGGGTCTGTGTTGCGGCTCTTGTCGACAGCCATCGTCATCCTTTCGGGTTGCTCATCCTTGAGCGTGCCCTCAGCCTAGATCCCGGTCTTTGTACTGTCAATAGGGGGTCCGGATAACGTTTGTCTGGTTCTATGCCGTCCGTATGGCGCTCAGTTGTCTGCACATTGACCGCGCGGGGCGCACGCTCAGCGGCCCGCCGCGACGAGGGAGTTCAGGGTGGCGACGTCGAACCCGGGCCGCTCGGGGCGGTTGGTCATGAGGGTCCAGGCGAGCCCCGCCGTCGGGTTGATCCAGAACTCGGTGCCCGACCAGCCCGCGTGGCCGAACACCCCGTCGGCCGCACCCCAGCCGGGGAGCTTCCATGTGAAGCCGTACTGGTCGCCGTCGTCCTGCGGGAGCGGCTCATGCACCGGGACCCCGACGGTGAGCGGGCGTCGCGTCAGCTCCAGCGTCTCCGGCCGCACGACGGCGCCATCGCCGCGCAACAGTGAGGAGCCGACGGCGAGCAGGTCCTCGGCGCGCGCGATCACGCCCGCGCCCGGGTGGTGCTGCGCCGCGAACCTGTCCATGTGGAACCCGTCGAGGCCCAGGACGGGCGGCGGATCCGCGGCCTCGTCGAGCGTGAACCGGGTGCCGAGCGTCGAGTTGAGCCCCGCCAGCCCCGCCTCCCACGTGGCGCCGGAGGCGTGCTCGATGAGCGCCGCGATGCCCTCGAAGGCCAGCGACGAGTAGCGGCGCAGCGTGCCGACGGGAGTGTCGCGGCCGGCGCTCAGCAGGGCTTCGCGCAGTGGGCGCGGGTCGTCGAGCTCAGGCTCGGTGATGCCCGAGGTGTGTGAGGCGAGGTGGCGGAGGCGCACCACGTCGTCGCGGTGGCTGCCGAACCCGGGGAGGGCGTCGGCCAGCGGCGTGTCCAGCGTCAGGGTCCCGCGCTCCAGCTCGCGGGCCGCGAGCAGGCCGACGAGGGGCTTGGTGATCGAGAAGAGCCGGAAGTGGTCCGCCGTGCGGATCGCGCGCGTGCCCGATGAGCCGAAGGCCTCGAGCTCCACCACCCCGTCGGCGGTGGCCACGCCCAGCACCGCGGTGGGCAGCCCACCGTCGTCGACAAGGCCGGACACGTAATCGAGCGCGGCGGAGAAGGGGCCGGAGGGTGTGGTGGTGGTCATGCTTCGCCTCGCGCGGATAAGGGAGGGACAACGCTTGCCCCCGGGCATCCTAGCGCCGGCTGATCGGGTCCGTCGGCCGGCGGCCCTGAACGCGTCGACAACCCCAGGGCGGCGCGTCCTCAGGACAACGATTCCACGGACTTGGCTACCCCAAACGCCCATGTCTACGGTCTTTGTCCTGTCAACATTACCGAACCGTTACCAGAATTCCTCCGGCGGGCTCTTGCAAAAACGTTTCAAGCGGTGTTAGCTTTTGGGAAGGCGCTTTCCAAGCGTGGCGGACAACCAGATGCCCGTGACGCGCCACACCAGAACGACGACGTTCCGACCGAGAGGACACCTGATGTTCCCCAAGAAGCGAGCCATTGCGGCGCTGTTCGCGAGCACGGCACTCGCCCTGACCGCCTGCGGCAGCGGCGGCGGAGAGACCGCCCCCGAGGCCACCGAATCCTTCGACCCGCAGGCCGCGGTGTCGCTCAACTTCACCTGGTGGGGCAACGACGACCGCGCCGCCCGCTACGAGAAGCTGATCGCCGCGTTCAACGAGGAATACCCCAACATCGAGATCAACGGCACCTTCACCGACTTCCCCTCCTACTGGGAGAAGAAGCAGACCGAGGCCGCCGGCGGCGGGCTGCCTGACGTGTGGCAGTTCTCCGACAGCTACCTGCGCCAGTACGCCGAGCCGGGCTACCTCCTGGACCTCGGCACGGTCTCGGACTACATCACCATGGACACCTTCGACGACGGGCTCAAGGGCACCGGCCAGCTCGAGGGCGTGCAGTACTCGCTGCCCACCGGCTACAGCACCTGGGCGAACTTCGTCAACGACGACCTCGCAGCCGCGAACGGCGTCGAGGCTCCTGAGGGCGGCACCACGTTCGACGAGTTCATCGACTGGATGGCCGGCGTCACCGAGGCCACCGGCGGCGCCGTCTACGGCGGCACCGACATCACCCAGCGCATCCAGACCTTCGAGCTGGCGCTGCGCGCCGACGGCAAGAACCTCTACACCGACGAGGGCGAGCTCGGCTTCACCAAGGAGGAGCTGAAGGCGTTCTGGGAGTCCGGCGCCGTCATGCGCGACGGTGCGGGCATCCCGCAGAACAAGCTCGAGGAGATGTCCCCGAAGTCCGGCTTCGGCGCCAACCTGACCATCAGCGAGACCAGCTGGAGCAACTTCCTGGGCGGCTACCTGGCCGACTCCGGCGCCGCGTCCATCTCCATGGTTGCGCCCCCCACCGCCAAGGAAGGGGCGAAGGACCTCTACCGCCAGGCTGGCCTGCAGATGGCCATCTCCGAGGGCACCGAGCACCCGGAGGCGGCCGCGCTGTTCCTCGACTTCGTGGTCAACAGCCCTGAGGCCGGCGAGATCTTCGGCACCACCCTCGGCTTCCCCGCCTCCAGCAGCAAGCTCGAAGGCGCCGTGCTCGAGGGCCCGGACAAGCAGGTGGCCGACTTCCTGGCCTCCGTCGAGGACCGCATCGGCGATGCCCCGCCGGTCCCCGTCGTCGGCTACGGCGCCCTGGAGCAGAAGTTCTGGGACCTGGGCAAGGCCCTCGGGCTCGGCGCGGTGACCGTCGACGAGGCCGTCGACCAGTTCTTCGCCGAGGCCGACGTCATCCTCGCCTGAGGGTGAAGACGGACCGATGACCATGACCACCGCACCCAAGAGCGTGGCGTCGACCGCCGCGGACCCGGCTCGCCGGGCCCGCGGCGGGGCCGCCGGCGCCACCACCCCAGCGCCCGCGCCTCGGCGGAGGAGGGCGCTCCAGCGCCGCGAGGACGCCGCCGGGTACCTCTTTCTGACTCCCTGGCTGATCGGATTCTTCGTCCTCACCGCAGGGCCCATGCTCTACTCGCTCTACCTGGCGTTCACGAACTACAGCATCTTCGGCACCACGGAGTTCATCGGCCTCGGCAACTTCGAGCGCATGATGAGCGACGAGGTGTGGTGGGGCTCGGTCCGCATCACGCTCATCTACGTCCTCGTGGGCACGCCCATCAAGCTCGCCGCGGCGCTGGCCGTCGCCATGCTGCTCAACTTCCGCAGCCGCGGCACCGGGTTCTTCCGCTCGGCCTTCTACGCGCCGTCGCTGATCGGCGCTTCCGTGAGCATCGCCATCGTGTGGCGCGCCATGTTCTCCACCGGCGGCCCCGTCGACAGCTCGCTGAGCCTCTTCGGCATCGACATCGGCGGATGGGTGGGCATCCCCGCCCTCATCCTGCCGATGATGATCCTCCTGGCCGTGTGGCAGTTCGGCGCTCCCATGGTCATCTTCCTCGCCGGCCTGAAGCAGGTCCCCGCCGAGCTGTACGAGGCCGCCTCCGTCGACGGCGCCGGCCCCCTCCGCAAGTTCGTCAGCGTCACGCTGCCCATGCTCTCGCCCGTGATCTTCTTCAACCTCCTGCTCGAGATGATCCACGCGTTCCAGATCTTCGCCTCGGCCTACATCATCGGGTCGGGCACCGGAGGCCCGGCCGGAGCCACGAACTTCTACACCGTCTACCTGTACACCAGGGCCTTCACCAACTCGCAGATGGGCTACGCCTCGGCCATGGCCTGGGTGCTGCTCGCCGCCGTCGGCGTGATCGCCTTCATCATGTTCCGCACCTCCAACCAGTGGGTGCACTACTCGGGAGACAAGCGATGACCGCGATCACCTCCGCACCGGACCGGGGCACCGCCGCCCGCACGTCGCGCAGCATGCGCAGCCGTCGCACGTGGTCCACCGTCGTGTGGATCGTGGTGATGATCGTCATGACGGCAGTGGTCCTCTACCCGCTGGCGTGGATGTTCTCGGCCTCGTTCAAGCCCACGGCCGAGTTCGGCTCCAACCAGTCCTTCTTCCCCGAGAACCCCACCATCCAGAACTACTTCAAGGTGATCGAGGGCGTGGGCGGCGTCCCGCTGTGGCGCAACTTCCTCAACTCGTTCATCCTGGCCTCGTTGTCGGTGGTGGGCATCGTGATCTCGGCGTCGCTTGCGGCCTACGCGTTCGCCCGCGTCCGGTTCCGCGGCAGCGGCGTGTGGTTCGCCGTCATGATCGGCACGCTGCTGCTCCCGTTCCACGTGCTGATCATTCCGCAGTACATGCTGTTCCGGCGCCTTGACCTCATCGACACCTTCGTCCCGCTCCTGCTGGGCAAGTTCCTGGCCGTGGAGGCGTTCTTCGTCTTCCTCATCGTCCAGTTCATCAGGGCCCTGCCCCGCGACATGGACGAGGCCGCGCGCATCGACGGCTGCGGCCACTGGCGGATCTTCTGGCTGATCATCCTTCCGCTGATCAAGCCCGCGCTGGTCTCGGCGTCGATCTTCGCCTTCATCTGGAGCTGGAACGACTTCCTCGGCCCCCTGCTCTACCTCAACTCGCCGGACAACTACCCGCTGCCCCTCGCGCTGCGCGTGTTCAACGACCAGACGTCGACCTCGGACTACGGGGCCACCGTCGCGGTCTCGGTGCTGGCGCTGCTGCCCATCCTGCTGTTCTTCATCATCTTCCAGCGCTTCCTCGTGGAGGGCGTCTCGACGCAGGGGCTGAAGGGATGAGGCGGCGCTCCAGGTTCGCGTTGGTCGAGCCCGCCGACGGCAGCGTCCTGCGCTGGCCCGGGGCGTCGTCGGCCTTCACTCTCCTGGGCGAGGTCCTCTGGGTGGGAATCCTGATGGCGTTGGCGTGCGTGCCCGTGGTGACGTGGCCCGCCGCGCTCGCTGCCGGGGCGGCCCACCTGCGCAGGTTCCTGCGCGGAGAGGGGGCGACGGTGGGGCAGTTCTTCGCCGACCTGCGCCTGGCCGCGCCGGGAGGCGCCGCAGTGGGCGTGGCGTCCGTCCTGCTCGGCGCACTCATCGCGCTGGACCTGGGCATCGCCGCCGGAGGGGGGCTCCCGGGCGCCATGCCGATCGCGGTGGCGTTGAGCGCGGCTGCTGGTGTCGCGGCGGTGGTGATCCTGACGGCCGCTGTCTCCTGGCGGCCCGGGCTGAGCTGGAAGGCTCTCCTGACCCAGGCGCCCCGACGTCTGGCCCAGGCCCCCTTCGTCGCGGTGATGACGGCCGTGGCGCTGGGCCTTGCCGTCGTGATCGTGTGGCAGTACCTGCTGCTGCTGGCACCGGCGCTCGGGGTGCTGGCCTTCGCGCTCGTGGCAGTCCACGAGCGCCATTCAGCCTCGCTGGCCGTCAGGGGAGGTGCGGCACCTCGCCCTTGAGGCCCGTCGACGTGACGATGCTGTCCGGCTGGCCGCCGCTGTGCGTGATCGAACGGTCGTCGTCGTGCACCGTCAGCTGCGTGCGGTGATGCCGCAGCGCCTTCGCGACTCGGGGACGGTATCCCTCGAGGTCGAACCACCGTGCGGCAGCGTCGCGGTCGGTGGTCAGGGCCGCGAACGGCAGCCCCAGCTCCTCGGCCGCGGCCCGGCTCAGGTGGTGGGTGCGCACGTGATCGGGGTGGCCGTAGCCGCCGTCGTCGCCGTAGCTCACCACGAGATCGGTGCCCATCTTCCGCAAGAAGGCCGCGATGTCCGCCGTCGCCTCCGCCTCGTCCGCTGAGGTGAGAGACCGTTCGTCGGCCTCGTCCGCGGGGCCGGCGAGACCCTCCGAGACCCACTGCATGCCCGAGTCCAGGTAGCGCCGCGGCTCGTCGGTGGCGCGGGCCGGCGGCATCCCCAGGTAGGCGTGGGCGTGCACGCCCAACGAGTCCAGGGCGCCTGCAAGCTCGGCCTCGCGGCGCTGCTCCAGAGCAGGGGTGCCCGCCAGGTGCGAGAGCGGCCCGGGGACCACGGCACCCATCTCCCCGCGGGTGCAGGTGAGCACGGAGACCCTCAGCCCCTCGTCGACGAGGTGCGCGATGAGCGCCCCGGAGGAGAGGGTCTCGTCGTCCGGGTGGGCGTGGATGAACGTGACGTGCTTGACGGCCCCGTTGGCGATGGCGCGACGGTAGGCCTGGAGGGTGCGGTCCGCCACGTGCTCCCAGGTCATGGACTCGGCGCGTTCGCGGGCGGTGACGCCCATGCCGGTCCGGCGGTCCGGGTCGCGGAGGAGAGCCAGCAGCGCGTCCGCCCAGTCCTGGGGCTCATGCGTGGGGACCAGTTGGCCGGTGTGCCCGTTGCAGATGGCCTCCGTGAGGCCGCCGGCGGCGGCGGCCAGAGTGGGGATGCCGGAGGCGGAGGCCTCCAGCGCCACAAGGCCGAAGGTCTCCGAGTAGGACGGCACGAGCATCACGGAGGCGTGACGCATGATCTGGGCGAAGGACTCGCGGTCCTGGCCGGGCAGGAACGTCACACGGTCCGCGACGCCGCCCGCCTCGACCAGCCTGTGCAGCTCAGCCTCGTAGTCGGCGAAGTCAGCCGACACCTGGCCGACGATGACCAGGTCCGGGCGCTCGTCCTCGGGCAGCAGCGCCAGGGCGTTGATGGCCACGTCGGGCGCCTTCAGCGGCTGGAGCCGCGCGGCGAACAGCACGTAGCCCGGCTCCACGCCTGACGCGGGCACCCACACCTCGCCCGGCCCGGCGGGGTGGAACAGCTCGGTGTCGACGCCGGGGCGCACGATCATCACCTGCTCCGGGTCCGCCTGGCAGCGGCCGATGACGACGGCGGCCTCGTGCCGGCTGACCGCCAGGATCAGGTCCGATTGGGTGGCGCAGTAGACCTCGCCGTCGAGCCGGGCCGGCGACTCGGGCGGCTCGCCGTCGCGGAGGGGCGAATTCGGGTGCGCCGCCACGGAGTGGAAGGTCATGAGGTGCGGGATGCCGGCCTCGCGGGCGAGCGGGATCGCGGCCACGCCGGACATCCAGTGGTGCGAGTGCACAAGATCGAAGCGGTCGAGCGAGCCGAGGTTGGTCCGGAACTCGTCGATGTGTTGGTCAATCTGGCTCTTCGGCAACGGGGTCTGGGGGCCCGCGGTGATGTGGTGGACGATGAGGCCGTCGTCGAGGGTTGCGGTGTCGGGCTGGTCCGGCGAGGAGCGCCGGGTGAAGAACTCGACGTGGGCGCCCGCCCGCTGCAGGGCCTTCGCGAGCGCCCTGATGAGGACGTTCATCCCGCCGGCGTCGGCGGTGCCGGCCCTCTCCGCGGGTGAGGTGTGGAGCGAGATGAAGGCGACGCGCATGAGGTGGACGGTACACGACCGCCGCAGGCCACTGTGCGAGTGGCCTGCGGCGGTAGCGGCAGGATCAGACCTGCACGGGCCCCTTCCTGTCCGCGGGCAGGGGCACGGTCATCTCGGCACCGTCGACGACGAGCGTGGCGGTCGCGGCGGCCGTCGGGTCAGCGTCCTCGAGGTCGACGAAGAGGCGCCGTCCGCCGTCGGTGAGCACGCCCCGCACCCAGACGCCGTCGCCGGGCACGACGCCAGACATGTCCGCGCGCCGCGAGCCGTACAGCACCTCCTTGTTTCCGGCCTGCATCCAGACGCCGAGGTCCTCAAGGGCCCGCCGCTGCAGGTCCGGGAGCGTGCCATCGGCCTTCGGGCCCACGTTGAGCAGGAAGTGTCCTCCCCTGGAGACGATGTCGGTCAGCATCCGGGCAATCTGGTAGCCCGTCAGGTAGTGCCGCTCGTCCTCCAGCTGGTTGTAGGCGAAGGAGTAGCCGATGCCGCGGCAGTTCTCCCAGGCCTTCACCGACTCGTTGTCGAGGTTGTGGGAGTACTCGCTGGTGCGGTAGTCCGAGTGGGTCTGGCCGTAGCGGTCGTTCACCACCCCCGTCGGCACCTTGTCGTAGAAGTAGTTGAACAGGGTGCCGAGGCCGCCGGGCTCGAAGTTCTTCGCGTCGTCCGGCCACTCGATGTCGTTCCACAGCACCTCCGGCGAGTACCGGTCGATGAGGTCGCGGCACTGCATCGCG
Source organism: Tessaracoccus yangjingae (assembly GCF_055326235.1). Taxonomy (NCBI): domain Bacteria; kingdom Bacillati; phylum Actinomycetota; class Actinomycetes; order Propionibacteriales; family Propionibacteriaceae; genus Tessaracoccus; species Tessaracoccus yangjingae. The sequence goes on along the minus strand of NZ_JBUZNN010000011.1, from coordinate 98,877 downwards.
CAGTAGGCGCCGTACTCGGCGTCCTTGGGTCGTCCGGTGTCATCGACGGACTCCTGGCTGGTATGCGGGGGCAGAGGCCGCACATGCCAGTCGAGGCCACCGGAGTAGTAGACGCCGAAGTGCATGCCTGCCGCGCGGGTGGCGTCGGCGATGGGGCCGATGAGGTCGCGCTTCGGGCCCCGCGCCACGGTGTTGCGTCCGTCGGTGCCCGGGGCGTCCCACAGCGTGATGCCGTCGTGGTGCTTCGTGGTGGGGATGACGTAACCCGCGCCGGCGTGGCGGAACAGCTCGGCCCACGCCGCGGGGTCGAACTTCTCCGCCTGCCAAAGGTCCAGCAGGCCGTCGTAGGGCAGCTCGCCGCACACATCGCGATGATGCTGCTGGGCCGGCGAGCCCTCGATGCGGATGGTGTTGTAGTACCACTCGGAGTAGGGGTTGTGGCGGAACCAGGTCTCCCAGTCGATGGTCCCCAGCGCGCCGATGGGTTCGGCCCAAGCGGGGACCGAGTAGGCCCCCCAGTGGATGAAGATGCCGAACGGGGTGTCCTCGAACCAGTGGGGCAGCTGGCGCCTGGACAACTCGTCGAAGGATGTTGCCGGTGTCATGGTGGATCTCCTTGTCAGCGGCCGCCGAAGCCGCTCATGTTGATGCCTTGGACGAGCTGCTTCTGCAGCGCGACGACGATGATGACTGAGGGGACGACGGCCAGGGTCGAGGCGGCCATCAGCGGGCCCCAATCGGTCCCGCGTTCACCGGAGAACATGGCCAGGCCGAGGGGGACGTTGGCCATGGTCGTGTCATTGACGATGATCAGCGGCCACAGGAACATGTTCCAGTAGTCGACGAACGCGAAGACCGCGACCACGGACATCGGGGCCTTGAGCAGCGGGAGGATCACCCGCACGAAGGTCTGGAACGAGCCCGCCCCGTCGACCTTCGCCGCCTCCTCGTACTCCGACGGGATGCCCATGATGAACTGCCTGAGGAGGAAGGCGCTGAACGCGCCGAACGCGAAGGGCAGGACCAGAGCGACGTAGCTGTCCACGAGCCCGGCCGACCTGAACATCATGTAGAGGGGGATGACCAGCACCTCCTGGGGCAGCACGAGCGTCCCGAGGAACAGCAGGAACAACTGGTCACGGAACCGGAAACGCAGCCGGGCAAAGGCGTAGGCCGACAGCACGCCGACCCCCGCGGTGAGGGCGGCGCCCAGCGTGGCGATGATCAGGCCGTTGACCAGGTAGCGCATGAACGGGACCGCCGTGAACGCGGTCACGTAGTTGCCCCACTCCACCGTCGAGGCCAGCAGGCTCGTGCCTGTGGAGAACACCTCGTTGCTGGGCTTGAGGGAAGTGGCCACCATCCATATGAACGGGAAGATGAAGATCAGGCCGACCACGGCCACCAGGATGCGGCTGATCACAGCGCTGGTCGAGAGGCGGTCACGCATCGTAGGTCACCCTCTTCTGTTGGGAGAACTGCAGGGCGGTGATCAGCATGACGATGACGAACAGCACCCAGGCCAGGGCCGAGGCGTATCCGAGCTTGTCGTAGCTGAATCCGTTCTGGTACAGGTACAGCACCAGCGTGGTCGTCGACGTGCCGGGACCGCCCAGGGTGAGCGTGTACGGCTGGGTGAAGACCTTGAACGCGCCGATCACCGTCATGACCGTGCAGAAGAAGATCGACGGCGTGAGCATCGGCAGCGTGATCCGCATGAACCGCTGGAACGCGCTGGCCCCGTCGATCTGCGCCGCCTCGTAGAGGGACGGGTTGATGGCGTTGAGGCCGGCGGTGAGGACAATGATGTTGTAGCCGATGCCCTGCCACAGCGACATGATGATGAGCGAGGTCATGGCCAGCGGACCGTCGGTCAGCCAGGGCAGGCCCGTCATCCCGAGCGACTCGAGGGCCGAGTTGATCAGCCCGTCGCCGTTGAGCATGAGTTTCCACACCATCGCGTTGGCCACCATGGGGGTGACGACGGGGACGAACATGAGGACGCGCACGATGGTGCCGGTGCGGCCGGTGCTGAGCAGCCAGCGGGCGATCAGGATGCAGACCACCAGGTTGGCGGTGGTGTAGACGGCGGCGAAGAGGACGGTGTTGAGGAGGACCTGCCAGAACAGGGGGTCCTTGGTCACCAGGTCGACGTAGTTCTGGACGCCCACGAACGTGGCATCGCCGAACAGTGGCCAGTTGAAGAGGCTGATGACGAGCGAGGCCAGGAGTGGGACGACGATGAAGAGGAGGAAGCCGGACATGCCGGGGGCCAGGTAGGCGGCCGCCTGGAGGACGTCCGACTTCTTCCTCTTCGTCTTGCGTGCCACCCCGGCCGTCCTGGGGACGGTGGCGGTGGTGGTCATCGGATCAGCCCTGGGCCGACTGCTGGATCTGGGTGAGGATGTCCTCGGCGGACTTCTGGCCGTTGGTGGCCTCGGCGCCGAACTGCATGCTCAGGGTCTGAACCTGGTTCCACGAGGTGGTGGTGACCAGCGGCCCGCCGCCGGCGAGCATGGCCTTGACGGCCTCGAGGTCGCCGGGGGTCTTGTCCTCGGCCCAGTCGGCGACGACCGATTCGATCGAGGGGACGGTGCCGCGGGTTCGGCCGACGGTGCCGATCACCTCAGGTGTGGTGATGGCCATGATGTTCTGGAACGCGCCGTCCTTGTCCTCGCACGTCTTGGCGATGCCGAATCCGGAGCCCTGGATCACCGAGCCGGCCTCGCCGTCGGTGGTCGGGATCACGGCCACGCCGAGCTCGCCTTCCGTCAGTCCCTCCTTGTACGCGGTGTACATCCAGGGCCCGTCGACGACCATCGCGGCCTCGCCGGACATGAACGCCTGCTGGGTGGCGGCCTCCTCGGCGCCGCCGGTGGGCTTGCTGACCTTCTCGACGTTGGCCAGGTCCATCACCCACTGCACGGACTCCATGAAGGTGGGATCGGTGAGCGTCAGGGAGCCGTCGGCGGTGGGGGCTGCACCCTCGGCGAACGCGACGGCGAGCGCCATCGGCGAGATGACGCCGGGGAGCAGGGAGATGCCGTACTTGCCGTCACCGGTGAGAGCCTTGGCGTCGCTCAGGAACTGGTCGCGCGTGTAGCTGGTGGTCGGCTCGTCCAGGCCGGCCTCGGCGAAGGCCGTCTTGTTGTAGAAGAGGACGTTGGGCTCTGCGTCGTAGGGGATGGCCCGGACGGTGCCGTCGACCGTCATGCCCTCCATCATGGCCTGGTTGTACTGGCCGAGGTCGAGGCCGTGCTTGGTGGCCAGGTCGTCGAGGGGCTCCAGGAGGGACTCGAGCTCCTGTGCGCGGGCGGCCTGGGTGGTCATGATGCAGGGGGCGTCGTTGGCCGACATGCGCGTCTTGACCTTGGTCCAGTAGTCCGCGAACGTCGGGCCCTCCAGCGTGAGGTTGAAGTCCGGGTCCTTCTCCTTGGCGGCATCCACGAAGGCCTGCCACTGTGCCCGGTCGTTCTCGTTCGAGATCCAGGCGTACATCGCGTTGGTCTGCGCGCTCGTGTCGCCGCCGGCGTCGCCGCCGCACGCTGAGAGGGCCAGGGCAGAGGCGCCAATCAGGGCCAGGGCGGTGGTGCGGGTGGTGCGATTCACGTCAACTCCTTCGTTGTCGATGCCGACCTGCGGTGGTCGTCATGAGAATGATCACCCGCCGAGGTGACAAATGTCAACGCTAACAATCGAATTTGTTCGTTACGTTAGCGTGCGACAATGGCAACTGAAACGAACAAATACATCGGTTACCGATGCTGTCCCGCCGACGGCGGGCCTGTTGCCGTCGGTTGCCGGTAATCGGTGAGAACGGGTTCAGATCTCGCCCAGGTCTTGGGGGTGTGGGCCGATCGCTGGGGTCGGCCGAGCCCGGAGGTGGCCTGTTCGTCCAACGCGCTCGGCCCCTGCCGTCGGCGCACGCCCGGCCCGGCTAGAGGCGGGAGATCGCCTCGCTGACCTCGTGGCCGAGCGCGCGGGCGTGGTGCTCTGCGGTGGCCGGGTCGCCGTCCGCCACCGCGCGGGCCAGCAGCTCGTGGTGGGCCAGGGCCTCGTCCTCGGGGTGCGCCGGTTGGAGGCCCAGCCGGGTGCGCCCGGCCAGCACCTCGCTGACGGACTCGGTCAGGGCGGCGAACATCTCGTTGCCAGAGGCGGCGAGGAGGAGCGCGTGGAACTCGATGTCTGCGCTGAGGAACTCCTCCCGGTCACCGGCGCCCGACTCGCCCAACCGTCGAAGATCGTCGGCCAGTTCGAGGAAGCGCGCGCGTTGCTCGTCGGTGGCGCGGGCGGCCGCATGGCGCGCTGCTGCAGGTTCGACGGCGGCGCGCAGCTCGGTGAGCGAGCGGAGCTGGGCGTAGTTCGCGTCCGTCTGGAGCCGCCATCCGATGACGCGTGGGCTGAACACGTTCCAGTGCTCGGAGGGGAGGACGGTGATGCCGATCCGCGGGCTGGCGGCAACCAGGGACAACTCCTCGAGGGCGCGCATGGTCTCGCGGGCGACGGTGCGCGACACCCCGAAGCGCTCCGCGAGATCTTGCAGCGTGAAACCGTCCCCGGGCGCCAGGGTGCCGCCGACGATCTCCACACCGACGGTGTCGAGGACCGTGTGCGACAGTGCCGAGCGGGCGATGACCATGGCCAAGGGTAACCTCAGGTGAGGTGCATCAGACAGGTGCGCATCTCATGGTGAGGGGGCGCTGGGAGCGCCCGTGGCGCAATGGTATGATCATTGGGCCGACGAGGACGCGGCATCGTGAGGGGATCATCGGATGGATCAACAGGATCGGGAAACCGCCAGTCAGGGCGCTGCGTCGCGCCCGGTGCACCTGGTGGTTCTGGGCGCCGCGGGAACCGGCAAGACCACCATCGGCCGGGCCCTGGCCGAGCGCCTGGGCCTTCCGTTCGGCGAGGGCGACGACTTCCACAGCGAGGCGAACCGCGCCAAGATGGGCGCCGGTGAGCCGCTCACCGACGAGGACCGCTGGCCCTGGCTGAGGTCGCTGCGGGACTGGATGTCGGCGCAGGCGGCGGCGGGCAGCTCGTCGGTGGTGGCGTGCTCGGCGCTCCGCACCGCCTACCGCGACGTGCTCCGCGAGGCCGACGGCGACGTCTTCTTCGTCCACCTCGTCCTCCCGGAGGATGTGAACCTCGCGCGGCTTGAGGCTCGGCAGGGGCACTTCATGAAGCCGGTCATGCTGGGCTCCCAGCGCGCCGCGCTCGAGGCGCTGGGGGAGGGCGAGGAGGGCATCGAGGCCGTCAACGTGGGCGACCCGGGCCTCGTCGTCGACGACCTGGCCGCGATCCTCAGGACCCGGTTCGGGTCGCGGCTCAGCGCCGAGCGAGGCTGAGCCGCGACACCGGTCCCCGGGTCAGGCCTTGGACTCTCCCGGGAGCTCAACCCGGACCGGGGTGTTCAGCACCCGGCCCTCCGCGACCACCCGCCGCGACCCCGTCACCTCGACGGACACCGCCGGCAGGCGGTTCTCCGACGACGAGCCGACGGACAGCTGCACCTCCCCGGGCTCGACGATCCGCCGGAGGTCGGCGCCCGTGAACGACAGCCGGTCCGCGTGCACCTCGAACGTCACGCGCGCCGACGCCCCGGCGGCCAGGTCCACCTTGCGGAAGCCGATCAGCTGCTTGAGCGGCCGCACCACCTCAGCCCAGGGGTCGCTCAGATAGAGCTGCACCACGTCGGCCCCGTCGCGGTCCCCGCTGTTGCTCACCGTCACCGACACCTCGACGGCGCCGTCGACGGGCATCGTCGGGGCGGAGGCGGACACGTCCGAGTACGTGAAGCTGGTGTAGGAGAGGCCGTGCCCGAACGGGAAACGGGGGATGGGGTCCAGGTTGGAGATGCCGTTGGAGAACCAGGCCAGGGGGGCTGCCAGGTAGGTGCCGGGCTGGCCGCCGTGGTGCGCGGGGAGCCCGATGGGCAGCCGGCCCGACGGGTTGATCCCGCCGGTCAGCACCCCGGCCAGGGCGTCCGCGCCCTCGACGCCCGGCATGAACGCCTGGACGACGGCCGCGCACCGGTCCGCGTACTCGCCGACGGCGTAGGGCCGGCCGGTGACCAGCACCAGCACCGTCGGGGTGCCGGTGGCCAGCACGGCCTCGACCAGCTCGCCCTGGCGTCCGGGCAGGCGCAGGTCGACGGCGTCGCAGCCCTCGCCAGAGGTGCCGTCGCCGAACATGCCGGCGATGTCTCCCACAGTCACCACCGCCACCTCGGCGGCTGCGGCGGCCTCGACGGCCGCGGCCAGGTCCTCGTCGGTCCCGTCCATGAAGCCGGTGCCCTGCGCGAAGGACACCTCGCCCAGCAGAGCCCGCAGCGCGTCGTCGAGGCCGCGGATCTCCAGGCCGGTCTCGGTGCCGGTCCTGGCCATGACGTGATTGGGGAAGGAGTAGCAGCCCATGAAGCTGCGCACATCGGCCCAGACGGGGCCGACCACCGCCACGCGACGGCGGGCGTCCAGCGGGAGCACCCCGTCGTTGGCGAGCAGCACGACCGACTCCTCGGCCACGCGCCGCGCGATCTCCCGGTTGCGGGGCGAGTCGAGGTCCGCCCCGGCATCGGCGGTCACCGCCCACCCCTCGTCGAGGAGCCCGAGCTCCAGCTTCTGCCGCAGCACGCGCCGGGCGGAGCGGCGGACGTCGTCCTCGCTCAGCATGCCCCGCGCGATGGCCTCCTCGATCGCCCAGTAGGCGCCGGTCGACGGCAGCTCGATGTCCAGGCCCGCGCGGATGGCGAGGGCCGCGGCGGTGGCGTCGTCGGGCGCGATCCGGTGCATCCGGGTGAGGAACGCGATGCTCCAGTAGTCGGACACGACGGTGCCCTCGAAGCCCCAGCGGTCCCGCAACACCCCGGTGAGCAGCTCGGGCGATGCGGCTGCCGGCTGGCCGTCGACGTCGCAGTAGGAGTTCATGATCGAGCGGGCCCCGCCCAGGCGGACCGCCATCTCGAACGGCGGCAGCATGACGTCCTCGAGCTCGCGGCGCCCCATCGACACGGGCGCGTGGTTGCGGCCCGCGCGCCCGGCCGAGTAGCCCACGAAGTGCTTCGGGGTGGCCACCACGCCGGCCGACTGCAGGCCCCGCACGTAGGCGGTGCCGAGGCTGCCCACGAGGTACGGGTCCTCGCCGCAGGTCTCCTCCACGCGGCCCCAGCGGTAGTCGCGCACCACGTCCAGCAGCGGGGACAGCCCCTGCTGGACCCCGACGGCGGCCAGGTCCGAGCCGATCGCCGCGGCCATCTCCTCGATCAGCTCCGGACGCCAGGTCGCGCCCCACGCGATGGACGCGGGGTAGACGGTGGCTCCCAGCGCCGTGAAGCCCGTCAGGCACTCCTCGTGCGCGATCGCCGGGATCCCGAAGGCGTTGCCCGCCGCGACCTCAGACTGCAGCCGCGACAGCTTCGCCGCTCCGTCGGCCACGCTCACTGGCGCGGTGCCGTACACGCGGGTCAGGTGGCCGAGCCCGCCGTCGACCGCCTCGTGCCAGGGCCGCAGCTCGGAGGTGAACTCGGTCTCCATCGGCGCCACCTCGTGGGCGTCAGGGTCCGGGGCCGGGCGGTCGGCATCGGCGGGCAGCCAGTAGGAGCCGAGCTGGTGCGCGAGGTCCGTCAGCGACATCGCGTCCATCAGGGCGTCGAGCCGCGCGTCGAGGGGGGCGGTGGGGTCTGTCCAGGTCATGGGAGGAGTCATTTCTGCGCGGGGCGTCAGCCCTTGACCGCGCCTTGGAGGCCGCCGACGATGCGGCGCTGCATGGTGAGGAAGAACACCATGGCGGGAATCATGGAGAGGGTGGTGAAGGCGAACACTCCGGCCGTGTCTGAGGAGTGCTCGGTGGAGAAGTCGGCCACGCCCAGCGGAAGGGTGCGCATGTCGCCCTGCAGGAGGAGCAGCGGCAGCAGGTAGGCGTTCCAGGAGCCGACGAAGGCGAGGACGCCGACCGTCACCAGGCCGGCCCCGGAGAGCGGCACCATGATGCGGGTGAAGATGCTGAGCCGGCTGGCGCCGTCGATGGCGGCGGCCTCCTCGAGCTCGGCGGGGATGGCCTGGAGGAAGGGTCGCAGGATGACGATGGTCATCGGGAGCGCGAACGCCGCCTGGGGGAGCGCGACGCCCCACCACGTGTTGCTCATGCCCAGGTCCTTGCTGATGATGATGAACAGCGGGATCACGGCCACGGTGGCCGGGAACAGCAGGCCGAGCACGAAGATCATGTAGATCTTCTCGCGCCCGGGGAACCGGTAGCGCGACAGCGGATAGGCGGCCATGAGGCCGAACACCACCACCAGCGCGGTGGTGAGCAGGGCGATCACCAACGAGTTGAGGCCGTATCGCCAGAAGCTGGGGTTGGTCAGCACTCCGGCGTAGTTGGACCACACCCAGGGGGAGGGCAGGCCGGCCGGGTTCTCGGCGAGCTGCGCGTTGCTGCGGAAGCCGCCCAGGATCGAGTAGAGCACCGGGCCGAGCGAGAACGCGGCCACGATCAGCGCCACCAGGTAGATCAGCGGGGCGGTGAGGCGGCGGCGCCGCGAGGCGGCGGGGGCGACGGCTGAGGCGGTCATCGGCGGGCCTTTCGCTTGTCGTTGTCCGGGGTGTCGCGGCTGAGGATGAAGCGCTGGTAGAGCAGAGCCATGGTGAGCGCGACCACGAACAGCACAACGGACGCGGCGCCGGCGATGCCGTAGTTGCTGCGCCGGGTGCCCTCCGTGATGAGGAAGGTGGCCATGGTGGTGGTGGCGTTGGCGGGGCCGCCGCCGGTGAGGATCCAAACCATGTCGAAGAGCTGGAGCGAGCCCACCATGGACAGGAACGCCCAGGTGCGCAGCGTGGGTCCGAGCAGCGGGATGGTGATGTGGCGCTGGGTCTGCCACCAGGAGGCGCCGTCGATCTGGGCGGCCTCGTCCAGCTCCTGCGGAACGCCCTGCAGGCCGGCGAGGAACAGGATGATGGCGAACCCGAGGTACTTCCAGGTGAGCACCACCATCACGGTCCACAGGGCCAGGTCCGGGGTGCCGAGGAAGCCCTGTTCGGGGCCCTGGATCCCGACGGCGGCGAGGATGGTGTCGATGACGCCGTAGCGGGGCTGGAGCAGCTGGAACCACACCACGCCGGCGATCACCTCGGCCAGGATGTAGGGCACGAACACGACCGTGCGCAGCACGCCCTGGAACTTCATCTTGCGGTTGAGGAGCAGCGCGACGGCGATGCCGAGCGGCAGCTGGATGGCGATCGACGCCACCACGATGAACAGGTTGTGCCCCAGGGCGCCGATGAACACGTCGTTGGTCAGCACCGAGACGTAGTTGCGGAGGCCGACGAAGTCCGTCAGGGGGCCGAAGCCCTTCCAGCGGTAGACCGAGAACTGGACGGCGCGCAGCATGGGCCACACGACGAACATGAAGAACAGCACGAGGGCGGGCAGCACGAAGACGGCGATCTCCAGGCCCATCCTCCAGTTGACGGGCCGCTTCCGGACTGGGGAGAGCGGGCGCTCGTCGCGCCCGCCCTCACCGTTGTCCCGGAGCGCCGCCGCCTGCGTCGAGGTGGCGGTCATGGACTACTTCTCCGCGTCCGCGGCCGCCTGCGTGGCGTCGACGATGTCCTGGGCGGAGGCCTGACCGGCGAAGACCAGGGCGATCTCGTCGTTCATGGCGCCGCCGATGGAGGTGCCGAAGGCGGTGTCGAAGTAGAGCTGGACGTAGCCCGCGGCGTCGCGGACCTCGAGGAGCTGGGCCAGAGCCGGATCCGCGACGTACTCGGACGCGCTGGGGTTGGTGGGCAGGCCCATGTCCAGCTCGGCGAAGCCCTTCTGGACCTCGTCGGACAGGAGGTACTCGACGAACTCGACGGCCTCGTCGGGCGAATCGGCCGGGACGCCCCAGGCGTCGCCGCCGCCGAGCGCGGCGCTCTGGTCGCCCTCGCCGCCGTCGACCTCAGGGAACGCGAACCAGCCGGTGGCCTCGCCGAGACCCTGCTCGTCCTCGGTCAGGCCCTGCATCACGCCGGGCTCCCAGTGGCCGGCCAGCTCCATGGCCACCTTGCGCGTGGCAAGCAGGCCGGAGGCGCTGGTGGGGCCGGACTGCGCGGGGGTGGTGAGGAAGCCGGGGTTGAACGGCTCCGCCGCAACCAGCTCCTCCAGGTCCTCGCCGGCGCGGATGAAGCACTCGTCCGAGAAGTCCAGGCTGGTCACCGCGCCCGACAGGACGTCCTGCGAGCACTGGCGAAGCGCGAAGTAGTACCAGTAGTGGGCGGCGGGCCACTTGTCGCCGGCGCCCACCGAGATCGGGTCGATGCCCGCGGCCTTGAGCTTGTCGATGGCGTCGTAGAACTCGTCCATCGTGGTGGGGGCCTCGGTGATGCCGGCGTCGGCGAACATCTCGGTGTTGTACCAGAAGCCCACCACGCCCAGCGAGAACGGCAGCGCGTAGGTCTTGCCGTCCACCTGCCAGCCGTTGACGGCGCCGCCCAGCTTGTCGATGGTGTCCGACGCGGCCTCGGAGAGGTCCTTGACCAGGCCGGCCTCCACCTTGTCGGCCAGCTCGCCGCCGCCACGCTCCATGTAGATGTCGGGCATGTCGCCGCTCTGCCAGGCGGCCTCGATCTTGGTGCCCATGTCCTCGTGCTGCATCGCCTCGACGGTGATGGTCACGCCGGGGTTGGCCGCCTCGAAGTCCGCGGCCACCTTGTCGTAGTAGTCCTTGCCGGCACCGGTGTTGGAGTTGTGCCACCAGGTGAGCGCCACGTCGCCGCCGGCGGCGGACGAGGAGCCAGGGGTGGTCCCGTCGGCGGAGCCGCCGCAGGCGGTCAGGGCCAGGGCGGCGCTGGCGACGAGGGCCGCGATCTTGGGGAGCGTGTGGGTCATCATTGAACCTCCGGTAGTGGTACCACGAAAAGTTTCGTGAAACATTGCCTTGTGGGCCAGAGCTTACGCATAGAACCATTTAGTCTGCAAGTGCAACCAAAAGATGTGTCCAGTTCGTTAGCGTCGTGCCGAAACTTTTCGCTATGCTGGCCCGCGTGAGAGTAGCGAAGGACGTGCGCCTGCAGGACGTGGCGCTGCGGGCGGGGGTGTCGAGCGCGACGGCGTCCAAGGCGCTCAACGACCGCGGCGGCGTCTCTGCAGCGACCAAGGCGCGGGTGCTGGCCGCCATGGAGGAACTCGGCTACCAGCCGGTGTCCGGCGAGGCGGCGCCCTACCCGCAGATGGCGCTCGTGGCCGACGACCTGACCACCACCTACACCTTGGAGATCCTCAAGGGTGCCATCTCGACGGCGATGGCGGAGGGGGTTGCGCTCGGCACCTTCTACCTGCCCGAGGCCGCGCCGTCGGGGGTCGCGGTGCCGCTCGACGACTCATGGCTGGACCTGATCAAGGCCAGGGGCTATCTAGGCGTGATCGTCCTCACCGCCCGCCTGTCGGAGCATCAGCTCGCCAAGGTGCGCGACATCGGCCTCCCGCTCGTGGCCATCGACCCGGCCAACGCGCTGCCGCCCACCGTGATGAGCATCGGCGCCACCAACTGGAACGGGGGCGTGGAGGCGGCGCAGCACCTGATCGACCAGGGGCACCGTCGGATCGGCTTCGTCAAGGGACCGCCGGAGTCGGTGCCCGCGACCGAGCGCCTGCAGGGCTACGTGTCCGCGCTGCACATGAACGGCCTCTCGCTGGACTCGTCCCTCGTCGTCGACGGCGGGTACACCCACGAGCTCGGGCTGCGGGCCGGACGCGAACTGCTGTCGCGGCCGGCGGGGGAGCGGCCCACCGCCATCTTCGCGCCCTGCGACCCGGCCGCCATGGGCGTGTGCGAGGCCGCGCGCCAACTGGGCATCCAGGTCCCGCAGGAGTTGAGCGTGGTGGGGTTCGACGACACGGTGCTGGCCGGACTGGCCGTGCCCGGGCTCACCACTGTCCACCAGCCGCTCCAGGGGATGGGCGCCGCGGCCGTCCGCCGGCTGCTCGATGTCGCGGCGGGGCGCCCCGTCGAGTCGGGCCATGTGCGCCTGGCCACCAGGTTGGTGGTGCGCCACTCCACCGCCCCCGTCGCGCAAGGCTAGGGTGAAAGGGTGCCCGCCGCCCGGCGGGGACGCGACGAAGGACACGACGATGAAGACGTTCAAGCTCGGAACCAGCGATGTCGATGTGCCGGCGGTGGTCACCGGCGTGATGCGGATCCAGGACAAGACCGACGACGAGGTGCGCGCCCTCTACACCGCGTCGCGCGACGCGGGGATCGACTTCTTCGATCACGCCGACATCTACGGCGACGCTCCCTATCACGGCTGCGAGCGGCGGTTCGCCGAGGCGCTCCAGCTCACCCCGTCGGAGCGCGAGGACATCACGCTTCAGACCAAGGCCGGCATCGTCAAGGACGGGCCGTACTTCGACTTCTCCTACAAGCACATCGTCGTCCAGGTGGAAGGCTCGCTGCGCGCCCTGAACACCGACTACCTCGACGTCCTGCTGCTCCACCGCCCCGACGCGCTGGTCGAGCCCGAGGAGGTCGCCCGCGCCTTCGATCACCTGGCGGCCGCAGGCAAGGTGCTGCACTTCGGCGTCTCCAACCACACGCCTGGGCAGATCGACCTCCTCAGGCGTCATGTGACGCAGCCGATCGTCGCCAATCAGCTGCAGTTGTCGATCACGCACGCGCCCATCGTGGCTCAGGGTGTCGCGGCGAACATGGCGGCCCTGGACCAGTCGGTCAGCCGCGATCTCGGCATCCTCGACTACTGCCGCCTGCACGACATCACCGTTCAGGCGTGGTCGCCGTTCCAGGCGGGCTTCTTCACAGGGGTGTTCCTCGGCAACCCGGATCACCCGGAGCTGAACGCGGTGATCGACCGGCTGGCGGCGAAGTACGACGTGCGCCCTGAGGGCATTGCGACGGCGTGGATCACCCGTCACCCGGCCAACATGCAAGTGGTGCTGGGCACGACGACGCCGGAGCGGGTCACGTGGGCCGCCGCGGGCGCCGACGTGGAGCTGACCCGCCCGGAGTGGTACGAGCTGTACCGAGCGGCGGGCTACCTGGTTCCCTGACCGTTCCGGACGACAGACGCCCCTCCGGCCATCAAGGCAGGAGGGGCGTCGTGCTGACTGGGGCCGCGGGGTTTGCGGCCCACCCCGCTGGTGTCCCGTCGCCGGGCCCACCGCCACTGGCCGAGGCTGGTAGGCGCCCTGCGGTTTCTGTTCCTCCAGGTGCCCGCTCGGCCCCGTGAGTGCACCGGATGCCCGCCTGGAGGAAGAAAACCCGCGCCAGGATGTCCACATCCCGACCGAGGGGCGGCTGATCTCCCGATCCGTGGGCCGCAGCCGGCACATGATGGACCAGCGCCTTGCCTTCGAGGCTCGTCGCTGCGCTCCTGGCGCCTAGGCGGTGTGCGCTCGTCGCATCGCTCCTGTAGCGCCGATCTTCCGGCCGGCTGACGTGCTGCCTGGTGTGGCCCTACCCCGTGGGCTGAGGCGCCGCGAAGCGGCCTCGAAGCCTAGGAAACGCGAGTTGTCAACGCATATCTCCCGGACGGTGGCGAGTGCCTCGCCATGGCGCGGTCAGCGTGGTGGCACGGGCGGCACGATCCCGATCACCTCGTCAGCGGGATCGATCCTGTCCCCACCTGCGTCGACGGGGTTGCCGTCCTCGTCGACCCTGTTGCCCTCGTGGTCCACGCGGTTGCCGAACTCATCGCGCCAGTAGCCGTCGACATCGGCCTCGTGCTCGATGTCCATGCCTGCCATACCGTCGCGACCCAGGGGCTCAGCTTCAGGTGGGCTGTCGGGGCTGGCGGGCGAATCCGGGGAGTCGGGAGAGGCCGGGGAATCCGGCGAGTCCATCGATACCTCATTGCCCAGGTCCGGACGTGCGGCAGGGTCGGGGTACGGGGTGCCGAGCGGATCGGTCATCTTGCTTCACTCCTTGCCAAGTCGTCGGCTGGAGTCACGCGGCCGGTGCGGACGCGGTCGTCCAGCGCAGTGGGTCTTCAAGCCTAAGCCGGATGCTCCTCTGCGGGGCGGGTTCGCCGGGATCCACGACGCTGAACCCCCTCCTGCCCACAGTCGATTTGCGGAGCCTCCCGCTCCTCGTGCTATTGTTCCTCGTCGGGTCGCAAGGCCCAACGCGCGAGTGGCGGAATGGCAGACGCGCTGGCTTCAGGTGCCAGTGTCCCTTGGGACGTGGAGGTTCAACTCCTCTCTCGCGCACAAAAGTGCCTCTGACTAGGGCAAATACAGGGAATCGGCGAGAGGTGAGAACCTCTCGCCGATTCTCTGTCTCTGGGTGCTGGTTCGCCTTTGGCGACGGGTGACACCGGGGGACGCGGTTCCCGATTGCCGTCGAGGACAGGCTTCTTGCCTGGTTGGGGGGGATCATCATTCCCCACGGGTTCCCCATGGGGAATGATGATCCCGGGCCTCAAGGAGGTGACTGACTTTCGGCCAGACTCTGGGTCGTGTGGGCCGCGATGGGCGAGACTGGACCGAGAGGACTGGAGGCGGGCGCAACGTGAGGGCCTGGCCGCGGTGGACTCCTCTGGAGCTCTCCGGATGACCGGCATGTCCGCATCGATGCCGGTGATGCCCTCCATCTGGACGGTCTCCGCAGCGGCCAACGGGCACACGATCCGCGCTGGCTGCACCAGCCCGGCCTCAGTCGCGTCCGATGCTGATGACCACGCCCCTGCCACGATCCACGGCCTTGACGCACTCGATGAGCACCAGCAATCCGACGCCGGCGGCCGTTGAGATCAGCAGATCGACCGCGCCCAGCGGCTCCAGCCGCAGGAACACACCCAGCGGCGTGTACAGCGCCGCCATTTGCAGGGCGAGCACCAGTGCGGCGATCCACAGCAGCAACGGGTTGGAGCGCCATCCGATCGTGGTGAGCGAGTCGTGGTGCGACCTGGTGGCGAAGGCCTGTCCGATCTGGAGGAACGCCAGAGTGGTGAACAACATCGACTGCCAGGCCGGGTTGCCGGTTTCGTGGTACCAGAAACCGATCCCAAGCGCCACGAAGCCGATAACCAAGCCTACCCACACCGTCCGACGGCCCAGACCACCCGTCCAGAGACTCCCGCCGGGCACATGGGGCGGCCTGCGCATCACCGTGGACTCAGCGGGCTCCTTGCCCATCGCGAGGCCAAGCAGGCCGTCGGTCATGAGGTTGAGCCAAAGCAGTTGCAGCGGTAGAAGCGCCACGGCAGCCGTGGCATCCAAGGGGAGGAAGATAAACGGGATGGGCCAGCCGACCATGACAATGATCTTGCCGATGTTGCCGGCCACGGCGAAGGAGACGAACCGGCGCAGGTTGTCATAAATGACCCTGCCTTCCTCGACGGCGGCAATGATGGTGGCGAAGTTGTCGTCGCGCAGCACCATGTCCGAGGCCTCCTTCGAGACGTCAGTGCCGGTGATGCCCATGGCCACGCCGATGTCGGATTTCTTCAGCGCGGGCGCGTCGTTGACACCGTCGCCTGTCATGGCCACGATCTGGTCGTGACGCTGAAGCGAGTCAACGAGGCGCAGTTTGTGCTCGGGCGAGACTCGGGCGAAGACGCTGACCGTCTTGGTGGCGCGATCGAACTCCTCGGCGTCAAGACGGTCCAGGTCGACGCCGGTGAGCACCTCCCCGTCGTGTCCGATACCTAGCTCTCGGGCGATGGCCTGCGCGGTCAAGGGGTGATCTCCGGTGATCATGACCGGCCGGATGCCGGCCGCCTGGCAGGTGGCCACAGCTGCAGCCACTTCCGGCCGCGGAGGATCGATGATGCCGACGACACCTAGCAGGACAAGGTCGGTCTCGGTATCGCTCGGCGTGTCCCCGGGGCGGATGAGCCGAACCGCGAGCCCCAGGACGCGCTGGCCACGCGAGGCGAGGTCCCTGTTGGTGTTCTCGACCCATGCGCGCGCGCCGTCGTCGAAGGCCCGGACGCCGCCGTCGGCGAGCACGCCCGTGGTGCGGGAGACGAGCCCGTCGACGGCCCCCTTCACGAAGAGGAGATCGAAGTCCTGAGGTAGCAGCGCCAGTTCGGTGACGCGCCCGGCCAACGCCGCGTGCCGGGTGCTCATGCGTTTGCGCTCGGAATCGAAGGGCAACTCCCCGATCCTCGGTAAGACCTTGCGTAGCGTTGCCACATCGATCCCGCCGGTCTTCGCCGCATCGAGAAGGCAGGTCTCAGTAGGATCGCCGATCGCTTGAGCCCCCTCCCCGTCGACGTGGCGAAGCTCTGCGTCGTTGCACAGTGAGCCAGCCGCCAATGCGACGAGAGCCGGACCCGATGGCTCGCCGCCTCCCGGTGTCCATATCCCGTCGGGCAGGACGAGCGTCGAGACGGTCATTCTGTTCTGGGTAAGAGTGCCCGTCTTGTCCGAGCAAATGGTGGTAACCGAGCCCAGGGTCTCCACCGCAGGCAGCTTACGCACCAGAGCGTTGCGCCGCAGCATCCGCTGTGCCCCCACGGCCAGCGTGAACGTGACGACGGCCGGGAGACCCTCTGGGATGACCGCAACGGCCACCGAGATGGCGGTGAGCACGAGGTCGCTCCACGTCTCGCCGGCGAGCGCGCCTAGGACTGCAACGACACCAGCGGTGACCACGCCCAGGACCGCGAGTTGCTTGCCGACATGGTCGAGGCGCTGCTGGAGCGGGGTCTGCTCCGCGGTCACTCCCTGGAGCAGGTCGGCGATCCTGCCCAGCTCGGTGGCCATGCCGGTGGCGATGACCAGGCCCACACCACGGCCGTAAGTGACCTCGGTTCCGGAGAATGCCATGTTGACCCGATCACCCACGGGGAGGTCGTGACCGGCCAAGGGCGCAGTCGCCTTGTCCACGGCCTCGGACTCGCCCGTCAGGGCCGCCTCCTGGATCCTCAAGGAGACCGCCTCGAGCAGTCGTAGATCGGCCGGGACCACCGTGCCCGCGTCCAGATGGATCACATCTCCCGGTACCAGTTGCCGTGCCGGGACGGGGGAGGTGCTGCCGTCGCGCAGCACCCGCACTGTGGGTACCGTCATCTGGCGAAGCGCGGCGATGGCTTTCTCCGCCCGGTACTCCTGGAAGAAGCCGAGCAGTGCGAACAGCAGCACGATCCCGCCGATGGCTCCGGCCTCCAGGAACTTGCCGAGGACCAGCGAGAGGACGGTTGCCGCGATGAGGATCAACACCATCACCGAGGTGAACTGCTCCCACAGAATCTTCCAGGCCGGTTTGCCCCCGCGATCGACGAGTTCGTTGGTGCCGTAGCGCTCCAAGCGCTCCTCGGCCTCTGGCGTCGTGATCCCGGAGGCCCGGGATTCAGTCCGCGCCAGAGCTTGGTCGGTGCTCATCAGGTGCCAGGACGGATCAGTCTCGGCTGGGCTGGTGTCGGTGAGGCTGTCCGTGGGCAAGGTGTCTCCCGGAGTGAGGTTCAGGGGCAAAAGTACGTTGAGTCTCTCCCGCCTTACGGCCGATCCGACGGGCTTGCGCCGTGCTGACGTCGGACCCGTTCTTGGGATACTCCCTCTCCGGACAGTTCGAGGGTACCTGCCCTTGGGGGTGGCCGCAACAGGGCCGTCGTCCCAGTCACGGGAAGGTTCGACAGTGAAGCACCACGCCTGGCCTACACGTGGCGGAGTGCTCCTAGTGGGGTCGTTGCCAGTTGGCGAAGGCGAACAGCAGGGCGCCGATGAGCGTGACACTGACCCCTACCGCCAACAACTCGTCCGGTTCCGGCCGGGCGACGATCACCTCAAGGAAACGCACTGCCATGACCAACAGCAGCGTCCCAGCCGTTCGGCCTTTGAGGTGGTCAAAGGAGAGCGTGGTGAGGCTTGGGGGTAGGTTGAGGTCGCCGACGAAAAGCTCCCACAGTCCGTAGCCGACGATGAGCAGCACCGTGGCTATGAGGATCGAGTCCACGCTCTCGTACAACTTGACCAGCGCAGCGTCGGGGCTGGTAGACGCTGTGAGCAGGGCCTCGACAAACAAGAAGGCCTTGCTGAGTGCCCAGAGGTACGTGGCCACGGAGAGCAGAAGTGCGGTGACCGCGCCGATGGAAGCGACGTACCGGAAGAGCTCGAGACCCCGCTTCATCGCCCCTGCACCTGTCCTGGAGGGCCCTGCGCCGGGGCGGTCCTCGGGCTCGTCCCGCTGGGCCGGCTCAGACTTCATCACGGTCCACGGGGACGAACGACGGCTGGGGGTGCAGCACCGTGGATGTCATGCCGAGAGTCTAGCCATTCCGGCAGACGGAGAATCGGCGTGCCCCTGCGGATTCCGAGGGCGCGCAAGCCTTCCCCACCGCTATCCAGTGTTCTGCAGACCGGCAGCCGCTCCGTTCACGGTGGTCAACAGGACCCGCGTCCACTGTTCCCGGTCCTCCTCAGACGGTGCGTCGTCTCCCGGACCGCCCTCGCGGATGACGCGCAGTGCGCGCAACTGCAGGTGGCTGAGCGCGTCGATGGACGGGGCCCGCAGTGCAACCCGGGTGCCGAGGCGGAGCTTGCGTTCCAGTAGCTCCTCCTGCTCCAGGATCGCCAGCACAAGGTCGCGCGTCAGCTCGTACTCCGCCAGCACGGCGCTGGTGACGCTCAGCTGCCCACCGAGTGCCAGGAAGGACTTCGTCAAGCGCGGGTTAGCCTTCGCGAGGCTCATCTCCGCAATGTCGATCATGCTGGCAAACAGCGGCCACCGACGGTATGCCGCGCGCAGCCGGTCGAGGTCCCCCACAGCGGCCAACCCGGAGCCCAGCCCGAACCAGCCGGGCACGTTCGCCCGGATTTGGGACCATGCGAACACCCAGGGGATGGCCCGGAAGTCACTCAGATCCCTGCCCTTCTCCGCGCCGCTTCGCCGCGCCGGGCGGGATCCGAGCCTCAGCCGCCCCAATTCCTCAAGCGGGCTCGACGCAGCCACGACATCGGCGAAACCAGGCGTGCGCACGAGGCTGAGGTAGGTCTCGCGAGAGACCCGCTCCACCGTCGTCGCGACATCGTCGAACTCCTCAGCGGCGGCACGGTTGCGGTGCACCACGTCGTCGGTGTCTGCGAGCAGCACCGCCGAGGTGAGACGTTCCAAGTGCGCCTGGGCCAGGGTCACGTCCGCGTACCGGGCAAAGATGACCTCACCCTGCTCGGTGACCTTGAACCGGCCGGAGATCGAACCCGGAGGCTGGGCCAGGATGGCCCGGTGAACAGGGCCTCCGCCACGGCCCAGGGATCCGCCTCGGCCGTGGAACAGCGTGAGTTGGATGCCGTGACGCTGCGCCCACTCAACGATCTGGGTCTGCGCCCGGTAAAGAGTCAGGGTTGCGCTGGCCGGTCCGACGTCCTTGGCCGAGTCCGAGTAACCGACCATCACCTCGACGTGCCAGTCCACCTCGTCGAGCCAGCTGCGGGTGCTCTCCAAGGTGAGCCACTCTTCAAGGACACCGACGGCCCCGCTCAAGTCGGCTCCGGTTTCGAAAAGCGGAACCACGTTCAACCTGAGGGCGGCGTCACCGACCGCGAGGCGAGCAAGTGCGCGCACTGCGACGAGGTGCTGAGCCTGCTGGGTGAAGCTCACCACGTGACGGCCGCACGACTGAGCCCCCCAGCGCTCCTGAAGCCAGGACATGACCCGAAGCGTGTCGAGCACCTCGCGGGTGGCGTCGCTGAGAGCCTGGACGTGGGCCGGCCAACCGTTGACCGCGAGCGAGTCGAGCAACTCCAGCCGCGTGGGGCTGCCCGGCGCTTCCGGGTCCCAGTCGAGTTGCCCGAGCAGTTCGTCCAAGACTCGCCGGTGCACATCGCTGTGCTGGCGCACCTCCAGGTCGGCCAGGTGGAAGCCGAAGGTTTCGGCCAGCCAGATCAGGTGCTGGAGCTCCCCGAAAGCCGCCCGTGTGTCTCCTGCCTGCTCCAGGGAGGTCTGGATCAGACTGAGATCAGCCACCAACTCAGCGGGCTCGCGGTATGCGAGATCGATCTGGCCCTCTCTGGTGGCCGTGAGCCTGGTGGCGACGAAGAGTAGCTTCTGCCGATGCGGCTCTCCCGGAGACGATTTGCGGATGAGTTGGAAGATCTCCGGCGCCGTGACCGAATCACGGGCCAGCGCACTGGCCAGTTCGGGCGACGGGGGGCTGGCGTCCTCGCTCATCGTGAGGGTGCGGGCGACGCGATCTGCTCCGGTGGCGAGCGCCTTGAGGATGCACTCCGCCTGGATGGACATGGTCTGCCGGGTGACCTCGGCCGTGACGAACGGGTTGCCGTCCCGGTCACCGCCCACCCAGGAACCGAACCGCAGGAAACCGGGAACCGACGGGCGACAACGGCCCGGCTCCCCGTCGGCGATCGCGGACTCGACTGTGCGGTACAACCGTGGCACCGCTTGAAACAGCGTCTGGTCAAACACGGACATCACGGTGCGAACCTCGTCCGAGGGTTGGGGTGGTGTGGTGCGCAGGGGGGAGGTGCGGCTGAGGATGTCGATCTCCTCCAGCATCCGGCGCTGAGCGAAGTCCCGCTCCTGCGAGCCGGAGCCTGGATCGTCGTAGCGGTCCAGTTGTTCGGCGATACGATGCAGGGCTGAGGAGACAGCGCGCCTGCGAGCTTCCGTGGGGTGCGCGGTCAGCACCGGATGGATGCGGAGGTTCTTCACGCGAGCCGCCGCGGGGCCGAGTGCGGCCACCGCTGGCCAGACGTCCGGCGCCGTGCCTGCCACCTCGGAGTGTGTCCCGCGGATGAGTCTGGAGCGGTACCGCTCCTCGCTGAGGTTGATCAGGTGGAAGTGAACGGTCAGGGCCTGCGCGAGTTGAAGCGCCTGGGTAGCGGTCAGTGCCCCGACGACCCGGCCAGGCTCCTCGGGGTCGCCGCCATCGGCGGCCCGTGCCGCAGAGTCCTGCACTTGCTGCATGAGCGTGGCGAGCGCGCCGGCTCCTCTCTCGTGGAGAACCTGCTCATGCAGTTGTGTGAGGATGTCGATGTCGGCTTCCAGGAGCCGGTCAAGACCGTACGGATCCTGGTCCAGGTGGATCGCCTCGGCAAGGGGATTGGTCATTGCTACCTCTCTATTTCGTGAATGATGAATCGTGTATCATGCTCCGCTATGGCACCTGGCGACTGGACCTTTCTCTCCAACTATGGCCACGTCCTCGTGGCCCTTGCCCGGAACCCGACGGCGCGGATGCGAGACATCGCGCAGCAGGTGGGTATCACTGAACGAGCCGTGCAGCAGATAGTCGGTGAGTTGGTGACGCAGGGTTACGTGATCAAGGAGAAGTCGGGGCGGCGAAATCACTACCATCTGGCTCCCGGCACGCACCTGCGCCATGATCTGGAGCGCGGCGTCAGGGTCGCCGACTTCGTGGCGATGGTGAGCGGGGCGGACGAAACGAACGGGGCCCGCGCGACGCCGAGCAGGGCGAAGAGTTGATGTACCCATGTGCCCACCTCGCGATCAGGCGCTGCGGTTGGTCGACCACCGCCTCGCATCAATGCTACTGCCCTAGTTTCCGGAATTGCAATTCGCGTGTCAAGTCGCTACTGTTTCGGTCATGGACGAGGACATCTTCGGTGATCTGATCGCTGCGAACCAGCGCTACGCGAGGTCCGGACCTCGCCCCTTCGACGGCATCGCTCACGCCGGGATCGCCGTCGTGACCTGCATGGACTCACGCCTGGAGCCCTTGGCGATGGTGGGCCTGACACTGGGCGACGCCAAGATCATGCGCACCCCTGGGGGCCATGTCACCGCGGACGCGCTCACCGGATGCGTGCTAGCCGCACACCTTCTCAACGTGGACCGCATCCTGATCGTCCAACACACCTGCTGTGCCGTGGCAAGCGGCGACGACGATGCGATCCGCCGCCGCGTTTCGGAGACGACCGGTGCCGACCTCGGCAACCTGCCCATCGGCGCAGACCCGGACCAGCGTGGCCGGATCCACGCCGATGTCGCACTGCTGCGACAGCACCCCCTGCTCGCTGACCGGGTCAGGGTCGGCGGCTTCATCTACGACGTTGAGACCAGCCTCCTGGAACAGATCACATGAGCGCCCCCCCTGCTCAGGGCGGCTCCACCGAGGCTTCCGCAGGGACCGCTCGTCTTCCGATGCCAGCACTGCTGGTCTTGGAGGACGGGCGGTTCTACTGCGGCACGTCGTTCGGCGCCACTGGAGAAACCTTCGGGGAGGCCGTCTTCTCCACAGGCATGACGGGCTACCAGGAGACCCTCACCGATCCCAGCTACCACCGCCAGGTCCTGATCGCGACGGCCCCCCACATCGGCAACACCGGATGGAACGACCAGGACAATGAGTCGCGCAGGATCTGGGTGGCCGGTTACGTGGTCCGCGACCCCTCACGGACACACTCGAGTTGGCGCGCCAACGGCTCCCTGCATGACGAACTGCGTCGGCAAGGGATCGTTGGCATCGCCGACCTCGACACGCGAGCGCTGACGCGTCACATCCGTGACAACGGCGCGATGCGGGTGGGCGTCTCCACCATCGAGACCGACCCTCGGCAACTGCTTGCGCGGGTGCTGGAGACGCAGCCCATGCTGGGGGCGGACCTCGTGGCCGATGTCACCGTCGCTTCGAAGCAGGTCGTCCCGGCAGTGGGCAGGAAGCGCTTCACAGTCACCGCGGTCGATCTCGGCATCAAGGACATGACTCCCACCCGGCTCGCCCAGCGAGGAATCGAGGTGCACGTCCTGCCTGCTGCGAGCACCCTCGACGACATCACCGCGGTGGGTCCCGATGGGGTCTTCTTCTCCAACGGGCCGGGCGACCCGGCGGCAGCCGGGCGTGCGGTGGACCTTCTCACCGAGATTCTGGATGCGGGGCTGCCCTACTTCGGGATTTGCTTCGGCAACCAGATCTTCGGTCGTGCACTTGGCTTCGGCACCTACAAGCTGAAGTACGGCCATCGCGGCATCAACCAGCCGGTGATGGACCTGGCCAGGGGCACGGTCGAGATCACCGCCCAGAACCACGGCTTCGCCGTAGATGCCCCCCTTGGCCAGTCCGTATCCACCCGCTGGGGAACTGCACGAGTTACCCACGTCTGTCTCAACGACGATGTGGTCGAGGGCCTGGAGTTGCGTAACGATTCCGGCCGACTGACTGCTTTCGCTGTTCAGTATCACCCGGAGGCAGCCGCCGGACCGCACGACGCCGACTACCTGTTCGACCGCTTCGTCGACGTCATGGCCGGAAAGGACGACTGATGCCCCGTCGCACCGACATCTCCTCGATCATGGTGATCGGCTCCGGCCCCATCGTCATCGGGCAGGCGTGCGAGTTCGACTACTCCGGCACGCAGGCCTGCCGCGTGTTGCGCGAGGAGGGGTTCCGGGTGATCCTGGTCAACTCCAACCCGGCCACCATCATGACCGACCCCGAGTACGCTGACGCCACCTACATCGAACCGATCAGGCCCGAGTACCTCGAGCAGATCATCGCCACCGAGCGTCCAGACGCGCTGCTCGCGACGCTTGGAGGCCAGACCGCCCTTAACGCCGCCATGACCCTGTTCAAGAACGGGGTGCTCGACCGCTACGGCGTCGAACTCATCGGCGCCTCCGTCGACGCCATCGAAAAGGCGGAGAACAGGCTGGAGTTCAACCAGATCGTCACCTCACTCAAGGTGCCCGGCGCTGACGCCGGCGTGGCACGCTCGCGTATCTGCCACGACATGGACGAAGTCCTCGCCGCCGCGGGGATCCTCGGATACCCCATCGTGGTCCGGCCGAGCTTCACCATGGGCGGGCTCGGCTCCGGCATCGCCTACAACGAGGAGGAACTGATCCGGATCGCCGGGGCAGGCCTTTCGGCGTCGCCGGTCACCGAGGTGCTGATCGAGGAGTCGATCATCGGCTGGAAAGAGTTCGAACTCGAAGTCATGCGCGACGGATCGGACAACGTCGTGATCGTGTGCTCCATCGAGAACCTAGACCCCATGGGCGTGCACACCGGGGACTCCATCACAGTGGCCCCCGCCATGACGCTCACAGACAGGGAGTACCAGGCCATGCGCGATGTGGCCATCGCGGTAACCAGGGCGGTCGGCGTCGAAACTGGCGGCTGCAACGTCCAGTTCGCACTCAACCCTGTCGACGGGCGGCTGATAGTGGTGGAGATGAACCCGCGGGTCTCCCGATCCTCGGCGCTGGCCTCGAAGGCCACCGGCTTCCCGATCGCGAAGATCGCAGCGAAGGTGGCGGTGGGCTACACCCTCGACGAGATCCCCAACGACATCACCGGCGAGACGCCCGCCTCGTTCGAACCGTCGCTGGATTACGTCGTGGTCAAGTGCCCGCGCTTCGCGTTCGAGAAGTTCCCCACCGCTGACAGCACCCTCACCACGCACATGAAGTCAGTGGGCGAGGCCATGGCCATCGGCCGATGCTTCACCGAAGCGCTCGGCAAGGCCCTGCGCTCACTGGAGGACCCGGCGGCACTCTTCGACTTCACCCGCCCGATCATCGAGAGCGTGGACGAGCTGCTGCGCCGCATCGCCCGACCGCACGACCACCGCCTGGCCCTCATGATGCAGGCGCTTCGCGCCGGCGCCACCTCGGCACAGGTGGTAGAAGCAACCCGCATCGATCCGTGGTTCGTCGACCAGCTCCAGCTGATCCGCGAGACGGCCGACCAGTTGTGCTCGGCCCCAGAGCTTACGGGCGGTCTCATGCGGCTCGCCAAGCGACACGGCCTCTCCGACGATCAGATCGCCGACCTGCGCAATCTCAGCCCTGACGTGGTCCGTGGCCTCCGCTGGGCGTTCGGCATCCGGCCCGTGTACAAGACGGTCGATACCTGTGCCGCCGAGTTCGCGGCCCGGACGCCGTACCACTACTCCAGCTACGACGAGGAGACCGAGGTCGAGCCCCGCACCCGGCCCGCCGTCATCATCCTGGGCAGCGGCCCCAACCGGATCGGGCAAGGCATCGAGTTCGACTACTCGTGCGTGCACGCGGCCATGGCGTTGCGGGACGCCGGCTACGAGACGGTGATGGTCAACTGCAACCCCGAGACGGTCTCGACCGACTACGACACCACCGACCGGCTGTACTTCGAACCCCTGACGCTGGAGGACGTGCTGGAGGTGGTCCATGCCGAGCTCGCGGCCGGGCCCGTGGCGGGCGTCATCGTGCAGCTGGGCGGGCAGACGCCGCTCAAGCTCGCACAGGCGCTCAAAGACCGCGGAGTCCACATCGTGGGCACGTCGCCAGAGGCCATCCACCTGGCTGAGGATCGCGGAGAATTCGGCGCCCTCCTCAGCTCCGCGGGCCTGCTGTCCCCCCAGCACGGCACGGCCGTCTCCGCCGGACAGGCGCTGGCGGTCGCCCACACGATCGGTTACCCCGTGCTGGTTCGTCCCAGCTACGTGCTGGGCGGGCGCGGCATGGAGATCGTCTACGACGACGCCTCACTGGTGAGCTACATCCAACGCGCAACCGAGGTCGACCCCTCGCACCCCGTGCTCGTGGACCGGTTTCTCGACGACGCGATCGAGATCGACATCGATGCGCTCTTCGACGGGACGGAGCTCTACATCGGCGGCGTGATGGAACACATCGAGGAGGCCGGCATCCACTCCGGCGACTCGGCGTGCACCCTTCCTCCGATTACCCTCGGTACCGAGACCATCGACCAGATTCGCAGCTCCACCGAGATCATCGCCAAACGGATCGGGGTGAAGGGCCTGATCAACATTCAGTACGCGCTGCTCGGCGATGTGCTCTACGTGCTTGAGGCCAACCCGCGGTCATCGCGGACCGTGCCCTTCGTCTCGAAAGCCACCGGCACGCCGCTGGCCAAGGCCGCAGCCCGAATCTCACTCGGCGCGATGATCGCCGAACTCCGCTCAGAGGGAATGCTCCGATCCGGGGGAGACGGCGCGACGGCGCTCGCGTCGGCACCGATCGCCGTGAAGGAAGCCGTGTTGCCCTTCAACCGGTTCCGCAGCCCCGAGGGCGTCGGCGTCGATCCGCTGCTCGGCCCGGAGATGAGATCCACAGGCGAGGTCATGGGGCTCGATGCGGCCTTTGGCCCCGCCTTCGCCAAGAGCCAGGCCGCGTCGTTCTCCGCTCTTCCCACGACTGGGACGGTGTTCGTCTCGGTGGCGAATCGCGACAAGCGGCACGCGATCTTCCCGATCAAGCGGCTCGCCGACCTCGGATTCCGGATCCTGGCCACCGAGGGCACGGCACAGGTGCTGCGTCGCCACGATGTTGCGGTCACTGTGCTCCGGAAGGCGTCGCAAGGTCCAGGTCCCAACGGTGAGCTGACGGTAGTGCAGGCCATCGCGGCAGGCGAGATCGACCTCGTGGTCAACACGCCGCACGGCCACTCGCTCCATGGCAGCCCCCGACAGGACGGCTGGGAGATTCGCGGCGCGGCCATCCGCGCCGGCGTGCCTTGCGTGACCACGACGCAGGCCCTCGCGGCGTGCGTGCAGGGCGTCGAATCCCTGCGCCAAGGAACCCCGGGGGTGCGTTCGCTGCAGTCCTGGAACGCCGCGATTCGAGCTGATCTCCACCGATCCGTGCCCCCTGGAGTGGGCCACAGCCCCAAGGCCACACAAGAGGCGGAGTTGCGCACCGTCGCTCCCGACGACCACTGTACTGTGCGTGGCTGAGCCGACACCCTCGTCGACACTCCCTCTTTCATGAGGCGGCTTGAGAGACCCGCTTGCTGGGCTGGCTGGTCGCGATTTCGGTGCTGGCCGGGTGGGCTGTTTGCCGGCTGACGCTGCCGGGCAACGGCTGTGCAGGTTCTCGGTCGATGGGGTCCACGGATCGTGAAGCGTCCGAGATTCCTGCCGCATCGTTTCCGGTCAGGAAGGATGCAGGTCATGCCGAAGAAGTTCACCGACGAGGAGAAGTCCCGGGCGGTCAGGATGGTGCACGAGCAGCGGTCGGAGTATCCGACGTTGCGTGCCACGTGTGAGGCGGTCGGTTCCCGGTTGGGGATCGGTCGGGAGACGCTGCGGGGGTGGGTCGGCCAGGCGAAGGTCGACGCTGGGGAGGCCGAGGGGCCGACCACGGCCGAGCGTGAGGAGCTCCGCCAGTTGAAGGCCGAGGTCCGCAGGTTGCGGGAGGACAACGCGATCCTGAAGGCCGCGGCCGCTTTTTCAGGAACGCGTTCTCCTCCGACAGCCGGCGCACCTCGGCCTCCAACGCGGCAAGCCGGGCCGCCTCCACCGGCGGCGGGGCCTTCACCGGGTCGGGGTGCTGTTCCCGGTAGATCTTGACCCAGTAGCCCAGCGAGCTCTCGTTGATCTCCAACTCCCGCGCGACCTGCGCGATCGGCCGCTGCGCGACCACCACGAGCTGGACCGCGTCAGCCTTGAACTCTGCGGTGTACTTCCTGCGTTTCGATGACATCTCGTCTCGTCGTTCCTTCCTGGTAACGACTGTCCACGAGAAGTGTCACACCCCAAACGGCGCCCTGCCTATGTTCCTCATCTCATGAATCCCAGTCGCTTCAGTCATGAAAGCGCGAGGCCTTGCTGGGCACTGGCTCAACAAGCGAGCGGGCGCCGTCTGTTGTCCGGTCAGGGATGACGTGCTTAGCGTGGTTGGCTCCGGTCAGCCTCCGAAGAGTCTTCCCCAGCCGGGAATCTCAAGGTTGGAGAGTTGTTCCCCGAAGCCAGTGATGTCTTCTCCCAATCCGCCGATCTGCTCGGATGCCCCGGCAGTGACGCCGCTCACCCCGTCAGCCAGGTCAGTGGCCCCGGGGGTGAGATCCTCGAGACCGCTGGTGAAGCCTTCCACGCTGACCAACCCGGCAAGGGCGTCGAAATCGATACCGACGTTGACGGCTTCAGCGAGGAGCGGGGCGGCGATGGCGCTAACTGCCGCACCGCCGGCGACGGCGATCAGGAGTCCACCTCCCGCACTGGCAGCGGCCACCCCGACCCTCTGCCCGGTCGTGGCGGCGCCGGGTCGAGGGATGCGGGCGAGGATACCGGCCAGAAAGCCGGGCTGAGCAGCCTCGGCACGGGTGGCGGTGCGGGCAAGATCGGCCGGTTGCGATGTGCGCGGCTGCTCCCCAAGGGGTAATTCGGTGCGCAGTCGCGCGTGGAGTTGGTCCCGCTCTGCGGGAGTGAGGCGTGCGAACGCGTCTGCGTGGATCCGCTCAAGCTGGACGGGTTCGGCGGTGCGCAGCAGGTACTCGTAGCGGGCCACAGCGGCACGGTCGGCCGCCTGGTGATCCGGCGGCGATGGGGTCAGTCCGACCGATCCCGAGGGTGCTGACTGGGTGGCGGCGGGCGGCGTGAACGGCGGCTGGGCTGGTTCCGCTGCCGTGTTACCGATGAGTGCGTCCACTGTGCCCCGCAGCGTGCTTCTCCAGTCTCGGGGTTCGCTGCCGGGGGTCGGCGCTGGGGAGGGGGTCTTGTTGCGGGCCTGGGAAGCCAGGCTGGTGAGGAGGTCGAACAACTTCATTAGCGTTCCCTTCGGGGTGGGCGGTGATGTGGATAACGGCGGGTCGGTTGAGCTCGGGTGATGGCGCGTCTCGGCCGGTGGGCGTTGGGCATCGTCAGCAGTTTCGGCCAACCACCCTTCAGTCTGGCGGTCGGGTGTACCTCCTCTGACTGGCTGAGGGATCGGGTGTAGCGCCGCCGCGGGTGTTTCCCTGATCGCAGCGGGCCGGCGTTACGGTCAGTCGCCGGAGCGATCGTTCCGGCTCCCCGCGAGCACAAGTACACGGCGGCGGAAGACCGGCTCGACCGCGCCCAGCTCCTCGTCGGTGGCGATCCGGAACGCCCCTGCAGCCTCGGCCTGCACTTCGCGTCGGCCTTGGCCGCGGGTGGCGCGCAGGCTGGCGACAATGGACACCGTGATGATGGTCGCGACGACGGCGAGGCTGATCGTGGTCGGGATGTAGAGCACATCCAGGAGCAGCATCTTGATGCCCACCCAGATCAGGACGAACGAGAGTCCGATCTTGAGGTAGACGAACCGGTGGATCAGGTCAGCGAGGAGGAAGTACATGGCTCGCAGGCCGAGGATCGCGAACGCGTTGGCGGTGAAGACGAGGAACGGTTCGCTGGTCACGGCGAAGATCGCCGGGATCGAGTCGACGGCGAAGATGATGTCAGTGATCTCCACCAGCACCAGCACCGCGAGCAGCGGCGTCGCCACTACTAGTCCTGCCTTGCGGATCAGGAACTTCTGCCCGTGGTACGCGTCGGTCATCGGCACAAACCGGCGGAACAGCTTGAGGATGCGGGACTTCTCGGGGTGGACGTGCTCGTTGCGTGAGCGGAACATTCGCCACCCGGTGTAGATCAAGAACGCGGCGAAGACGTAGAGGATCCAGGAAAAGTTCTCAATCAGCGCAGCGCCGGCGGCGATGAAGATTCCGCGGAAGATCAGCGCGCCGAGGACGCCGAGGAACAGCACTCGGTGCTGAAACTCGCGCGGGACCGCGAACGCGGCGAAGATGATAGCCCAGATGAACACGTTGTCCACGGCGAGGGATTTCTCGATCAGGTATCCGGCGAAATACTGCTGCCCGAATTCCGCCCCCCACAACGTCCACACCAGCACACCGAACGCGACACCGATCGTCACCCACACGATCGACCAGACGGCGGCTTCTCGCACGCCGATCACGTGGGCTGTGCGGTGGGCGATCAGGTCCACGGCGAGCATCACCAGGATCACACCTAGGACGGCGAACCACGCCCACCAAGGAACATTCATGACAAAGACCTCCACGAGTTTCGTGAAGGTCTCATCGGCCTTGTGGGCCCTGCGCACCGGATCCCGAGGTGGGGACCGTGTTGACGATGCGGAGCGAGGACTACTCCCCTTCTTGCCCCAGGAAACAGGAGAAGTGTCTCCACGTCAAGTCAGCGTCGCTCGTCGGAGATGTCAGTCGCGAGAAGCTGATCATGGTGGACTGTAACTTGACAGACGTACCAGAATTCGTGAATGATGAATCGCATGCGTAGAGAGACCGCCGACCGGTTGGCCCGCCTGACGGGAGCCAGGCTGGTCGGCGACCCTGGCACTCTCGTCGGCCCCGACGTGGTTATCGACTCACGCGCATGCTCCCCCGGCGCCCTCTTTGTCGCTCTGCCGGGGGAGCGAGCCGATGGTCACGACTTCGTTGAGGGGGCGGTCGCGGCTGGCGCCGCGGCCGTCCTCGTGCGCAAGGAACTCCCCATGGCGGTCCCGCAACTTGTGGTGCCCGACCCGCTGGCCGGGCTGACCGCCCTGGCAACGGCGCTTGTGGAGGAAGCCGTCGCGGCCGGACTGGTCACCGTCGGCATCACCGGGTCGTCAGGCAAGACCAGTACCAAGGACTTACTGGCCCAGGTGCTGGCGACCGCCGGCCCCACGGTCGCCCCTGTCGGCTCGTTGAACAACGAGCTCGGGGTGCCGCTGACTGCCACCAGGGTGGATGCGGCCACACGGTTCCTGGTCAGCGAGATGGGAGCCCGCGGCAGTGGTCACATTGCCTCCTTGTGCCCGATTGTGACGCCTCACGTTGGCATTGTGCTCAACGTCGGCCACGCTCACCTCGGCCAGTTCGGGTCGGTAGCGGCGATCGCGAAGGCAAAGGGCGAACTCGTGGAGGCGCTGCCCGCAGAAGGCTGGGCGGTCCTGAACGCCGACGACCCGCTCGTCTCAGCGATGGCCGGACGCACCGGCGCCCGCATCGCCACCTTTGCCGTCGGTGCTGCGCCCGGGTGGGGGGACCTGCGGGTCTGGGCCGAGCAAGTCGGGGCCTCTGACAGGCAACGGCCCACCTTCATGCTGCACGCCAGCGGCGCAGCCAGAGGGTCTGCCCCGGTGGCGTTGCAGGTGACCGGAGCCCATCAGGTGGGCAATGCGCTGGCCGCAGCCGTGGCGGCGCTGGGGCAGGGCCTGGACGTTTCCACGGTTGCCCTGGCTCTTGGCAACGCCACCGCCCGCTCGCACTGGCGGATGGAACTCAGCTCCCGTCCGGACGGGGCGCTGGTGGTTAACGACGCCTACAACGCCAATCCCGACTCCATGACCGCGGCACTGCGCACCCTCGCCTCGTTGCGTAGACCCGGCGGGCGCCTCCTCGCGGTGCTGGGCGACATGCTGGAACTCGGCCCCGGGGCCGCCGCGGCGCACGTCGAGGTCGGGGCGCTTGCCGCAGCGCTCGGCGTGGACCGGTTGATCGCGATCGGCGCCCATGCCGACGACCTGGTCTCCGGAGCCGGTGGCGTCGAGAGCACCGTGGCATCGGACAGGGCCGCCGCCGCTGCTACCGCCGCCGCCTGGCTGAGTCCTGCGGACGTCGTGCTGGTCAAGGGGTCAAGGGGTTTGGCTCTGGAGAACGTGGCCGAACGACTGTCCGCACCCCACAGGGGGTAATCGACGAGGAGCCAGAGCCATCAGCTTGCTGCTGGCCTTTACCCTCAAACACCTGGCCGGTTCTGGGGCTGTGTGGCCTGCGACTGCTGCGCGACCACGGATATGAGACGGGCAACACCGCTCACCCAGGCCCGAGAAGATTGAGGGATGGTCGCGCGGCTCACGCGTGAAGTAGGCCGCAGCCGCCCAGCAGAACCCCTTCGGATCCTTCCGGGGGCATTCCCGGCACCGTCGGGGGGCCGTGGCTTGGCGAGCCGCGGCCGGCGCACCTCTCGCCGGGCAAGCCTCAGCCGGGGTAGCGGTGCTCGAGGGCAGCCAGGAGCCGACGCCGGGCGGCCTCAACGTTCTCCCGCCGAGCGGTGGTCATTTCGGCCTCGACCTGCTCGACTTCGGCGGCGAGGCGTTCATCGCGGAATACGCCCCGGATCCAGCGGGAGAAGTCATGGGCCTCGGCGTGGTGAGCGATGACGTCGGCCTCGCAGACGTCCAACTCACTGTGGAAGTCGCGTAGATTTGCAGCCTCGTGACCGGAGGTTGACTCCCGGCTGCGGCGGAACACGAACCGCCGATGGACCGGTAGGTCCGCCGTCGCGTACTTGTGCCAGTGGCGCTCGTGAGTGGTACGCCGGTGGCCGACTATGAAGGGGCGCAGCACTCCGGGCTCGCTGGCGCGCACGAGCAGGCCAGCCCCGGTGGGGAGGGCGGAGAATGCGGCGAGGACATCGTTGACCGAGAGCCTGCTAAACGCCGTGGTGGCGGCGACGACCGCGTCCTCCGCATCAAGGGTAGTTGGCTGCAGGGACACAAGGATGTCGATGCTGTTCCGAGCCTCAGCACTGAGTTCGGTGGGGTGATAGGTGATCATGCAGTGGCCCTTGCGGTCCGGTGCGAACAGGTGTGGAGTCTTGCTCTCTTGGCCGAGAGATTCGTGGGCCTCGTCGATCAGCACCCAGTGGGGCAGGCCGCGGTCGCTGCGCAGATCGGCGAGCCGGGGCGGTGTTTCCTGGTACCACGTGTGCCTTTCTTTCCCGGTGAGCTGGGACAGGTCGGCGATGATGCTTGTGCCAAGGTGACTCAACAGGGTGCGTATGAGCCCGGTCCTGGGACCGGGCTCGTGCCCACCCAGATGAACGACGTTGGGCAGGGCGCCCAGACTGGTGTGGTCCCCCTCGACATCGATGACGACCACGGCGTAGGCGAGACGGATGAGTTGCTCGGCGATGAGCCCGGCCAGAAAGGACTTCCCGGCACGGGTGCCACCCGTCACAAGAATGTTGACCTGGGAGGCCGGAATAGTGGCAGGGGTGGCGTCGAGGTAGGTCCCTACCGAGATCTGCCAGCGTTCGGGGTGCACGTGGGAGCGCCCGGCCAGGACGTCACCGCGCAGGATCTCGATCACCCCTTTGCCGGCCGGGGCAAGTGTGACGATGTCGGCGCGGCGCTTGAGAGACTCGACGGCGTTGGCGACGGCGACGCCAATCTCGCAGCGCGCGAGCATGGTGTGGTCGTTCTCCGCGTCGCCAATGGCGATAGTGGAGTGTCGGGACAGGCCCAGGTTGTCGAGGGCGGCGTCCAGTCCGGTTCCCTTGGTGACGCCGGCCGGCACGATCATCAGGGCGCCGCGGTTGCGCGTGAGTTGGTAGTCGGCTCCGAGCCGACGGACCTCCTCCAGAACGAGGTGGTCGTGGGTCGCCGAGCAGCCCAGGAGTACCTGCCCGCGGTCGACCCGGACCCCGCGGCCCGTGAGTGCGTCGGCCAGCGCTGGGTCGATCGGCTGAGCCAGCACCTGCGACCCCGCCCTGGTGTGGAGCACCGCGCCGTTTTCGGCGACGATTGCGTCGAACCAGTTGTCCACATCGGCGAAGCCGGCCCGCAGGTGACGCAGTGTGCGGCCGGTGACGAGCACGAGGCGGCGCCCGCGGGCGCGCGCCTCGGCCAGGGCAGCGAGCACGGCCGAGGAGGGTTGCTCACCGTCTGTCAGAGTGCCGTCGAAGTCAAGTGCGATAGCGCGGAAGTAGTCAGGCATGGCCTAACCCCCAGGGTGGCGAAGGTCTTCGTTCGCGGGGGGGGGATTTCCCCTCGCACGCTACATTCTTCACGAATCGTGCTTCGCATGTCAACCGTACGAATGATCACGGGGCCACCAGCCCTCGAGGCGCAATGGCGCGATCGTCGAGCGATACGACATCCCGCACGCGGCGCTGGGGCTCGCGGGACTTTCACTCGGAATCAGGGACGCAATTCGATACGACGACCTTGCGATGGGCACCCGGGTGCCGCTCCTGTCGTGCGCTTGTAGCGCCTACGACCGCCGGGTGGTCGCAGACGTCTCACGCGATGCGGACTCCGTCTGTCTGTCACGACCATCGGCTGAGCTGAGTCAGGCTCGGGCGGTCGACCAGGGATCCTTTGAGTATGTCGCTTGACTTGGGCCCACCAGGGCGTTTGAAGTGACCATCGGCCTGCGGGTGAACTGACGCCCTCCTGTGTCGGCGTCCCTTCGTGGCAACTGCGGTCGTCCGCCTTGGGGGAGGACGGGCTGTCGATAACGGCAAAGGAGCACATCACGCTACCGGGCGTCACGTGGTGCTCACGGGCAGCCGTGGCGTGGTCAGGTGGCGCGAGGGTGGCAGGGGCTTAGGCCCCCGTGGTGTCCGAGCTGTCCACCGGCTGCGGTCGGCAAGCGTTATGCGGGGTGACTGGCTCGTCTGGCTGATGACAGGAGGCCGCGATGCAGCGCGAGATGCGACGCCGGGGTGGGGGGTTCGGCTTCGACGAGGACCGGGTTCAAGTCTTCGACGCGGCGGGCACCTTCGTGCCGGGGCCAGCACCCGACGTCCAGGGCGAGAGGGTGTTGGCCGTGGGGGTCGTCGCGGTCAACGAGGAGGTCGTGTCCGCGCGTGACATCGCGACGGGGGTTGCCGATGATGCCCGAGAACCTGCGCTTGCACGCGACCACACCCCGAGGCCGGATCGCGCTCCTCGCAGCATCCGCCGCAGGAGGCGACGCCACGGTCGCTCCCGCGTTTGCCGCCCTCTGCAACGACCTGCTGGCAGCCCTGCGATGAGCAACGAACCTTTCGCCAGTGACCCTCTCGTGTCCGCCTATGCTGAGGTGCAGCCTTGGACGCGTGTTCCGCGCGCGTCTGGGGTTCAGAATCATTCCCCACGCATTCCCCACGGCAAGGTGACGAAGTGGCAATCAATCCGCATAAGTCCTTGTCAGGGGGTCATTATCGGCTGATAGAAGAGAGCTTCAACTCCTCTTTCGCGCACAAATGTGCCCTTGACTAGGGGTGATGCAGCAAAAAGGCGAGAGGCGAAACCTCTCGCCTTTCTTGTGTCCCGAGCGGTGTCGAGGCCGCTGACAAGGAAGAATGCATCGCTTGTGGATTTGCCGCCCCCATTGGAGGGGGGTTAATCTCCCCAAGCGTGGTGCACTTCCCACGGGTTCCCCACGGTGTGGAGGTGCTCGGACTCGCATGTTGCCGTCAGGCGGTCACCGACGGCCGGGGGCTGGGGGTCGCCACACCCTTGTGAAAGTCGAACGCCGCTGTCTGCGGCTCATGCCACCGGTCGCCCTCAAGCGGTCCCGCCGACGGACCCACAACCCTTCGCAGCAAGCTGAGCACTCCCGGCGCTCCGATCGCCTCCATCGCGGGATGGAAGGCCTCAGGTGCCTGCAGCCGAAGTGGACGGCATCCTGCCGAGACGCGTGGAGTTCGCTACTCTTTGCCGCAAGAACGTGCTCCGGGGTCGGTGTAACTCCGAACCGGCGGTGATAGTCCGCGACCCTGCGGCTCCTTGTGAGCCAATGGTTGAACCGGTGGGATTCCGGTACCGACGGTTAAAGTCCGGATGGGAGGCGCACGCGGTTCGTGGCGTCGCCGCGCGCCGACGCTCCTGCGTTGGCGATTCCGGTTTCGCTGCGCGCTGGCATGTCCCTACCCCGGAGTCGTCACACGAGACGACGGAGGGGCAGATGAGTCCGACCATCCTGGAAGACCGGCGATCAGCCGGTGCCACCACAAGCGCGCACGAGAGCGCCATGGACCGTGCCCTCACGCTCGCCGCCCGCTCCCCGCGGGCCGACCCGAACCCACGCGTCGGCTGCGTCCTGGTCGGCGGCGACGGCCGGATCGTGGGCGAGGGCTGGCACCATGGCGCCGGAACGGCGCATGCGGAGGTTGAGGCTCTCAACGCCGCCGGTACGGACGCCGCCGGCGCCACCGCGTACGTGACCTTGGAGCCCTGCAATCACCACGGCCGTACTGGGCCTTGCGCCGAGGCGTTGCTGCGCGCCGGCGTCCGTCGCGTGGTGTACGCCCAGGCCGACCCGAATCCGCCCGCGTCCGGCGGCGCGGCCACGCTGGCCGCGGGGGGCGTGGAGGTGCTGGGCGGCGTCCGGGCGGCGGAGGCGGCCCACCTCAACGAGGCCTGGACGTTCTCGGTGACGCACGGTCGTCCTTTCGTCACCTGGAAGGTGGCGGGCACCCTGGACGGCCGGACCGCCGCCGCGGACGGCTCGTCGGCCTGGATCACGGGCACACCGGCCCGGCTCGACGTCCATCGGTTGCGGTCCCGCTGCGGGGCGATCGTTGTCGGGACGGGGACGGTGCTGGCTGACGATCCCCGACTCACGGTCCGCCGCCCCGACGGCACGAATGCGCCCGGGCAGCCCGTCCGGGTGGTCGTCGGACGCCGCCCGATCCCCGCTGACGCCCGCGTCCTGTCGCCAGATGCGTCCACGCTGCTGCTCGCCGACGACCCGGCAGGTGTCCTGGCGCGCCTGCAGGAAGCCGGTGTTCGCCACGTCTGGCTGGAGGGTGGGGCCTCCCTCGCCGCGGCGTTCGTCACGGCCGGCCTGGTCGACGAGATCGTCGCCTACCTCGCGCCCGTCCTGGTGGGCTCCGGCGCCCCGCTGATCGGCGACCTGGGTATCGGCACCCTCGCGGACGCCCACCGGTACGCCCTCGTCGATGTGAGCCGGCTGGGCGACGACGTCCGGCTCACCCTCCGACCCCTCCCCGGTCTTTCAGAACCCCAACCGAACCCTGGCAAGGAGTGATCATGTTCACCGGCATCATCGAAGAATTGGGCGAGGTCGTCGAGATCCGCCACCTGGAGGACTCCGCCGTCGTGACCGTCCGCGGTCCGCTCGTCACGTCGGACGCCACCCACGGCAGCTCGATCGCCGTCAACGGTGTCTGCCTCACCGTGACCGGCCTGGACGGGGACCTGTTCATGGTCGACGTCATGGCCGAGTCACTCCGGCGCACGTCGCTGGGCGGCCTCACCCCGGGGGACCGGGTCAACCTGGAGCGGGCGATGGGGTCCGACGGCCGGTTCGGTGGGCACATCGTGCAGGGACACGTCGACGGAACGGGCCGCATCCTGTCCCGTACGCCGGGCGAGCAGTGGGAGGTGGTCGAGATCTCCTGCCCGCCCGAGGTGCAGCGCTACCTGGTGGAGAAGGGCTCGGTCACCGTCGACGGCGTGTCCCTGACCGTGTTCGACATCCGGCCGGACCGGTTCACGGTCTCGCTGATCCCGACCACGCTCGAGCTGACGACGCTCGGCTCCGCCGCTGTCGGGGCGGTCGTCAACCTTGAGGCGGACATCCTCGGCAAGTACATCGTCGCCCACCTCGAGCGTCTCGAACTTGGCGCCCTGCGGGAGACCACCCATGCCTGAGTTCGCCACCATTCCCGCAGCCCTGGACGCGCTGCGCGCCGGCCGTCCGGTCCTGGTCCTCGACGACGCCGACCGGGAGAACGAGGGGGACGCCATCTTGGCGGCCTCGACGGCGTCCGCCGAATGGGTCGGGTGGATGGTGCGGCACACATCGGGCTACCTGTGCGCCCCCCTGCCCGTCGACTGGGCCGACCGTCTGGGCCTGCCCCTCATGGTTCCCGACAGCGCCGACCCGTTGCGGACCGCGTACACGGTCAGCGTGGACGCGGCGTCCGGGGTCACGACCGGGATCTCGGCGGCGGACCGGGCCACCACGCTCCGTGTCCTCGGCAACCCGGACGCCGCGGCGTCCGACCTGATCCGGCCCGGGCACGTCCTGCCGCTGCGCGCCCGGCCGGGCGGGGTCTTCGAACGGCAGGGGCACACCGAGGCGACCGTCGACCTGTGCCGGTTGGCCGGCCTGCCGCCCGTGGGCGTGATCGGTGAACTCGTCCACGATGCGGGTGAGGTGATGCGGACGCCCGACGTCGTCGCCCTCGGCGCGGCCGAGTGCCTGCCCGTCATCACGATCGCGGACCTGGTCGCCTGGCGCGACCTGTACGACCGCGTCACGCTGGCCGCCGTGACGACGCTGCCCACCGCCC
Organism: Tessaracoccus yangjingae; assembly: GCF_055326235.1. Taxonomy (NCBI): domain Bacteria; kingdom Bacillati; phylum Actinomycetota; class Actinomycetes; order Propionibacteriales; family Propionibacteriaceae; genus Tessaracoccus; species Tessaracoccus yangjingae. The sequence continues at coordinate 61,212 of NZ_JBUZNN010000011.1, read as the reverse complement.
ACGGGACGTTCGCGTTGCACGGCTACCGGGACCGGCGCACCGGAGCCGACCACCTCGCCTTGATCAGCCCACGCGGCCTCACCACCGATGGCGCGGCACCGCTCGTCCGCCTCCACTCCGAATGTCTCACTGGGGACGCGTTCGGTTCCCGTCGCTGCGACTGCGGCCGCCAACTCGACGAGTCCCTCGCCGTCATTGCCCGTCAGGGGGGTGTCGTGATCTACCTGCGAGGTCACGAGGGGCGCGGCGTGGGGCTGCTCGCGAAGTTGTCGGCGTACGCCCTCCAGGACGTCGGCGCGGACACCGTCGACGCCCAAACCCTGCTGGGCCTACCGGTCGACGCCCGCGAATACGGCGCCGCCGCCGCCATCCTGACCGCCGAAGGGGTGGTCCGGGCCGAACTGCTCACCAACAACCCGGCCAAGGCCGACGGCCTGCGCACGGCGGGGATCGACATCACCGGCCTCCGTCCGCTCATCGTGGAGCCCAACCCCGACAACGTGCACTACCTGTCCACCAAGCGCGAGCGGATGGGCCACCGCCTACCCACCGCGTCCAACCTCGTCCAGGAGGCCTGATGGCCGGCTCCGGCACCCCCCACCTCACCGTCGACGGCCGCGGCCGACGCATCGCCGTCGTCGCCTCGTCCTGGCACGACCGCGTCATGAACTCACTCGTCACCAACGCCGTCACCACGCTGGAACGCGCCGGCGCGACCGTCACGGTGGTCCGCGTCCCGGGCACGTTCGAACTGCCGGTCGCCTGCGCCCGCCTGGCCCACCACTTCGACGGGCTGGTCGCCCTCGGAGTCGTCATCCGGGGCGGGACACCCCACTTCGACTACGTCTGCTCCGGTGCCACCCACGGCATCGTCGACGTGATGACCCGCACCGGAACGCCGGTGGGTTTCGGTGTCCTCACGTGTGACACCGAGCAGCAGGCGCTCGACCGCGCAGGACTTCCCGGATCACCGGAGGACAAGGGACGCGAGGCGGCCGAGGCCGTCCTGGCCACTCTCTCTGCGCTGACCGCCGCAGTGCCCTGATCCTCCCACCACTGCAAGCGCCCGGACACCCGGAATGGTCGCCGCCGGTGAGCCATTCGATCGTCTGCGCTTGTCACCACGTTCAAGGCGTTCGTGGCACCTGGGCGGCGTCCCTCACCTCCGATGAGTCGCTCGACGACGTCCTCGAGCATCGCGGCACCGATCGTTTCCTCACCGTCGACGACGAGCGCGAAGTGGGTGCCGCCCGCCTGCATGGCGGCCAGGGCGGCCTCCAGGGTGGCGTCCTTCGCGATGGTCGCCAGCTGGCGGAGAAATGGACCGCCCGGCGCCACCCCGGCCGAACCCGCCACCAGTGGGGTCGTCGTCGACCGCACGCCGCACCCGGTCCCTGTCATCAAGGGTGGTGGCGACGTCTGGTCCGCCGACGGGGACGTCCGACTCTGGATTCGGCGGACAGGGACGATCCGTAGCGCCAGTCTCCCGGTGGCTTCGCGGCGCCCCTGTCCGCGAGGAGGAGCCGGAGCCCGTTAGGACGGATGTCGTGTTCGCTCGCCGCCGCCAGGAGGACGCCCATGAACCCCGAGCCACACCACCATGTCACCGGGACAGGATTGTGGCTCCAGGGGGCCGACGTCCACGGCGTCTGCGCCGACGCGGGGCAAGTCGTACACCGAGATCGCCGAGACTGTGGGAGGTGTGACATGGAGGCCGTCGCTATCACGTGCGTGGTTGCCCGAGGGCTCGTGGACGCCTTGGAGGCACTCCTCTTGAGCCTGCCTGGTCGGCGCCGCTCTGCTGGCAGCGTTGCGGTGAACGCCGGGTGGGTTGGGGCTGCGACGCTTGGCGGTCGTCGGCCTATGCTGAAGGCAGTATTGGACGCGAGGTCCGCGCGGCCTTGGCTCCGGTGCTATTCCCCACGTATTCCCCACGGCAAGGTGACGAAGTGGCAATCCATCTGCATAAGTCCTTGTCAGGGGGTCATTATCGGTTGATAGAAGAGAGCTTCAACTCCTCTCTCGCGCACAAAAAGTGCCTCTGACTAGGGCAAATAGGGTGAAAAGGCGGGAGGCGAAAACCTCTCGCCTTTCCTATGTCCGGATGTTGTGACGTGCCGGTGACAAGGCAGAATACGTCGCTGGGGCGACCGGCGCACTCCCTCGAGTCCGGCTCGTTCCCCACGCTGGGGTGTGTTCCCCACGCAGCCTGGGTGATCCTTCGATCAAGCGTTGCGACCCCGCGGCTCCCCGTGTTCCGCCTCTTCGGCGAATCTTCCAGCTGCTTCGGTGTGGCGCCTATCGGGCGTCACGGGCGGGGTGGTTCAGGAGCTGGTGTGGTGGTGTGGCGTCAGGCCGATGTGGGCCGCGGCGTGGTTGATCTCGTCTTCGGTCGTCCAGCGGCCGAGCGAGAGCCGCAGGGCGCTCATGGCTCGGGCCGGGTCGAGGCCCATGGCGGTGAGGACGGGTGAGGGCGAGTCGTGTCCGGCGTGGCAGGCGGACCCGGCGGAGGCGGCGACGGCGGTGAGCTCGTCCAGGAGGGTGGGGGCGCGGGTGTCGTCGATGCTGATGTTGAGGGTGTTGGGGAGCCGTTGCGTGGGGTGGCCGTTGAGGTGGACCCGGCCGGGCAGCAACTCCTCGAGCTGGCGGTGCAGTTCGTCGCGCAAGCTGGTGAGCCGTTCTGTTTCGCCTGCGTCGAGAGCACGCGCGGCGAGGTGGGCGGCGTGACCGAGGGCGACGATGTGGGGGACGTTCTCGGTGCCGGCGCGCAGGCCTGATTCCTGGCTGCCGCCGACGATGTGGGGTCGCAGGGTCACGCCGTCGCGGACCCAGAGGGCGGCGACACCTTTGGGTGCGTACATCTTGTGCCCGACGACGGTGAGCAGGTCGACCCCGAGGGTCTCGACGTCGACGGGGATCTTGCCGACGGACTGGGCGGCGTCGGTGTGCATCAGGACGCCGCGGGCGTGGGCGACCCGGGCGATGTCGGCGATCGGTTGGAGGGTGCCGGTTTCGTTGTTGGCGTGCATCGCCGTGACCAGGACGGTCGCGTTAGTGATCGCATGCGCGACCGCGTCCGGGTCGACGAGCCCGTGCCGGTCGACCGGCAGGACGGTGACGTCGGCGTCGTAGAGGTCGGCGAGGTCGGCGCAGGCGGCCAGGACGGCGGGGTGTTCGGTGGCTTGGGTGATCACGTGGGGTCGTTGCCCGGGACGCCGGCGGGCCAACACTTCGCCCGTGATGGCGAGGGCGTCGGCTTCGGAGCCACTGCCGGTGAACACGATCCGCCCGGTGTGTCCGCGGATGAGGTCGCTGACCTCGCGGCGGGCGGTCTCGACGGCGGCGCGGGCGGCGCGTCCGTAGGGGTGGCTGCTGGACGGGTTTCCGAACTCCGCCCGCAGGTAGGGAAGCATCGCGTCCACAACGTCGGGGTCGATGGGAGTGGTGGCGTTGTAATCGAGGTAGACGGGCCGTCCGGCCAGCCCCGGGTGCGGGTTCATGTGGTGCCCCTGAAGAGGTTGGTGTGCGCCTATGGTCAGGGTAGGCGGTCCGGTGGTAGACGCCGCAGGCGTGGCGCGGCGTCCACCACCGCTGTGGTCAGAAGACGAGGACCTTGTCGGCGGCGAGGGTGTGATCGGTGAGTTCTTCCATGGTGGAGCGGCGGGCGCCGGGGATCAGCATCTCGACGGTGATGCCGCGGGCGTCCATGCAGGTGCCGCAACACAGGATCTCGCCGCCGCTGCGGGTCACCGAGCCGAGCATGCGGTCCAGCTTGTAGTAGCCGTCGGCGGTCTTCTGACCGGCCATGGCGGCGGTGACGCCGTCGCCCATCAGGAAGACGGTCATGTCGACGCCGTCGCGTTTGGCCATGGACGCCGCCAGGCGGATCGCGTTGTAGGTGGAGTCCAGCCCGTAGGCGGAACCGTTGATGATCATCAAAGCCTTCATGGAGATGTTCCTTTCGAGTGGGGGTCAGGCGCGTTCGACGGTGGTGGTCAGAGGGATCGGGTGGAGGATCGTGTAGACGAAGGGGCACTTGGCGCGGGCCGCGTCCTGCCAGCGGGCGAGGGTGGCGTCGTCGACGTCGGCACTGACGTGCACGGCGACGGTGATCTGCTCCATCAGCGGTGCGTCCCCGGAGTCGTAGACGGCGGCCACGTTCACGTCCTGCTCGGCGACCACGCTGACCGCGTTCAGCTCGACCCCTTCGGTGGCGGCGATCGTCACCATGGTCGAGGCGTAGCAGGCACCCAGTCCGGCCAGCAGGTACTGCAGAGGGTCGGGGGCCAGACCTTGCCCGCCGAAGCCGGGGGCGATGTCGACGTGGAGGTCGGTCGTGTCCTTACCGTGGGACACCGACGCCGTGTACGCCGGCTCGCCTGCGGTGAAGCTCCACCTGCCCTCCACCCGCTTGTGCAGCCGGAACACCGAGGTGTCGGTTCGGCCGCGTTCCATGACGCCACCCAGGACGTCGAGGTCGAGGTTGTTCAGTCTCACAGGACTCCTTATTCAACGATCTGCTTGAACAACCGCGAGCGTAGCACTGGAGAGCCCCGGGTGCACTACTATTCACGTGAATCGTTGAGGAGGTGTCCCAGGTGGACGGACGTCAGTTCAAGGACGAGGTTTTCGGGCACTTCGCGCGCATGGGGGCGGCGTTCGGGCACGCCAAGCGCGTCGAGATCATCGACGTGCTGACCCAGGGTGAACGAAACGTGGAGTCGCTGGCCGGGCAGATCTCGGCGAGCGTGGCGAACACCTCCCGCCATCTGCAGATCCTGTCCGCCGCTGGGCTCGTGAGCCGGCGGGTCGAGGGCACCGCGCGGGTGTACCGGCTGGCCGCCCCCGGCGTCGAGACCGCCTACCGCACCCTGGTCGGGCTCGCCGAGAGCCGGGTCGCCGAAGTCACCGCGCTGACCGAGGCTTTCTTCGCCGACGCCGACGGCACCCGTCCCGTCGCGTTCGACGAACTCGACACGCTCAGCCGCTCCGGCGATGTCATCCTGGTCGATGTGCGACCCGAGACCGAGTTCGCCACCGGCCACGTCGACGGCGCCCTGAACATCCCGCTGGCCGAGCTGGCCACCCGCCTGTCCGAACTGCGCGACGACGCCACCATCGTCGCGTACTGCCGGGGCCCGTACTGCGTCATGGCCGCCACGGCCGTCACGCGTCTTCGCGAAGCGGGCCGACAAGCTCTCCGCCTCGAGGGCGGGTATCCGCAGTGGCGCGACGCAGGGCGTGCGACGTCGCCGGGTTCGCTGAGGGGCCCTTCGTGAACCCCTGACGCGCCCGGGCCCACGTGGGCCCGGGTGCCGGAAGCTCGGCACCCTGGGGAGCGCCCAGCTGGCCAGCCGGGTGATATATGCCACCACGCGCGCGGCGATGAAGTGCACCTCGGCGGGTTCCGGCGGTTCTGGAACGGGTCGATCGGGGTGACCGCCATGATCGCGGGTCACCGCAGCGGCACGGCTGCCATGAAACTGCTGGACGCGGAGGCAGGTCTCTCAAGCGCGCGTTGACCCGCCAGGACGACGACGTGTCAGGGTGGCAGGGGGTCCGGCGCGAAGCTGTCCACGGACAGGAGCAGGTGTCCGTTATGTGGGTGACTGCCTTGATTGATGGGTGACAGGAGGCCGCACGATGCGGAGCGACGTGGAGGACCGGGCAGGGACCGACGTCGACGCGTCCCGGTCGGCGTCCGGTGACGGCTGCTTCGCTCTGCGCCCACCGGTGGGCGCACCGAAGTCCAGATTGCCCCGGACGCTGGGGAGGCGCGGTCGGCGTTGCCCCTCCTTGTTTCTGGTAATGGACTGTTTCGCGTCATGAGAAACGAACGAAGTGCAGAAACGGTCGTGCTTGAGGAGAGTTTGCGTCGGATCGCGGACCTGCTGCCCCCCACATGGGATGCGACCGCGACCGTCGGCGGAGGCGTGGAGGGAGACGCACTGTTGGTGCTGCGGGGGCCGGCCGGGTTGGGCGTCACCTACAGCGTCGAGGCGAAGCGTGCGGGCGGGCGGTCGCTCGCCGCTACGGTGGCGACACTTCGTGAACGCCAGCGGGAGTCGGGGCTTTCGGTCCTGTTCGTCGCGGATTACCTCGGGCCGGCTACTCGCCGTGCCCTGGCCCAGGCGGGGATCAGTTACGTCGACGCGACGGGCTGGGTGCGCTTGGTCTCGGACGACCCGTTGATTCTTCTGACTGGTGAGGGGGCGGAGCGCTCGCCTCGTGCCCCGGAGTCCGCTGCCTTGGTCCGGTTGAACGGGGTGGCTACCAGCCGCGTGATCCGCGCCCTGTCGGAGATCGAAGTGCCGGTCGGTGTCCGGGCGTTGGCCAGCGCGGCACAGGTCTCACCCGAGTACGTCGCAGCCCGACGAGTCCTCCTCGACGCACTGGAGGCGCTGACGGACCACCTCCCGAGCCTCATCCTGGTCGGCGCCCAGGCCGTCTACCACCACACAGGCATCTCTGGCTTATGAGGACTTGCACTTGCGCCGAATGGGTCATAAGTTTGAGGCGTCCAAAATTATGATCAGGAGGGGTGGGAGGCGATGCCCATACTTTTCGGCGCTGATCCGATCCAGACTGAAGTGCAGATCATCCTTGCGGCCCTGGCAGACGGGAAGGTCGTCAATGACGCGGTGGAGCGGCAGTATGTGGACCTCAAGGAAGAGCATGGACGCCGTGATCGCCAGGGCGGCATCGGGCCCAGTAGTCCCCGCAACCAGGAGGCCGCGCAGGAGCTCGCGGCGGCAGCAGCCTGCATGGCCAACACGCCCGGTGGTGGCGCGCTGATCGTCGGGGTGTCTGACGACGGCCAGTTGATCGGCACCGACCTGGAGGCCGAGTGGTTGCGGCACCGCATGTGGGAGTTGTCGGGCAAGGCCTTGACGGTGGACGTCGCGACCCATGAGGTATCGGGTCGGCGGCTTCTGGTGCTGCGTGCCCCGCAAGCGCTCGAGCCCATCCGTGTCAACGGGAAGATCCGTTGGCGGGTGGGCACCAATTGCGTCGAGATTGACGCCCACACCTGGCATGCGCGTCGTATGGCCGACCTCAACTTCGACTGGTCGAGCGAGGAATCCAGCGTCCCTGTCGAGGCGGCCCGTCCGGTGGCTCTGGAGTTGGCGCGCGAGTTGCTGCGCGCCTCGGGGGAGGATCATTCGGAGGAGTTGGCTGCCGACACCGACAGGAGCTTGTTGAGGCGGCTCAATGTGGTGTCCCCGGGAGGTCGGCTGACCAATGCGGGTGTGATTGCCTTCGTGGGGCGCGGAGATCCCGGCCTCGACTATGTGCGACGTGCTCAGGCGGGAGGTGATTCGCTGAGCCGACTCCGCAGGCCGGCTCGGTCCCTGATCGAGGAGTTGGTCGAGGTCTTCCAGGCCGTCGATGCCAACACGCCCACGATCCACGTCCAGCACGGCCTGGTGATCGGGCAGCAGCGTGAGATCCCTCGGCGCGCCGCGCGTGAAGCGATCGTCAACGGTGTCGCGCACCGTGAGTGGGGCGTCTCGGAGCCGACTCTGGTGGAGCACGTGGGCCGGCTCCTGCGAGTGACCAGCCCCGGCGGATTCATCGGAGGCGTCACAACGGACAACATCATTACCCACCCGTCGCGCTCCCGGAACCGGGCCCTCGCCGAACTGCTCGCGGCACTGCGGGTCGCCGAACGCGAGGGGATCGGTGTGGATCGTATGGTCGCCGACATGGTCAGCGTCGGGCATCCCGCGCCAGTGATCGAGGAGGTCCCGGGCCCCTACGTCCGGGCCGAACTCATCGGCGACGATCTGGACGTCGGCTGGATCCAGTGGCTTCACTCCATCGACCCGGCCAACGAGGCCGACGACCTGAACTCCCTGCTGATCCTCCGGCAGTTGGTGGCGACTGGCTGGATCGATCCGCTGCGGGCAGCGACCACGATCCAGGACACCGTCTCGGCGGCATCAGGTGCGCTCGCCAAGCTGTCCAGGGCCTCGATCGTGGGTGCGCCGATCGTTGAGACGATCATCGGAAGCCCTGACGGCACGGACCCGGTGTGGCGGCTCAGTCACGCTGGTGCCGATCTGCTGCGTCGCCTCGACGGCCAGGTGAACCGGACCCGCATGTGGCCGAGCCGCGAGCGAGTCGCGGCCTCCTACGCCAAGGCCCGCGGACGGATCAGTTCCACCGAGTTGGCGAGCCTCGTCGGTGCCTACGCGAGCAATGTCGGCACGGTCCTCAAACGGTTGGAAGAAGACGGCGTCCTCGCGCCCTCACGTGCCTCCCGGCGCGGCACAGGCTTCTACTACCGCTTCATCGGAGAGCCGTCGTGAGCTCACTGGTGTGTTCCTTGGCCGAAGGCCGGTGCACCGGAGCTACGCTCAGGTCGGTGCGACCCAGCGTTCCCTGCGCCTCGGCGGTGCTCTCCCCAATCCCCACGCATTCCCCACGACAAGGAGACCACATGGCATTTCACCGCCATAAGGCCTTGCCAGAGAGCCATTATCGGCTGATAGAAGAGAGCTTCAACTCCTCTCTCGCGCACAAAAAGTGCCTCTGACTAGGGGTTATACAGGAAAAGGGCGGGAGGCGAAAACCTCTCGCCTTTCCTATGTCCCAATGTTGTGACTTGCCGCTGGCAAGGGGGAATGCGGTTGCTGACGTGACCGGCGGTTCCTTGGGCGGCTCGTTCGTTCCCCACGCGTGGGTCGTGTTCCCCACGTATTCCCCACGATTCCCCAGGCCGTGAGGGACGGGCTTGCGCCCGCGCCCGCTGGCGCCTTCCCGGACCGGTCTCGTTGGGTCCGTAGCCTCAGCAGCAGCTTCCCTTGGCTGCCAGCGGGAGTGAACGGTTCCGGGTGTCGGCGTGCTCGACCGTGGGTCCGCAGCACGGCTGAGCCGTGCCGGTGCTTCCCTGGGTGCGGTCGCAGCAGGGTTGGTCGGGTGACGCGCTGGGTTGGGCGAGCAGGTCGGCGGCGGCGAGGAGGCCGGCACGGGTGATGAGGTCGGCGGGCACTGTTTCATAGGTGGTGTCGTCGACGGTGATGGTGCGGCAGTCGTGGGGGCCGCAGACGTCGCAGCAAGGGCTCTGGCCGGTGGCACCGCCGAGCCACTCCTCGACGGGTCGGCCCGCGATCAGGATGCGGTTGGACTCCAGGGGGGCCTGCTCGAACTGGGCGAGGTTGATGGTGCCCTCGTTCAGCCGGACGGTGATGCCCAGGGGGGCGAGTGCCGCGGTGAGTGTCGTGGCTGCGGTGCGTATCTCGTCGCCGGTGTCGCCGCAGCGGGGGCAGGTTTGCCCGGCGTCAACGAGGCGTTGCCAGACGATGGTGAGGTCGGTCATGGGGTGCTCCCGGTCATGGTGTGGGTGTCGGTGAGGGCGAGGAGCCTGTCGGCGCCGGTGGGTTCGTCGAGCAGGACGGGCACGACGGCGACCCGGGCTGCCGCCTGCGTGACGGTGGCGATCGGGTCGGCCTCAAGGTGGGCGCGCCGACGCAGCAGCGGGGAGGTGGGGTGCGCGGCCGTCAGGGACTGGTTGATGACCCACGCCCACGGGGTGATGCCGGCGCGCGCGAGGTCGTCGCAGAACGCGAGCGCCTCCAGCACCGGGGTGGGTTCGGGCAGGGTCACCATCACCAGGCGGGTGTAGTCCGGGTCCTGCAGGCGCATCAGCGGAGTAGTGAACCGGACCCCGGCGGCCATGGTTTTGACGGTGTCGCGGTGGTAGGCGCCGGTGGTGTCCATCAGCAGGAGGGTGTGCCCGGTGGGGGCGGTGTCCATGACCACGAACTGGCGGCGGGCCTGCCCGACCAGGTGCGAAAACTGCTGGAAGACGGCGATCTCCTGGTGGCAGGGGCTCTGGAGGTCTTCGGCGAGGGCGGCCAGCGCCTCGGCGTCCAGGTCTTTGCCCTGGGTGGCCAGCACGCGGGCCCGGTAGTCGGCGATCGCCTGCACGGGGTCGACCCGCGACAGCGTCAACGACGGCAGGTCGGGGGTCTGGGTGAGGGTGGCGTCCAGGTGGGCGGCGGGGTCGGTGGTGGTGAGGTGGACCTGGTGACCGCGGGCGGCGAGCCCGACCGCGATCGCGGCCGCGATGGTGGTCTTGCCGACCCCACCCTTGCCGACACACATCACCAGCCCGTGACCGATGGCCGCGAGTTCGTCGACCAGGGCGTCCAGGCCCGGCAGCCCGAGTTCGGCGGGCAGAGGGACTGAGTCCGTCGTCGCATCGGCGGTTTCCTCGGGTGACAGGAGTGCCCTCAGGGCGGGCACCCCGACCATGTTCACAGACTTCAAGGGGATCCGGTCCTGCGGTAGGTCGGCGAGCGGGCCCGTGACGCTGGCCAGGGCGGCCGTCTCGCGGGTACGGATCGCGGTCGCGAGCGGATCACCGCTGCCCTCGTCGGGCAGCACGGCGTTCACCACGAGGTGGGTAGCGTGGATCCCGATCCCGGCCAGTTCGGACGCGGTACGCCCGGCCTCGGCCAGGGAGGTGGCCTGCGGTCGGGCCACGAGCACCAGCCTGGTAGTGGTGGGGTCGGTCAGGGCGGCCAGCGCTCTGGCGTACTGGCCGCGGTGCTTGTCCAGCCCCGACATCGGTCCCAGGCAGGACGCGTCGCCGCCCGCGTCGATGAAACCGGTCCAGTCACCGGGCAGCCGCAGCAGCCGGATGGTGTGCCCGGTCGGTGCGGTGTCGAACACCACGTGGTCGTAGTGGGAGTCCTCCTCGGCGAGGAAGCCGGTGAACTCGTTGAACGACGCGATCTCGGTGGTGCACGAGCCGCTCAGTTGCTCGGTGAGCGACGCGATCTCGACGGCGGGGAGCACGGTGCGCACGGGGCCGAGGATCCGTTCCCGGTACTGCTCGGCGGCCGATTCGGGGTCGATTTCCAGGGCGTCCAAGCCTTCGACGCCGGCCACCGGGGTGACTCGGTTCCCGATCGGCTGGTGGAACACCTGGCCGACGTTGGAGGCGGGGTCGGTCGAGACCAGCAGGACTCGACGACCAGATCCGGCCAGGTGGACCGCCGTCGCGCATGCGAGCGACGTCTTGCCCACCCCGCCCTTGCCGGTGAAGAACACGAACCGCGGCATCACCTGCAGGAACTTCATTGACATGCTCCCGCCCAGCCGATCGCGGGGTCAGCCGGTCAGCGGCCGGCCAGCAGTTGGGCGATCTCGGCCGGCTTCGCGACCCGACCCGACAGCACCACCTGCTCGTCGACCACCAGGCCGGGGGTGCGCATGATGCCGTAGCCGGCGATGTCGGCGTAGTCGGTCACCTTCTCGACGGTGGCCTCCAGGCCGAGGGTGGCCAGGGCGTCGCGGGTGTTCTTCTCCAGGTTGACGCAGTTGGCGCAGCCGGGACCGAGGACCTTGATGTGCATGGTGTGACTCCTTCTTCGAGGTTTGGTGTGGTGTTTCAGATGGGCAGGACGGCGTTGAACAGGTAGCCCACGGCGATGATCCCGGTGGCCACGACGGCGACGAACGTGGCGATCAGTTTCGGTTTGAGGACGCGGCGCAGCAGGATCATCTCGGGCAGGCTGAGCGCGACGGTGGCCATCATGAAGGCGAGCAGGGTGCCCATCGGGAGGCCCTTGTCGTGGAGCGCGTCGACCAGGGGGAGGACGCCGGCCGCGTTGGAGTAGAGCGGGACGCCGACGGCGACGGCGATCAGGACGGCGAAGGGGTTGTCCCGGCCGGCGTAGGTGGCGAAGAAGTTCTCCGGCGCCCAGCCGTGGATGACCGCCCCGAGGCCGATGCCGACCAGCAGGTAGGGCCAGATCTTGCGCAGGATTGCCGCGACCTCGTCGATGCCGAGTTGGACGCGATCGGGCCACGTGAGGTGGGCGGTCGAGTCGATGACCTGGCCGCGGAGCCGGGTCTCGAACACGAACGGTTCCACCCAGTGTTCGAGGCGGAGGCGTCCGATCACCCAGCCGGCGACGATCGCGATGCTGACGCCTGCGGCGACGTACAACAGGGTAGGGCCGGGGCCGAACAGGCCCAGCAGCAGCGCGATCGCGACCTCGTTGATCAGGGGGCTGGCGATCAGGAAGCTCATCGTGACGCCCAGGGGGACGCCGGCGGCGACGAAACCGATGAACGCCGGCACGGCGCTGCACGAGCAGAACGGCGTCACGACGCCCAGCAGCGCCGCCAGGACGTTGCCGACGCCCTCGCGTTTGCCGCCGAGCAGCGCCCGGGTGCGTTCCACGCTCATGAACGACCGCAGGACCGTGACCACGAAGATGATCCCGGTCAGCAGCAGCGCGATCTTGACCGTGTCGTAGAAGAAGAACCACACCCCCGACCCCAGCCGGGACTCCAGATCGAGCCCAGCGGCGTCGCCGACCAGCCACGTCCAGAACGGCTCGTTGACCCAGTACAGCGCCACCCACGACACGGCCGCCGCCGCGACCCCGAGGCTCAGCCGGACGCCGGGGCGTCCGACGTGAGTGGCTACCGGCATGACGCACACTCCGCCCGGGTAGCCGCGGCCACCGGCAGGGCGGCGTGTAGCCGCTCCAGCGCGTCCTCGGCCAGGGTGTAGTCGACCCACCGGCCCCGCCGGGCCGTGGTCACCAGGCCAGCCTCCCGCAGCATCCGCAGGTGGTAGCTCAACAGGTTGGCTGGGATCGGCGGATCGAGCTGCAGGTCGCACACGCACCGGGTCCCGGACGCCGCCAGCTGGTTCAGCAGGGTCAGTCGCACCGGGTCGGCGGCCACAGCCAGGAGCGTCGCCGCGTCCCGAGTCAGTTCAGGCTCCATTGATTCAAGCACAATTGAATTGTGCACCCGTCCGTCCGGATCTGCAAGCAGGGCGGCCCTCATCCATCGCTGTCTCGTCAGAGCCGCAGCCCCGCGAGCCATCCGGCGATCGTCGCAGTGACCAGCAGCGTGCCGATGACCAGCGCGACGATCCGCCAGCGGGCGATGACGAGCATGCCGCTGATGGCGCCGACGCTGGTGCCCGCTCCGGTGATGAGGAACGCGATGCCCGCTCCGGGGGCCATGCCGCCGTCCAAGAGGCTCGCCACCAGGGGCAGGGAGGCGTCGGTGTTGAGGTAGACCGGGACGCCGAGCAGGGCGGCCAGGGGAACCGACCAGACGGGGTTGCCCTCGCCGAGCCAGGTGGTGAGGAGGCCCGTCGGCAGGATCCTGATGACGAGGTACCCCAGGGCGGCGAAGCCCAGGAAGTACACGGCGAGCCGGCGGCTATTGGTGGCCAGGGCGCCGCCGAACCGACGCCACGTGGCGGGTTCGGCATGGACCACCGGGGCTGGCCTGGTGTCGATGACGGCCAGTTCCCGGGTCCCCCCGACCCGCAGCGTGGTCGGCGCACCGGCGGCGGGGCTGGTTCCGCAGCTATGACCGGCGTCGCAGCCGCCGCCGGGGGTCGGGGTCGCGAGGCGGGCCTGTCCGGCGAGGAGTCCGTGGCGCTCCAGCCACCAGGCGGCACCGCCGCCGATCAGGCCGACGGCGATCGCCGCACCGAAGAACGTGGTCGCAAACGCGGGCCCGAACAGCCCGACCGACCACACGTACTCCTGCGGACTGGTCAGCGGCGAGGACACCATGAACGCCACAATCGGCGCCCACGGGACCGAGGAAGCCATCGCCCCCAGCACCACGGCGGTGGTGCCGCAGGAGCAGAACGGCGTGAGCGCGCCCAGTGCGACGGCGCCCACGATCGCCACCCAGGTGCGACGCCGCAGCCAACCGCCCAAGCGGTCCGGTTTCACGTACACCTGCACGGCGGAGGCCACCACGACACTTGCGAGCAGATAGGGCCAGTTGTGGGCCAGTGCGGTCGCCACGTCGGTCGCGACGCCGACACCCAGGCCTGCCAGGTGATCGAACATCCACGTCTCCAATCCATAGACGCGCATCGATTGATCGATGCCGATGGATATGATAGACACGTGTCTATGAGTATTCAACAGGCGGCGCTCCGGCCCACGTCGGTCGGTGACCTGTGCTGTTCCCCGATCCTCCAGGCCCCTCTGCGGCCCGACGATGCCCTGGCCCTGGCGGGGGCACTGAAGGTCCTGGCCGACCCCGCGCGGTTACGGCTGCTGAGCCTGATCCGGGCCGCGGACGACGGACGGGCGACCACCCGCGTGCTGGCCGACCGGCTGGGGCTGACCCAGCCGACCGTCACCCACCACCTAGGTGCCCTGTTCGACGCCGGCTTCCTCGACCGGGAGCGGGCAGGCCGCCAGACCTGGTATTGGGTGAATACCGATGGGTTGCGGGCGATCCAACAGCTCCTTGACCCGACGCCGGTGGGAGCTGTCGAGTCGGCAGGAAGGTAAGCCACAGCGCGCGGCCGCGATCGGACCGAGGCGAAGGAAGCTGCGGAGGCCTCTCCTAGCAATCGGTTCGACCGGGTCGACGCGGAGTGTTCAGCTGGTCAGGTTTGATGCGAGTGTGTGCACCCGGGCGGCGATCTGGTCGCGGATGTTCCGGGTCCGTTCGTCGCCCTCGATGCCGTCGTCGGCCGGGTCGTGGATCGGCCAGCGCTCGACGCGGTCGGCCAGCTGCTCGGGTGGGGTCAGCTGGACGTCGGGGCCGATGAGGATGATGCGGTCGGCTGCGTCCAGCATGGCGGCCGTCACGGCCTTGGGGTGCTCCCCGGTGGTGGTGGCGCCGAGCTCGGCGACGATACGTGCCGAGGCGTCGTCGATGGTGTCGTCGGGTCCGGTGCCGGCGGTGGTGACCACGATCCGGTCGCCGCACAGGTGGCGCATCAGGGCGCCGGCCATTTGGGACTTGCCCGCGTTGTGGACGCAGAGGAACAGCACGTGGGGGAGGTGGCCGGGCTTGATCGTGCTCGCGCGGGAGGTCGCCCTATGTGTTTGGCGGGTGTGGGTCTGGTAGGTGCTGTTGCCGCCCGAGAGGTTCATCACCTCAGTGAAGCCGAGGGCGAGCAGGACGTTCTGGGCGGCGTTCCCGGTGACGCCCTTGTTGCAGTACGTGACCGTCGGCAGCTGTGGGTCAAGTTCCCCGACGCGCCGTCGCATGTCTGCCAGCGGGATGTTCACCGCCCCAGGCAGGTGGCTCTTGGCATGGTCCTTCGCGGCGCGCACGTCGACGATCTGGATCTGCTCGCCGTTGCCCAGCCGCGCGTCGAGGTCGGTGGGGGTGATCAATGGCGCCCGTCCGCGGACGGCGGTCTCGAGTGCCATGCCGGTGTAGTGGACCGGGTCCTTGGTGGTGGCGAACGGCGGTGAGTAGGCGAGGTCGAGGTGGAACAGGTCGGCGACGGTTGCGCCTAAGGTGATCGCGGTGGCGAGCACGTCGATGCGCTTGTCCACCCCCTCCGGTCCGACGGCCTGGGCGCCCAGGAGTCGGCCGGTGGCGCGGTCGGCCACGGCCTTGATGGTGAGTTCCTTGCCGCCCAGGTAGGTGGCGTGGGCCGGTTTGGTGTTGTGCAGGACGACCGGGTCGAATCCCTCGGCGCGGGCTTGGGTCTCGGTGAGCCCGGTGTGGCCGACGGCCAGTCCGAACGCCCGCACGATGCCGGTGCCCAGGATCCCGCGATGCTCCAGGGTGGTGCCTCCGGTGATCGCGTCGCCGGCGATGCGCCCCATCTTGTTGGCTGTCGATCCCAGCGGCCGCCACAAGGGCCGGCCGGTGATCAGCGAGTAGCTTTCGGCACAGTCACCGACCGCGTAGGCGCCGTCGACGTTGGTGCGCATGGACGAGTCGACGGCGATCGCGCCGGTCTCGCCGATGGTCACCCCGAGGTCGCGCGCGAGGTCGGTGTTGGGCCGCACTCCGACGGCGAGGATCACCAGCTGTGCCGGAACGAGTTCGCCGGTGTCGAGCCGCGCGCCCGCAACCTTGGTGTCTCCGTCGAGTCCGGTCATCGTCGTGTTGAGCCGCACGGTCACGCCGTGGCGCTCGAGTTCCTCCTGGACGCGGAACGCCATGTCCGCGTCGAGGGCCGGCATGACCTGTGGGAGGCGCTCGACCAGGGTGACGCTGATCCCGCTCGCGACCAGCTGTTCGGCGACTTCCAGGCCGATGAACCCGGATCCGACGACCACGGCCTGCGTGGGTGAGGAGTCGTCGATCCAGCCCTTGATCGCCTCGGCGTCGCGGACGCTGCGCAGCGCGAAGACGCCCGGCAGGTCGACGCCGGGCACCGGCGGGATGATGCTGGTGGCGCCCGTGGCGAGCACGAGGCTGTCGTAGCGGTCCGTGGTCACCTCGCCGGAGGACAGGTCGCGAACCTTCAGGGTGCGGCCGGCCGGGTCGGCGCTGATCACCTCGTGGCCGGTGCGGATGTCGATGTTGTAGCGCTTGGCGAACCAGGCCGCGTCGCGGGGGTGGAGTTCGTCGGCGTCGGGCACGGTCCCGCCGATGTAGTACGGCAGGCCGCACCCAGAGTAGGAGATGTCCCGGTCCCGCTCGTAGATCACGATCTCCATCTCCTCGTCGTTGCGCCGGGCCTTGGCGCCCACCGACGTGCCGGCAGCGACCGCCCCGACGATCACGAGCCGCTGCGAACGAGGCGACGCTGGCATGGGCATGTCGGACACGGGAACCTCCTGGGTTCATGCCCCGCTGGTGCGGGACGTCGTCGGGTCGAAGTCGAGGGTTGAGACCGGATGGGCCTACCTTGACTCCCATAATAGCTCAGCTACCATTGAGGCAATATCTGTCGAGGTAATCAATCGCAGGGAGGGCTCATGGCACTGGTGGACGTGACCGCAAGGTCGCGCGCGTACGCCGCGCTGGGAGATCCGTCGCGGCTCGCGATCATCGACCTGCTCGCGCACGCCGACCTCGCCTCCGGCGAGCTCGCCGCCCAGCTGGACCTGCCGACCAACCTGATTGCCCACCACCTCGCCGTCCTCGAACAGGCAGGCCTCGTCACGCGGCACCGCTCCGAGGGGGACGGGCGGCGCAGCTACGTGCAGCGCACCCCGGCCTGCGACCGGTTGCTCGGCGCCGCCCCGCTGCCTCGTCCGGCCCGGGTCGCCTTCGTGTGCAGCCAGAACTCCGCCCGGTCACAGCTGGCGGAGTCCTACTGGCGCTCGATCAGCGACATCCCCGCCGTCTCGGCAGGAACCCGCCCCGCCCGACGAGTGCACCCGGGAGCGGTCACGGTGGCGCGCCGCCACGGGCTCGACCTCACGCACGCCGCCCCCAAGCTCGCCCGCGACGTCCTCACCGGCGACGAACTTCTCATCGCGGTGTGTGACCGCGCCTACGAGGACGTGGATGGTCCGGTGCTCCACTGGTCCATCCCCGACCCGGCGGGCAACGAGGATCCCGATGCCTTCGACGCCGCCTACGACGACATCACCCACCGGATCGACCGGCTCGCATCGAGCCTGGAAGGAGTGCAACCATGACCATCCACCCGGGCCAGGAACGCAGCTGGGAGGCTCTCCGCCCCGACGACAGGCTCGCCCTCAAGCAGGCCGCCGCGCAGCTCGCTCACGAGTTCTCGGGCCTCTTCGGCCGTGAGACCATCGAGCGGTTCCTCAACAGCTCGTTCGACCAGTTCGCCGGCCGGGCGACCGTCACCAGGTTCCTGCCACTGCTCGCCGAACGCTTCGCCAGGCAGCGTCTCCATGCCCTCGCCCGCGTCGAGGGACTCCACGACGACGGCAAGCCGGTGGTGCTCTTCCTCTGCACCCACAACGCCGGACGATCCCAGATGGCCCTCGGGTTCTTCCAAGCGCTCGCCGGCGACAACGCGGTCGCCTGGTCCGGCGGCTCCGAGCCCGGGCCCGAGGTCAACCCCGTCGCGATCCAGGCCATGGCTGAGCGCGGCATCGACATCGCCCACGAGTTCCCCAAGCCCTGGACCGATGAGACCGTCCGCGCCGCCGACGTCGTCATCACGATGGGCTGCGGCGACGCCTGCCCCATCTTCCCGGGCAAGCGCTACGAGAGCTGGGAACTCGACGACCCCCACGGCCAGGACCTCGACGCCGTCCGACCCATCCGCGACGACATCGAACGACGCGTCCGCAGCCTTCTGACATCGCTCAACCTGTGACGGCGAGGGTCCGAGGCGGGGGCGCACACTGGATGGATGCCAGCCGCTGACGACATCGTGTCCGAGCTTGAACGGGTCCGCGACGACTACTCGCGCCTCATCGGGGACGCCACCCCCGAAGAGCTGCTGGCACCCACGCGGGGGACCCGCTGGACCAACCGCGAACTCCTGTTCCACCTGTGGTTCGGTCAGCACCTCGCGCGGGTGTTCATCCCACTGTTCGGAGGATTCGGACGGCTGCCACGCCGGGCCTCGACCGGCTACGCGCGTGCCCTGACGGCGCTGACCCGGCCCTACGACTGGGTCAACTGGGCCGGACCAGTCGCCGGCGTCCGCGTCGGGCTACGTCGCGCCGAGCACTGGATGAACCTCGACACCGAATGGCTCGTCGACTGGGCCCGCCGAGCGACCGATGACGAACTGCAGGTCGGGATGGCCGTCCCTGAGAATTGGGATCCCTACTTCACCGCATGGATGACGCGCGCCGACGTGCTCCAGTGGGCACCCAGGCACTACGACCACCACCGCGACCAGCTGACACTCTCCGGTGGCGAGGGGCACCGGACCCAAGGGTAGATGGGACCGACGGGGCAGTCTGGCAGTTGCCCCTGGCCGCGGGCGCTGAGGTCCCTAATGCCACAGTGTCAGGCGGGGGCAAAGGAGCCTCGCTCAGGACATGGGTCCGTCACCGAACCCACTTGTCGACAACCCACAGTCCGGCGCTGCCCGTGTCTGCTCCAAATCGGTTCGGACTCAGGTCAGGCTGCGGGAGGGCTGTCCCCCGAGCACTGGGGAGGCCCGTTATGAGAGCGAGGCGTGTGACCGGACAGGGGGCTGCGATGCAGAGCGGGAGCAGGAACCGGCCATGATACCGAGCGCGACCTCGACCGCGACACTGCTCCGGCAGCACCCGCCCCCTGAGGGCAGCTGGACTCTTGCCCTCACTGTTTCTGGTAATAGACTGTTTCGTACCATGAGAAACGGAACTCGACCGGAATCGCTCCTTCTGTGCGAAGACGTCACACGTCGGGTCAGGGAGCTGCTGCCGCGCGGGTGGACAGCCGACCTGAACGTCGGCGATGCCCGAGACGCGTTGGTGCTGCGGGGGCCAGCCGGGTCCGGCGTCTCCTACAGCCTGGAGATCAAGCGGGCGGGAGTCTCGCTCGCCGCTACGGTGACAGCCCTTCGGGACCGTCAGCGGGAGACGGGCCTCCCAGCCTTGTTCGTCTCGGATTACATCGGGCCGGCCACTCGCCGTGCCCTGGCCGAGGCCGGGATCAGTTACGTGGACGCGACGGGCTGGGTCCGTCTGGTCTCGGACGACCCGTTGATCCTGCTCACGGGTGAGGGTGCGCAGCGCTCTCCTCGTACGCCGGAGTCGACTGCGGTGGTCCGGTTGAACGGGGTGGCTACCAGCCGTGTGATTCGCGCGCTGTCGGCTGTTGAGGTGCCGGTCGGGGTGCGGGAGTTGGCGAGTGCGGCGCAGGCGTCTCCCGGGTCGGTGTCGAAGCTGCTCACCACGCTGACGACGGAGGGGATTGTGGATCGGGACGCGCGCGGTGCCGTGACGAACGTGCGGCGTCGGTCCCTTGTGCGGCGCTGGGTGCAGGACTACGGGTATGCCACGACCAACGCGGGCGTGGGGTACTGGCTGGCGCCTCGAGGGCTGGCCCAGGTCACCGACCGGGTCACTGAGCAAGAGGGGGTGGCGATCACGGGCTCGACCGCGGCACGTCGGCTGCTGCCAGCTGAGAAGACGTCGGTGGTCCCGCTGAGACTGCTCGCCCTGTACGCGGCGTCGCCCCGCCGGCTGGCCGAGCAGCTTGGCTTGGTGGAGGCCGACGCGGCGACCGCGAACGTGGTCATCGCCGCCCCCCAGGATGGCCGGATCCTCCCCGCCGCCGGTGAGCCTGTCGCCCTTGCGCCCACAGCGCTGGTGGTGGCGGACCTGCTGACCCTGCCCAGCCGTTCGGACGCCGAGGCTGAGCAGTTGATGGACGCCCTCGCCGCGACTGATCCGTCGTGGAAGGAATGACGTGGACGCCGTCGCCCCCGAGTATGTCGCGGCCCGACGCGTCCTGCTCGACGCCTTGGAGGCGCTGACCGACCATCTCCCGAGCCTGATCCTGGTCGGTGCCCAGGCCGTCTACCACCACACCGGCGAGACGGATCTCAACGTGCCGCTGATGACCACCGACGCCGACCTCGCGATCAACACCCACAGCCTTGCTGACGTTCCCGAGATCGGCGCGGTCCTGCGCCGGGCGGGCTTCGTTCCCGGCCCCAACCCCGGCCATTGGGTCGCAGCCAGCGACGTCGCCGTCGACCTCATGGTCGTCCCGCATCAAGCAGGCACCGCGAAGGCGTCGGCGCGTGCCGCACGGCTCGCGCCCCACGACCGTCTGACCGCCCGGATCGCCCGCGGACTCGAGCCGGCCCTGGTCGACCACGCACGCGTCACCATCGGGGCTCTGGAACCCACTGATACCCGCATGTTCGATTTGGCCGTCGCCGGCCCGGCCGCCCTCCTGGTGGCCAAGCTCATCAAGATCAGCGAACGGCTCGGGCAGTCCGACCGGCAGCCGGATCGACTCAAGGAGAAGGACGCCCTCGACGCCTTCCGCCTGCTCCAGGCAGTCGACACCGCCGACCTCGTGCTCGGACTGAGGACACACCGGGGCGAACCCAACGCGGCCGCCGTCGCCGACGAAGCAGTGGAGATCCTGCGCCTGCACGCGACCTCACCCCGGGGCCGGATCGCGCTCCTCGCAGCATCCGCCGCAGGAGGCGACGCCACGGTCGCTCCCGCGTTCGCCGCCCTCTGCAACGACCTGCTGGGGGCCCTGCGATGAACCGCGAACTCGTCAGCGACCCGCCCGTGTCCGCCTATGCTGAGGTGCAGCCTTGGACGCGTGTTCCCCGCGCGTCTGGGGTTCAGAATCATTCCCCACGCATTCCCCACGGCAAGGTGAACAAGTGCCAATCGATCCGCATAGAGCCTTGTCAGGGGGTCATCATCGGCTGAAAGAAGAGAGCTTCAACTCCTCTCTCGCGCACAAAAGTGCCTCTGACTAGGGCAAATACAGGAAATCGGCGGGAGGTGAAAACCTCTCGCCGATTCTCTGTTTCTGGGGTTGGATTCTCTCGTGGCAAGCGGCGATGCCGGGGTGGAGTGGTCCGGGGGACTGTCGGGAGAGGGGTCTCGTGCCGGGTTGGTGGGGCTGATTCCCCAGGGGTTCCCCATGGGGATCAGGGTCTCCGGAGGCTGTGGAGGGTTCGCCAGCGTGCCGTCTCTGAGGTTTGTTTGTCCGCTGACAGGTGCCGCGGTGGCCGGGTGTCTGGCCGTGTGGTGCCACGCTCGTGATCGGGTGGGCAACGGTGGCGTGTGCGCGGGCTTCGGGTGTGACTTTCGGCCAGACTTTCCTTCGCCGAGGCTGCAGGTGACCCGGGGCACCTGTGATACTACGGCTTGTCGGCGCTCGATGGCTGACGAACAGTAGCGTTGGCAAGGTGCTAAGTACGGCGTGTGGTTTCAGCTGGGGTGCTATCGCCGCCGCTTGTGGAGTGGTCTACACGGCCGCGTACGCAGTCCAGGGGCGCTGGGGAGAGGCTGGGAAGACCGCCGCTCTGGGGCTCGCTGGATTTGCGGTGGGCGGGGTCGTCGCACGCGGATTGGCCAAGTCTGGCGTTGTCGCCTCCAATGCTGTCGGGCACCTTGCAAGGCGAGGAGCAGGGTTGCGGGGTAGCGCGCTCCGTGCGAGTCGGGCGTTTCCGGCTCCGCAGTCGAGTGGTGTCCGGCGGGGGGTGAACGTTTATGTGTCGTCCAAGTTCGGTGCATACGGGTTGTATACAACTATGCGGGTCGTAGACGGTGAAAGGCAGTTGGTGAAATGCGCGCGGCATTCAAGCGGGGCAATCTGCCACGATTTGCACGCCTGCAAATTGTGTTGTTCCCGATGATCGGCCTTTCGACTGCGGTTCTCACGGCCATAGACGATGTCGCGGGTTCCGGCCTTTGGATAGCAGTGTGGTTGGTGGCGGTCGCTCGAACGGGTTGGGTAGGTGTTGTCGCTTGTCAAGATCGAGAGGGATGGATCTATCGAGGTATTGTTGGCACTCGCTTCTTCCATCGAGATGAAGTCGTTGCTTTCGGGCTAGTAGACGCTAGTGTGTGGAATGGGGTTGGAGGGTTTATCCGGGTCTATTTGAGAGATGGAACCTCGACGTTCCTGCCTATGCTCGGACAGTTGCGTGCTTCACGCCATTTGGAGTTTGTGAGTCGATTGAAGGATGATCTGGAGACGCCGAGACACTCGCTGTCTTGGGACCTTTCGGCGCTCGAAATGCACGATGAGAATGAATAGCCTCGATCTTTCATGGCCGCCCTGTGAGGGGCTGGTCGGCGCCTGTGGCGTCGAGGTTGGTCTGATTGTTGCCGGTGGGTGTGACAAGGCGCCGCGTGTCGCTCGCGTGGGGAGGGTTTCCAGGCCGAAAGGGGCTTTCCGTGGTCAGGGTTGAACGGTCGGAGAGCCGGGGGTCAGGTCGCGGGCGCGGGCAGGTCCTGGAGTCGTGTGACGGCGTCGATCATGAGGGCTGCCCAGGGTGACTGGTTGGCCAGGTGGAGGACGGTTCGTCTGGCGCGGCGGGCCAGGGTGGCGGGGATGCTGTAAAGGCGGTAGCGCAGGCGTTGGGATTCCCAGCGGCGTGCGTCGTGGCCGGCCATGGCGAGCATCCCGGTCCAGGCCTGCAACTCGCTCGCCAGCGCCACGATCTGGCACCAGATCCGGCCGATCAGGAGTACTTGTGGGAGTCAGGTTCGACGGTGGGGATCGAGAATCCTGCGTGCTTCGGGTCGTCGGGGAGTTTGTCGCCGTCGAGGTGGGCGATGACTCCGAAGCCGAGGCGTTCGAGCAGGCGCGTCACGTTGGGTACGGGGGCCTTGGGTCGAGTCACCTGTCCGCCGTGCCGGTGCCGTAGAGCGCGGCGCCGTCGACGGTGGCCGCGCGTCAACGTCACCGCGGAAGACGCGACACCCGTTAGGAGGGAGGTCGTGTTCGCTCGCCGCCGCAAGGAGACCCATGCACCGATGCCGCGCCTCCTCACCGCCAGGACGGGATGGTGGCTCCAGCGCGCCCATGTCCAAGGCGTACAGCGTGCACGCGGGCACGCCGTCCTGCGCGATCGCCGAGGCTATGGAAGAGTTATCGTGCACGGAAGTCTGTCGCAGTCACGAGCGTGGTTGCACGAAGGATCGCGGACGCCCTCCAGGGAATCTTCCCGAACCTGCCTCGACGGCGCGGCTCTGCTGGCCGCCCTGCGGGGAACGCCGCCGGGTGGGTGCGGGCTGCGACGCTCGGCGGCCGTCAGCCTGGCTGAAGGCAGCCTGGACGCGTGTTCCGCGCGCGTCTGACGTTCAGAACCATTCCCCACGGCAAGGTGACGAAGTGGCAATCAATCTCCATAAGTCCTTGTCAGGGGGTCACTATCGGCTGACAGAAGATAGCCTCAGCTCCTCTCTCGCGCACAAATATGCCTCTGACTAGGGCAAATACAGGGAGTCGGCCAGAGGTGCGAACCTCTCGCCGACTCTCTGTTCTGGGGCTGGCTCTGCTTGTGGCAAGGGCAGATGCCGGTGGAGTGGCCCGGGTGGCTGTCGGGGGTCTCCTGCGGGTTGGTGGGGCTGGTTCCCCACGGGGAATCCCGGTCTCCGGAGGCTGTGGAGGGATCGCCAGCGGGCCGTCTCTGGGTTTGTGTGTGCGCTGACGATCAGCTCGCCCTGGACGGTGTCGATGGTGCGGTAGCGGCGCAGGGTCTTGGCCGGCTGCTGGATGCTGATCCCGGTCGCGCGGTTGGGTCCAGCGGAGGTCAGTTGACTGACACGGATGCGCCAACCAAGTTTAGGACCCGAATGACTGGTGTGACAGTCATGTGACGGCTAGACTAGTCATATGAGATTTGAGGCTGCGTTCGGGGGCTTGATCACGGGTGCGAGCGGGGCGGTGTTGGCCGTGTTGCTGCGTACGGCTGTTCCGCTGACCGGGCGGCAGGTGCATGGGCTGGTCCGCGATCAGTGCAGCCTGTGGTCGGTTCAGCAGGCGCTGGCCTCCCTCGCCGATCTCGGTGTGGTGGAGAGCCGTGCCGTGGGTCGCGCAATGGTTCACACGATCAACGAGGACCACTACGCCATCCAGCCTTTGCGCGTCCTGCTCGATCCGATTGCGGCGCTGCGGGAGGCGGTCCGGGCTGTGGTCGGGTCGAGTGTCGATGCGGTGGTTCTGTTCGGGTCGGTGGCACGGGGGGAGGCATCAGCCGAGAGCGATGTCGACCTGGCCGTCGTTGCACCCTCGGACTGGCAGGGTCGGACGGAACTGGAAGACGCGGTCCGCGCTCGGCTGGGCAACGACTGTGATGTGTTGGTGTTCACTCCGGAGGAGTTCGGGCGGCTCGCGGGCAGCGGCGAGGAGCCGGTCGTCGCCCAGATCGTCGCTGACGGGGTGGCTCTGCTCGGGTCGCTCCCGCAGGCGACGGTTGGCGTGGCGTGATGGCGACGCTCGAATACCGCAATCACGCACGAAGCTTCCTGAGGAAGGCCGAGGAGTACTTGGCCTCCGCGGAGGCGAATCTGAGTGCAGAGCGATACACCGTTGCTGCAGGGGATGCCATCCATGCGGGCATCTGCGCCAAGGACGCCATCGTCACTCAGCTCACCGGTGCGACGGTGAAGGGCAAGGACCACGCGCTTGCCGCGAAGGAGCTTCGTCGGGCACTGGGGCAGCGACCGGACGCGGCCGGTGCCGAGAAGGGGCTCCGCGAACTGGTGTCGAACAAGGCTGACGTTGAGTACGGCGTCAGCCTCATGTCTGCTGTGAAGGCTGAGGCGCTCGTCCGTCGCGCTCGGAGCCTGGTCGAGATCGCCGTCCGCGTCGTCCGGCTCAACGGGTGACGGCGCCCACCCAGATGCCGAGCTCCCGTGCCGGCTGCACGGTTGCTACTCTTCCGCCTGTCCCGCTCGATGGCGCCGAGACGCTGCAGTTCTGCGCCAATCTCGGGATTGCCGTTGACCGCAACGCGCACAGTGGCGGCTCTGCTCAACTCCCCACGCATTCCCCACGGCAAGGTGACGAAGTGGCAATCAATCTTCATAAGTCCTTGTCAGGGGGTCATTATCGGCTGATGGAAGAGAGCTTCAACTCCTCTTTCGCGCACAAGAGCGCCCCTGACTAGGGCAAATACGTGAATCGGCGAGAGGTGTAAACCTCTCGCCGATTCTCTGTTTCTGGGGCTGGTTCGCCTTGGCAACGGGTGATGCCCGGGGGCGAGGGCCCGTTTGCCGTCGAGGACGGGCTTCTTGCCTGGTGGTGGGGCTCGTTCCCCACGGGTTCCCCACGGTGGTGATGCCTGATGGCGAGGACCGCTTGCCGCTTGTCTGGTTTCTGGGGTGTGTGGATGTGGACAGGTGCCGCGGTGGCCGGGTGTCTGGCCGTGTGGTGCCACGGTCGTGATCGGGTGGGCGACGGTGGCGTGTGTGCCGGCTTCGGGTGTGACTTTCGGCCAGTGACTCTCATTGGTCGAGGCTGCAGGTGACCCGGGGCACCTGTGATACTACGGCTTGTCGTTCTCGTTGGGGGTGCGGTGTGGTCGGCGCGAGGGTGCGTCGGGTTGGGGGAGTGCCGCGGTGGCTGCTGGGTGGGTGCGCGGGTTGTGGTTGGCGGTGTCGGTGGCGTTGATCACTGGGTCGCGCAAGAATTGGGTCGCCAGGCAGGCCCTATCGGCCTTGGCTTGTCAAGCAGCTGGAAAGTTTGGATGTTCTATGGTTGCGCTCGTTACTGTTCATGCTCTCAACCTCACAAAGAAGTACAGTAACCGGGACGCGGAACGCAATTAGGCACTTCTTGTGGGTCGCGGGGCTGTCTCTGATGGTGGGGCGCGATCATGCTAGGAGTATCGCGGCGGCGCAAGAATTCAGGCTGCGAATTTTCGCTGAGAATAGGGCTGACAGTCGCAGAGACAGGGCAAACAATGCCTTCACGCTCACCTGGATGAAGAACAAGTATGGGAACCGCAGGGTCGCCATTTCCGGAGCGTATTCGTACATGCCGAGCCTCAGGAAGACGGCGGAACGACTGTTTATGGAAGGGAAGTTCACGTGCGTTCAGTCATGCGGAAAGGTCTTCTAGTCGGGCTGGCAGTCGTTCTCGGAGGAGGTTTGCTCACGGGCTGCATTCAGGACGCAACATGTTCTTCCTTGGGTCGTTCGCGGATGAACGCCGCGATCGTGGAGCTGTTGCAGACATCCCCTGGGCAAATGGGATACCTGAGTACGCCAGATTGTGAGTCCGGGGATCGACTCAACGCCACTCTCGAGTTGCAGATCCCCTGGGAGGAACTGATGTCCCGTCTTTCTGATAGATGTCGCGCGGAGGCCGAAGAGGCCGCATGCCGGTTGGGTGAAGAGGAGTTCACTGTGTACCTCCATTCTGAGCTAGAGTCAGGCATCGAGGTTACTATCGTCGAGGCGGAGTGATGTTCGGCGTTTGTCTCACCGATGCGCAACTGGCCACCGACCGGGGTTTGGGCCCGAACGAACCCAAGAAGCAGTGGGTGCAAGAACAGATTCGAGATCGCGGCGGTCCTCGCGGCTGGAAAGTACTGGTGTCCATGATGTCCCCACGCACGTACAGAGGCTTCCTCCTCGGATTGCTGGTCCTTCTGGCGCTTGCATTGTCTGGGTGCAGAGATCTGAATTCGCCACATGTCTTCTATGTTGATGAGAACGGAGTGCGGTCGCTCAGTGATGCTTGTGGGGACCCGTTGCCCCAGGTCGTCGTGGAACGAGTCGACGGCAACTATGATCCAACTGGAGAGATATTGGGGTCGTTCACCCCTCCCGAGGGGAGCTCCAACAGCATGATCGAGCTCTCTGACGCCCAGCCTGGATACTCCGCGGGTCCCGGGGCTCGCGAGGGCACCTGGGCCTCCATCACTCTGAACTACGGAGATGGGGTCACCGGCCTGATCGTTCCCTGGGCTGATCTCCCTCCCGGGAGTGGGTTTACTTTTCAGTCGGACACAGCCATATTCGGGTCGCTGGATGAGGTAGTCGCGAAGACCAAGTCCGAAGTGCAGTGCTAACTAACCGGCGGCAACGACACCCCCTACGCCTACCTCAACGACCCCATCAACGAGACTGATGTCACTGGTAAAGCGGGATGTTGGGGGCGCCTCCAGAACAGCGCATTCGCCAGCTTAGCTAGTGCAACCCATAGGATTGCTGATGGCAGAGTCTTCAAGACCGTTTGTGCATCCGGCGCTGGCGCCTTCGGGACCGCTTGCTCGGTCGTAAGCCTCGGGTCCAATCTGCTGCCGGGGTGCCGGGGTGCCGGGGTGCCGGGGTGCCGGGGTGCCGGGGTGCCGGGGTGGCCGTGTGGTGTCACGGTCGTGATCGGGTGGGCGACAGTGGCGTGTGTGCCGGCTTCGGGTGCGACTCGAGGACCATCACCCAACCCAGCAGACGTGACGTTATGTACTACCCAAACGCGAACAGCCGCACCAAGCAAACATGAGCGCTTTCGGTGTGCAATCTTGAGCGTGGCAAGGGCAGGGGCCCAAGCCGTCTACCACCAGGCATCTCTGGCTTATGAGGACCTGCACGTGCGCCGAGTGGGTGATGATTTTGAGCCATCCGAAATCATGACCAGGGAGGGGTGGGAGGCGATGCCCATACTTTTCGGCGCTGATCCGATCCAGACTCTCTCAGGCCTGCTGTGTGTGCTCGGCTGCTCGTCAAGTGGCCTGGAAGCCCGTCATCCGGATCAGGCGCGCGGGGACACCCGCGACGATCGCGTCAGCCGGCACGTCGCGGGTGACGACGGCGCCCGCTCCCACGATCGCGCCGTCGCCGATGGTGACCCCCGGCACGACGGTGACGCCCGCCCCCAGCCAGACCTTCCGGCCGATCACCACGGCGGCCGGTGTCATGTCCCCGCGACGGTCCGGATCGACCTCGTGGTTGAGCGTGGTGAGCGTGCATCCGTGACCGATGAGGGTGTCGTCGCCGATCGCGATGCCGCCGGTGTCCTGGAAGCGGCAGCCCATGTTGATGAAGACCCGCCGGCCCAGAACGAGGTTGCGGCCGAACTCGCTGTAGAACGGGGGGAAGACGGTGGTCGACTCGTCGATCTGCCGCCCGGTGAGCCGGCTCAGCAGGCTGCGGACCTCGTCGGGCGGGCGGTACGAAGAGTTCAGTTCGGCTGTGATTCGCAGCGCCTCCTGTGAGGCATCGTGCATGAACGCGTGGTAGTCCGAGCCGCTCGCGATGGTTGCTCCGGTCGCGACGTAGGTCAGGAAGTCCTCCAGTTGCATGGCGTTCACGCTACGTCCACCACTGCCGTCACGGGGCCGTCCGTCGCCGATTTCCGCTTCGCCCCGTCGCCGTCCAGGTGGCCCGGGAGCGCAATGCCGAAAGGGGGGCCGGATCTCCGTAGTAGAGGACCAGGTCCTGGCCGGGCCCGAGTACCCCACGTGCCCGGGAGCCGGATCGCCTCCCCCCGGCCGGCCCTCCACCGAGAGCGGGCCAGGCGGGGGTCCGGCCTTCTCATGACAGTGTCACCACGTCGTCTGCCAGGGCGTCGCGTCAGAGGGTGGACGCGTCGATGACGAAGCGGTAGCGCACGTCGGAGCTCAGGACGCGCTCGTAGGCCTCGTTCACCTGGTCGGCGGCGATGATCTCGACGTCCGCACCGATGCCGTGGTCCGCGCAGAAGTCGAGCATCTCCTGGGTGAGGGCGAGGCCGCCGATCATGGATCCGGCGAAGTTCCGCCGCGCGCCGATGAGGGAGAACACGTTGACGCTCAGCGGCTCCGCCGGGGCTCCGACGTTGACCAGCGTCCCGTCGACGGCGAGGAGCCCGAGATAGGCGTCGAGGTCGATCGCGGCGCTGACGGTGTTGATGATGAGATCGAACCGCCCGGCCAGCTCACCGAAGGTCGACGGGTCGGAGGTCGCATGGAAGTGGTCGGCGCCGAGGCGGCGGGCGTCGTCGTGCTTCCTCATCGTCTGCGAGAGCACCGTGACGTCGGCGCCCATGGCGTGCGCGAGCTTGACGGCCATGTGGCCGAGGCCACCGAGTCCGACGACGGCCACCTTCCGCCCGGGCCCCGCGCCCCAGCGGCGCAGCGGCGCGTAGGTCGTGATGCCGGCGCACAGAAGCGGCGCCGCGGCGGCGGGGTCCAGGCCCGCGGGAACGCGTAGGGCGAAGTCGGCGTCGACGACCACATGGGTGGAGTAGCCGCCCTGGGTGGTGGTGCCGTCACTGTCGGTTGCCGCGTAGGTCCCGACCATCCCGGCCAGGCAGTACTGCTCGTCGCTGCGGAGACAGTTGACGCATTCGCGGCACGAGTTGACCATGCACCCGACACCGACCCGGTCTCCCACCTGGTGTCCGGTGACATCGGTCCCCACCTCGGTGACGATGCCGACGATCTCGTGGCCCGGGACGACGGGGAAGGGCTGGGGTCCCCAGTCGCCGTTGACGGTGTGGATGTCGGAGTGGCAGATGCCGGCGTACTCGATGCGGATGAGGACGTCGTTGGGTCCGACCGCTCGGCGTTCGATGGTGAGGGGTGCGAGGGGGAGACCGGCGGCAGGGGCCGCGTAGGCGTTGACGAGCATAGGTGGAGTTCCTTCTGGTTGTCCGAGGGCAGGCTTGCGCCGCCCCGGGATGGTGGTGGGCCAAGAGAGGGCGCCTGTCGGCGCGAGGGGGGTCTAGGGCTTGCTAGAGCGCTTGAGTTCGTCGGCGAGCGCCCGGGCTTCGGCCGAGATGGCATCGGCACGGGTCGCGTCGCCGTCCTCGACGGCGCGCCAATAGTCGATCTTCAGCGCGACGTACCGCTGCCGCACGGCCAGGAGTTCGGCCTCGACCTCGAGCCGACGCTGCTGCCCGGTGAGCAGCGCGATCTGGTCGGCCGCCGCGTCCGGGCCGAGCCGGTTGTTGGCGACGTAGGCGCGCATGTCCGCGACGGACATCCCGGTCGCGGCGAGGCAGGCCACGCCCATGAGCTGGTCGAGGTCCGTCTCGTCGTAGACGCGGTGTCCGCTGCTCATGCCACGGGCGACGGGGGAGATCACGCCGATCGACTCGTAGTAGCGCAGCGTGCTGGCCGGCAGCCCGGTCAGGGCCGCCGCCTCTTTGATGGTGTACTGCTGCTGGAGGGCTGGTGCGCTCATGTCAACGACCCTAAGAACTTCAAGTACTTGAAGTCAAAGCCCGTGACGGCAGAGTCCGGGGCCGAACCGCGGGCCTCAGGCGCGCCCCACGTTGACGCGCCGTCAGACGGCGACGACACTGTGCCCTCGTGAAGCACAATCGTCTAGCGCCCACCCTGGTGTTGTGGCTGTTCCCTGTCGTGGCCGTGGCCCTACTCGTGGGGGTGGTGCTCGGCATCGTCGCCGTCGGCGCGCAGCTCTTCGACGGGGTAGCGGTGCGGGTGCTGATCCAGTGGGTCGCGCTGCCTCTCGCCGTCGCCATCGGGTTCGGGGCGTGGGCGGCCCTGCGCCACCAGGCCGAACCGGCCGAAGGCATCGAGGTCATCCCCGCCGAACACCCGGCTCTGTGGGCCGAGGTGAACCGGCTGGCGGTCGAGGCCCAGACCGAGCCGCCGGCGCGCATCGTGATCGTCCCCGAGGTGAACGCCGGCGTCGCTGAGGTCGGTGGACACCGCGAGCTTGAGATCGGCTTACCACTGCTGGCCACGTTCACCGTCGGGCAGCTGCGCTCAGTGCTCGCCCACGAGCTCGGCCACTTCGCTGGCGGGGACACCGCCGACGCCGCCCGCGACCTGCGCCGTCTCGCGTTCATGGAGCAGGTGCGCGCTCGCGCAGGTGTCCTGTGGCGATGGTTCTTCACCGCATACGCAGGGCTCTACGCGCTGGCCGCCGGGCCGTCCTCGCGGGCCGCCGAACTGCGCGCCGACGACCTCTCGGTGCGGGCCGCCGGCCCCAGGGCCGCTGCGGAGTCGTTCCGCACCCTGGTTGCGGCAGAACTGGCGTGGGAGCAGACGCTCGACAACTACGTCCCGCTGTTCGAGCTTGCTGGACGCCGTGCGCCGCTGGGTGAGGCCGTCCGGAGGGTCATCGACGCCAACAGAACAGAGATCGACGATGCGGTCGAGACCATCATCGCCGAGCAGCGGCCGAGTGCCACCGACAGCCATCCGCCACTGCGCGAGCGCATCGCGCGTCTCGAAGCATCTGCCGTCACTGGCGCATCGGCCACCACCGGCGCAGATGCAGGCCGCCCCGCCACTGACCTGCTCTCCGGTGGTTCGGCCTGGCTGGACTCCGCGGAGGGCCGACTGCTGGCCCAGGACCGTCCTCTCGGATCGTGGGACGAGGTGATCACCGCAGGGATCCGCAACGGCGCGGGCGCCGGCGCTGACGAGTTCGGGGCCTCGCTGCGCTCGCTGAAGCTGGGCGACGGGGGCTTGGACAACGTGCTGCGCCTCATCGACGATCCTGCCGACGGTGGCATCGTGCGGCGCGTGGGGGGCGCAGACCCGGACGCCCGCGAGGCCACGATCGCTTCGGTGTGGAATCCTGTCGTCAGCGCCCTGCTGGCGGTCGGGGCCGCCCGGGTTCAGCCCTCGTGGAGCGGCCCGGCCGAAGTCGTCGCCCTCGACGGCTCCAGCCTCGAGCTCGACGAGCGGATCGGAGCCGCGATCGACGATGGGGACAGTGCGGCGCTGCGGGGTTGGCTCGCCGAGCTCGGCGTCGACGTGATGAGCGCGCGCACGGAGTCCGGCGGTGGCGTGGAGCGGTGGCTGTCCGCGGCGAGCCACATGACCGGCCCGTGGGACGGCCGACGCGACGTGCACCTCTGGACCACCGGAGTCCTGGCGCTCCCTCAGCTCGACAAGGCGACCGTGAAGGAGGACAAGGACCGGTTCTCCGAGAAGCACCAGCATCCGCGTCTTTACCAGGCCGCCGCCGAGGGTCTCAGGGCCGGACGATCGTTGCCCGGGTCGCTGTGGTGGGACGCGGCGCGCATCTCCGGCGGTGACGTGACGGGCCGGCTCAAGATGAAGCTCCGCTTCGACCTGGATGACGGGACTGCACTGCAGGTGGCCGCCACCCTGGAGACCGCGACGGTGGAATCGCCGGAGGACGTGGGCGCCGCAGTCCAGTACCTGACTGCCCCCAAGGGCTGAGAAGCACCGGCTAGCGACGCTGGGGCGCGGGCAGCCCTTGATCCTGAGGGATCACTCCGCGCGTCCGGGGAGATGTCGTGAGGTCACCGCTGCGCAGCGGCTGAGTTTCGGGCCCCCGCAGACGCCACTGGGGTGCCCCAGCAGAGCCTCCCGGCGCCGACGGGGGCGCAATATCGTGGCCGGTAGACGACCGTGCAGTTGCGTGTGGGCTCACCCCCGCGGACCGGGCGGTCCGACCCTGGCTCCACCCGCCCGACACCGCACGCCGGGCCGACCCGAAGTGAGACACCGTGGACTTCTCCGAGCTGACCGAAGCGTTCGCCGCCCCGTCGATCGAGTACCGCCCCGAGGTGCGGTGGTGGCTCGCGGAAGGGCTGCACACGGACCAGACGCTCAGGGCTGAGATCGAGTCGGCCCATCGGCTCGGCTTCGGTGGCATGGAGTTCCTGGCCATGGACGAGGCGGGCGTGGACCATTCGCGGTACGGCTGGGGCTCGGAGGAGTGGGTGCACGACTCGCAGGTGGTGGTGGAGGAGACCACGAAGCGCGGCATGGCCGTCAGCTTCACCTCGGGGACCAACTGGGCCAACGCGAACCTGCCGACCATCACCCCGGAGAGCCCCGCGGCGGCCAAGGAGCTGAACGTCACGATCGAACGGCTCGACGGCGGAGCGCTGCGCACCGGTGCGGTGCGCCCCGTCGACCTCGAGGCGTACAGCCCGTCCGTCCTCGGCCACCGCGGGCAGGTCTCCGGCCAGTCGCTGGTGGCCGTGGTCGCGGCCCGGGCGACGGGCGCGACCGAGCGGGGCGCGACGCTGGACGTCAACTCGGTGGTGGACCTGACCGGCGACGTCGTGGACGGAGAGCTGGAGTGGACCGCACCCGAGGGTGAGTGGCGGCTGTTCGCCTACTGGACCCACGGCACGGGGCAGACCGCCTCGCCCTCGGCGAGCGTCAACTACACCGTCAACTACCTCGACCCCGACGGCGCGGCGGCCGTCATCGACTATTGGGACCAGGTGGTGCTCACCCCGGAGTTGCGGGCGCAGATCGCGGCCAACCCCCGGGTGCAGATGTACATGGACTCCATGGAGCTGTCGACCTACGGCGCCGGCGGACTGTTCTGGGGCCGGACGGTCGCGGCGGAGTTCCGCGCCAGGCGCGGGTACGACATCACGGGCTGGCTGCCCTTCCTCACCCGCGACGTCGCGCTGATGGCGGCGCAGACCGTGTACCACAACGAGCCCGACGCCGGGCACGCAGCGCAGGTCGACAAGGTGCGGTTCGACTACGTCCGCACGCTCACCGACCTCTACATCGAGAACATGCTGAGGCCGTTCGCGGCGTTCCTGCACGCCAACGGGATGGGGTTGAGGGCCGAGATCAGCTACGGGCTTCCGTTCGAACTGACCCGGCCCGGGCCCGAGGTGGACGGCATCGAGACCGAGTCGCTGGAGTTCGGGGCCCAGATCGACGCCTACCGGCTGATGGCCGGCCCGGCGCACCTGTTCGGGAAGCAGTACAGCTCCGAGACCGGGGCGACCACCCGCAACTACATGCTCGACCACCGCTTCTACGACCAGATCATCGCCACCCAGCTGGCGGCCGGGATCACCAGGACGGTGCTGCACGGCTGGGCCAGCCCGGCCGGGGCGCCGGGCACCACGCAGTGGCCCGGCCACGAGGGCATGTGGCGGGAGTTCTCCGAACGCTTCGACACCCGCCAGCCGGGCGCCGAGTTCTACCCCCTGTGGACGACGGCGCTGGCCCGCTACCAGTTCGTGCTCCGCCAGGGTCTTCCCCGGATCGACGTGGGCATCCTGCGCACCGACCACTTCACCGACAACGTGTCGGGCATGCGGTTCGTCGACGACGACGGCAACCGGGTGGCCGACGAGGTGGCCTACGGCACCTGGTGGATGCGCAACCGCCAGAACCACTGGTGGGCGGACCTGGGCATGCAGGACGCCGGCTGGACCTACGAGTTCCTCGACGGCGCCCTGCTGCTGCGCGACGACGTCAGCTACGCCGATGGGCTGGTCCAGCCGTCGGGGCCCGGCTACCAGGCGCTGATCGTCTACCAGGACGGCCTCGCCCCCGACGTCGCCCGCCGGCTGCTCGACTGGGCACGCGCGGGGCTGAAGGTGCTGCTCGTGGACGGCTCGCGCGAGCTGGTGGACCTGCAGTGGCGGCGCTACCGGACCCACGCGTCGGCCGCG
Organism: Tessaracoccus yangjingae; assembly: GCF_055326235.1. Taxonomy (NCBI): domain Bacteria; kingdom Bacillati; phylum Actinomycetota; class Actinomycetes; order Propionibacteriales; family Propionibacteriaceae; genus Tessaracoccus; species Tessaracoccus yangjingae. The sequence goes on along the minus strand of NZ_JBUZNN010000011.1, from coordinate 26,784 downwards.
TCCCGCACCCAGGGCCTCGATGCGCGTGACGCGGAGCTTGCCGCCACCGTCGCCGATCTCCTCGAGCAGCCGACGGTGGCGCGGGTCGACGACCCGTCCGGCACGGTCGGCGCGCTGCGGCGCCTCGGCGTCACGGGCCGCGCCGAGTTCAACCGCGAGAACCGCAGCGTGCTCACCCATCTGCGGGAGGACGGCGACCTCCTCCACCTGTACGCCTACCACTTCCTCTACGACACCGGCGAGCCGGTCGAGGTCGAGATCGCCCTGCCCGGCCTGGGCGCCTGCCACCGCCTCGACCCGTGGACCGGTCAGTCGCGTCTCCACGACGGCGTCCGCACCGACGGCGACCGCACGGTCCTGACACTCCGGCTCTCGCCTGGGGAGACGGCCCTGCTCACGCTCGACCGGTCCGCCTCGCCAACGACCTCGGAGCCGGCCGTCCTGGATGTCGTGGCGGAGCTCACCGAGTGGGACGTCACGGTGGAGAGCTGGGATGAGGGCCCGATGCTGCTGGTCACCGAGGACCGTGGCCTCGGCTACGTGACCGAGGAGGTGCGGCCGACGAGCGCCGTCACCCGGATCGAGGTCGGAGCCACGCCGCTGCTGCCCTGGGCGGAGCTCCCCGGCGTCGGGGGTGACGTGTCCGGCGTCGCGGAGTACACCACCACCGTCCGCATCGACGCCGAGGAGCAGGGCGCCACCTTCGTGCTCGACCTCGGCTCCACCTGCGGCGGGCTGGGCTCGGTGAGCGTCAACGGCGGGGCGGCGGTCGGCTTCGACACATCCAAGCCCCTCATCCGCACCTCGGAACTACGGCCAGGCGACAACACCATCACCGTCAGGACCTCCAGCTCGCTGAACAACCGGCTGCTGGCCCGCGGCTACTACGACACGCTGCCCGACGTCCTCGCCAACTCCGAGGGCTGGGCCGAGCCACGCATGCAGACCACCCATGTCCGCAACCACGGGCTCATCGGACCGGTCCTCCTGTTCCGGGCTTCCTCCCGCGGGTAGGTTCGCCGCCCACTCCTCGCTGAGACGTCCCCCGGGTCTGGACGTCCATCGGCGGCGGTGGCAGACTCGTCGGCGCGGAGGAGCGGCCCGATCCGCCAGGGGGCGCCCCTCGACGACAGTGCGAAGGACGTGACGCGTGAGCCATACGGCGAGCGAGCGGGGAGTCACCGGAGGGTGGGCAACCATCCTCACGGTGGCCGCGCTGCACGCCGCCGGCCTGATGCTGATGGGGGTAGGCGTCGCGACGGGGGCGGCGGGCCTCGCGGCCTCCGCCGTCGTGGCCTATGCCCTCGGCCTCCGCCATGCACTGGACGCGGACCACATCGCCATGATCGACAACTCGACTCGCAAGTTCGTCGCCGAGGGACGCCGCTCGGCCGCCGTGGGGTTCGCGTTCTCCGCGGGCCACTCGACGGTGGTGATCGCCGCCGCTGCGATGGCCATCCTCGGATGGGGGTGGATCGGCTCCGCCATCGACGAGGGCTCGGCCACCCGCCACTGGCTGAGCCTCATCGGCGCAACAGTCGCGGCGACCTATCTCGCCGCCGTCGCCCTGTCCAACGTCCCGGTGCTGGCGCGCGCGTGGCGGGACCTCCGTGGATCGGGGGAGGCTGCGCCAGGAGTGTCGGGCGGCCTGTCGCGGGTGCTGTCCGCGCCACTTGCCCGGGTCCGCGAGCCCCGGCACGTCTACGCGTTCGGGCTCCTGTTCGGGCTGGGCTTCGACACCGCCTCCGCCGTCGCCGTGCTCGTCCTGGCGGCAGGCCTGCCCATCGGGACCCCTCCGCTGGTCCTGATGTCCCTGCCGCTGCTGTTCGCGGCGGCGATGACGATGGGTGACTCGCTCAACGGCTACCTCATGCTGCGGATGTACTCGACGGCCCAGCAGAGGACCCGCGCGCGCTACAACGTGGTGATCACGGCTGTGTCCATCGCCGCCGCCCTCGTCGTGTCGGTGCTGACCTTCGCGCGCCTGGCCACTGACCTGGGTGCGCGCTGGCCGGGCCTCATGCTGGTGTCGGGGCTGGACACAGAGTGGGCCGGCCTCGGGCTGCTCGTGTTCTTCGCCCTCGTCGGGGGCGGCGCGGCGTTGGCCGCGCGATTGCGGTCCCTCGGCCCCGCGCCCGGCGCCTGACCTCCGGCATTCCTGGGCTCACGCCCAGGCGAAGATCGGGCCGAACGCCACCCCGACGAAGGCCGCCCATGCCAGGTACACCGGCAGGTAGCCCGTGTGCCAGCGTTCCAGGTGGGCGTAGGGGCGACGTCCGCGCAGGAAGCCGATGAGGATCACCACGGAGCCGACGAGGTTGACCAGCAGGAGCGCGTTCAGGCCCAGCGACGCCACCTTGTTCGGGCTGAACCCGAACGCGCCGATCCGGCTCAGCATCGCCACCAGCACGTAGCCGTCGACGAGGATCGCGCTGCCCAACAGCACCACCTGGAGCCGCTCGAACCCACCGGCCGGCGCGAGGGGGTCGCGGGCGGACACCGAGTAGAGCACGAGTGCCAGCACGACGATGAGCACCAGATCGAACACGATGAGCAGCTCGCGGTCGACGGTGCGGGCGTCGCCCTGCCAGAGGGCGGTCACCCCGAAGGCGAGCAGCATGAGGGCGAACAGCGGGGTGAAAACCCTTGTCAGCACGGGTGCCATGTTCTCGATGACCCCCTGCTTGGCACCCACCAGCCACGCCGCCACCAGCACGGCCCCCGCCGCCCCGCACGGCAGGATCCAGGAGAAGAGTGCTGTCTCGGTGTCGACCCCGATGGAGCTGAACACCCCGGCGGTGAGCCCCAGGAGCACGCCTCCGCCGAGCCCGATCAGCACGTAGTAGATGAACCACTCGCCCGTGAACCTCACGTAGTCCATCCGCGCCCGCCCGGAGCGCCAGTCGCCGCCCGCGTGCGCCACCCCCAGCACCAGCCAGAGCGCCACGGGGAGGTGGAGGGCGGCCAGGATCTCGGTGGCCGACTGCATGGCCAGCACCTCGGTGTCTGCCTGCGAGCCGAACGGATAGAGGTTGAGCACCAGCGCCGACACGGCCACCGCGACACCGACGAGGGCGAAAAGGCGAGCCCGTGGGCCCGGTCCCACCCCGGCGCGCCACACGAAGAAGCCGGCCAGGAAGGGCAGCACGAGGAGGGGGAGGTTCTTGACGAAGACCTCGGGGTTCTCCTCCAGCCCGATGCCGAAGAGCGAAGGGACCTTCACCGCGACCGCCGCCGCGACACCCAGGCCCAGCGCGACCCCCAGCCCCCGTCGCCCCTCAGCGGCCGAATCGGCCGATCCCACGAGCTGCTTCCACAGCCGGTCCGAATGTTCCTGGGCGTACTCGCGGGAGAGCGCATCCACCTCGCCGAGGCGGCCGACGGCGACGAGGAACGCCTCGTTGCCGGAGAGCCCGACGCCTTGAAGCTCGGCCATCTCGTCGCGCAGGTGCGCCTCGAGTTCGTCGACATCCGCCGTGCTGATCGCGGCCCGGCGCCCGACGAAGCCGCGCCAGGACGCGATGCGCTCCTCGACGCCCGGCCCGATGCCCTCCGGTGTCTGTGGCGTGCTCATGCGAGGGCCCCTCCTGCCGCGAGGTGTCCTGGGTGGGCGGCGGCCTCGGCCCAGATCTGCCGCAGTGCCTCGCTGACGACGCGCCACTGCGCGCTGTGCTCGGCGAGCGCCGCACGGCCGTCCGGTGTGAGCCAGTAGTGCTTGCGACGGCGGCCCTCGTCCGAGGTCCGCCACCCCGCCTCGACGTAGCCGAGCCGCTCGAGCCGGTGGAGTAGCGGGTAGAGCATGCCCTCCGTCCAGGCGAGTTCCCCTCCCGAGAGCTCGCCCACCCGCTTGAGGATGGCGTAGCCGTACGACTCGCCCTCCGCGAGTATTCCCAACACGAGCGGGGTCGCGGCGGCCGCGACCAGATCCTTGCCTACCCTCACGACGTCCTCCGATGCCTAGGGCTGCAAGGTATCGCAGTGTTACCTAGAGGTGCAAGGGGTCCCTGGTCTCGTCCAGCGGTGGCCGCCTCAGGCGGAGGCGGCCACCTCGTCGACCATCGAGGCCTGGATCGCGCTGCGCAACTCGGCGCTGTCGTGGTCCTGGTGACGGGTGACCGCGTGCACCACGGCCGCCTCCAGAAGCTCCTCCTCCTCGCCCGTGATGGCGAGCGTGCAGCCGACCTCGTTGGGGATCGTCCTGCAGTCAACAGTCTTGCGTGCCATTGCCGTGCCCCTTCTGTGACGCCGGGCCGCCCAGAGCGGGCCCGGGGGGCAGGCCTCCCTGCCCGCGGCGGGGGAGTCTGCATCTCGCAGGCTAGGCCCGGCCATGTCCGGACGCAACGGTCGGTCGCGGGAGTGGGCATGCGGCGCAGTACAACACGGCAGGAGGGCCGGTCCTTCGCTCAGCGACGCAACATTGGCGGGCCGTGGCCGACCCCACGTGAGGGTGGCGGCAAACCTTGACGAGGGCGGGTGCCCGGAGCAGGATCGTGCGCATGGTGCGTGACCGGGAGCGGCTGAGCCCCGCCGACGCCTCCAACGTGGTGATGGACTCGCCGGATCAGGTGAACGCGTTCCTCCTGGCGGGGCTCCTCGACGTCGGGGGATTCGTCTCACCGGACGGCGCCGTCGACCTCGAGCTCCTGCGCGCCAGCATCGCGTCCAGGCTGTGCGACCCCGAGCTCGCCCGCTTCTCCCAACGCGTCCACCAGCGCACGCTGACCTGGGAGCCCTGCCGGCCGGACCTCTCCCGCCACATCAGACTGGCCACGCCCGTCGCGGGCATGGCCGGCCTGGCCGACATGGCCGCACGCCTCATGACCACGCCGCTGCCCCTCGAACACCCCCTCTGGGAACTGCTCGTGGTCCCGGGGGCCGCGACACCCGCGCCCGGCATCATCCTGCGCGTGCACCACTGCGTGGCCGACGGCGTCGCGGGCGTCCGCCTGGTGCAGCGCCTGTTCGGCGCGGATGCCGTCGCGACGAGCGCCCCCTCAGTCGGGCCCGGCCGGCGCCGTCGTCGGGTCGTGCGCGGCTTCGTCGCGGGGCTGGCTCGCGTCGCGGCCGTGTTCCGTGCCACGGTCCCGCCGACGGTGCTGCTCGGGCCGATCGGCCCCCGTCGAGGTGTGGCCTTCGCCGACGTCGAGCTCCGGGCCCTCGCCGGTTCCGCCAGGAGAGCGGGCGCCACCGTGAACGACGCGCTGCTTGCCGCCGTCGTCGTGGCGGCTGAGGCGGCGCTGCGCGCAGACGGTCATCGCGTGCCGCCGGTGCTGCCGGCCAGCGTCCCGGTGGCGCTGCCGGAACGGGGCTCGTCCGGTAACGCGGTGGGCGTCATGCTGGTGCCGCTCGTCACCGGTGAGGCGGACCCTGTGGCCAGGCTCTCCCGCATCGCCCAGGTCACGCGTGCCGGGAAGGCTGAGGCGCGCAGCCAAGGCACCTTCGAGTTGACCCGCACCCGCTGGGGGTCGCGGCTGTTCGCCCGGCTGGCCCGCAGGCAGCGCTTCATCGCCCTCTTCGTGACCAACGTCCGCGGCCCTGACGGGCTGCTTGAGGTCGCCGGGGCGCCGCTCGTTCGGGCGTGGCCCGTGGCCGCGATCCAGGGCAACGTCCGCTTCGGGGTCGCGGCCATGTCCTACGCGGGGCGACTCGAGGTGGCCATCCATGCAGACGCCGGCGCCCTGCGCGTGCCCGAGGCGGGGACGGCCCTGGCCGACGAACTCGCCCGACTCGCGAGCCCGTCGGCCGAGCCCGCCGCGGCCGAGCCGCACCGCGTCGAGACCTCGTCCTGGACCCGATGGCTAGGACGCCCGAGGCACAGGCGCGTCACGGCCAAACCGCCGCGACACTAACCCGCTCCGCGTCGGCGTGAGAACACCACCGCCAGCGCAGTGACCGCAAGCGCGGTGCTGACAAGGGTCGCAAGGCCGAGTTCCGGCGCGCCGGCCCACAGCGACGCGAGCGGCACCCTGCACCCCAGCCTTGCCGGCGCGTACCCCCACCAGAGACCCAGCGAGACCGCCGCCCCCGCGACCGTCACCACCGAGCGCACCGGGCTCCGTCGGCCGAGCACCGGCACCACCGTCAGGCTCTGGGCCAGGAGGGCCCCGAGGACCACCAGCGCCGCGTTGGCCTCGATCGGGTTGAACGACGGCGGGGGAGCCGGAGTGCCCAGCACGACGTGCGTGAGCTCGGACTGGAATCTCGCCCAGCGCGTGGTGTCGAGCCCCGCTCCGGTGTTGGTCACCGCCACGATTCCCAAGCCGAGGGTGGGGCACGCGAGGAGATAGGACTGTGATCGGTAGGTGCTGCCGAGGTGATCGACGCACGTGGGCAGCGGCGTGCCGTCGGGCGTGGTGGCGAGCGGATCTCCGGCGCCGTCGAGCAGCTCCCACAGGGGGCGCACGACCCACCCGGACCCGTAGCGGGAGTAGGCGTCGACGGTGGCGAGTGGCTCGCGGGCCGCCTCGAGCACCTCTGCCGGAACGTCGGCGGACACGCTCCCCAGGTGCGCGCCCACCAGCCTGGTCAGGTCCCCGGCGGTGGACACCTGGAACGCGGACGGCACCGCTCCCGGTGTGCACGGGCACGGCGTGGGTGCGGTGAAGAGCTCGAGCCACGGGTGGTGCCCCATGGCCACCCCGTCGACGGCTCGAGGGGTGGGGGTCGCGCTGGTGTGGGTCAACCCGAGCGGCGTGTAGACGAGCCTCGCCATGGCCGACTCGAACGGCTGACCGGTCACCCGTTCGACGACGGCGCCGAGCAGGTCGTAGTTGCTGTTCGAGTACGCGTAGGCGGCCGGGAGCACTGCGGGGTTGGCCGAGGCCAGGGCCTCGGCGTTGGCCTCGATCGAGTCCGGCCGCCCCGGCCACCATCCCCACTGCCCGAGCCCGGTCGAGGTGGACAGTCCCGAGGTGTGACCGAGCAGATCGCCGACGGTGACCCCTCCCAGGCCGCCGCCGCTCAGCCCGCCGGTGAACACCTCGTCGAGCCGTGTCTCCAGGCTCAGGCGTCCGTCGGCGATGAGCCGCTGGACCGCGAGCGCGGTGAACTGCTTGCTGGTGGAGCCGAGCACGAACGGGGTGTCGCGGGTGACGGGCCGGCCGGAACCGGCGGTGCCGAGATAGCTCTCCTGATAGACCTCGCCGTCGCGCACCACGACGACGGCCAGGCCCGCCAGGCGCAACTCGGCGGCGCGTCGCTCCACGAAGTCGCCGATCTCAGCGGGTGTCGCACGGTGCGAGGCGGCGACGGGGGCGGGAGTCAGGGGCTCCTGCGCGGCGGCGACGCGCACCATCGCCACCGCCAGGACGGCGATGGCCGCCCACAGGATCATCGCTCCGGCGGCCACGCGAGACGGGCGACGCACGGTCATGAGGCGTGCCTCCGCCGAGGCAGATGGGTGAGCGCGTTGAGGAGGAACTGCCCGACGGTGAGGACGAGCATCACAACCCCGGCGGCGGGGGAGAGGTCCGTCCAGGGCATGACGACGAATCCGTAGCTCGACGACACGTACAGGGCCACGTAGGGCACCAGGAGGCGCCAGTCCATGGTCTCCCGGAAGGAGACCTTCAGCACCCAGTCGTAAAGCCCTTCCAGTGCCAGGAACCCCAGGAAGATGCCCAGGAACACGGGATACTGCACCGGGCTCGCCTCGAGGTAGGCGATCACCAGCCCGAGCACGGCGGGGACGGCGAGGAGGAGGTACAACCAGCCGTAGCGCTCCACCAGTTCGAGACGCCTTCGGCGCACCGCGAAGACAACGATCAGGCAGACGGCGTTGGCCAGACCCAAGGTGAAAAAGAACGGCGCCATCATGGCGGCCACCCCCTCGGTACCATCATGCTCCAGTCGCCCACCCCGCGTCGCGCGGGGCCCATTCTCGAGGTGTGTCACCGTCGGGATGCGCGACGGGGCACTCCCTGCGGGGACTCCCCCGGCGGCGGTGGCCGGTAGAGCCGCCGGTCTACTGCATCCCCGGGTTGGGCGACGGCGTCCGCGTGAAGGTGCCGAGGCCGTGGGTGTCGAGCAACTCCAGCACCAGGTTCCCGCCGTCGAAGGTGGCCTGTCCGACGGTTCCGGGTGGGGCGTTCTCGTTGTAGGGCTCGTAGGTGAAGACGTCGCCGTCCCAGTGGGTGAGCGGCCAGGTCACGGCGCCCTCCGGCCCGAGGGAGAGCTGGAGGTCGTCGCCGGCGAGGGTCACGGTGGCGGCTCCGAAGTACTCGTTGTCGTAGACGCCCACATAGTCGGCGAGGGGGCGGGCGGCGGGTGGGTCGGAGGGTGCGCGCTGCCCGGCCAGCTCACCCATCGGGTCCATCAAGGGAGCGAGCATCGCGTTGGCGAGCGTCCACCAGTCCTGCCGCGCCTCGCCGAACTGGGCGAGGTCGAGGAAGTGGGCCACCACGGCCTCGGCGGCGCCGACGGGCGAGCCGTTGGTGAGGACGATGATCCCGAGCCCCTGCCCGGGGAGCATCGTGAAGGCCGTTCCGGTGCCCAGCGCGAAGGCGCCCGAGTGGCTGATGGAGGGCAGGCCGCCCGCGGTGGTGCCCACGTTGAACCCGTAGCCGCTGAGCCCGCCGCGGGCGGCAGAACTGTGCGCGGGCTTGCTGACGAACTGCGCGGTGATGGCAGGCACGAGCGCGTCCTCGGCGACGATCCGGTCCCCGTCGTGGACGCCGCCCGCGAGGACGAGTTCCATCCAGCTGGCCATGTCCACCACCGTCGAGCTCACGCCGCCGGCCGGGGACTGGGCATCCGGCTGCCGCTGCATCGTCGTGACCTGCCACGCCCCGTCGACCGGAACGTGACCGACAGCCCGGTTGTCTCTGGCCACGAAGTCGTCGAAGCGGGAGCTCGTCGAGGTCATGCCGAGGGGCTGGTAGAGGTCCCGCTCGGACAGGGCGGCCCAGTCGGTCCCGGCGGCTGTGGCTACAGCCTCGGCGGCCGCCGTGAGGCCGAAGTTCGTGTAGTTCTCCTCGGCCCGGAACGGGGCGAGGGGGGTCAGCCGGAGGCGGTCCAGCACCTCGTCGCGGCCGTATCCGAGGTCCTCGAGCTCGTCGCCGGCGTGCGCGTACAGGCCCGAGCGGTGGCTGTACATGTCGGCGATGGTGACGTGCCCGGTGACCCAGGGGTCCTCGAGCTCGAACCCCGAAAGGTGCTCCACCAGCGGGGTGTCCCAGGCCACCGTCCCACGGCCCACCTCGCGCGCGACGACGGTGGCGCCGACGGATTTCGACACCGAGGCCAGCTGGAAGACGGTGTCCGCGTCCACCGGCTCCTCCGTGTCCATGCTGCGGACCCCGTACCCCTCCGCGAACAGGGTCTCGCCGTCGTACACCACCGACACCGCGAGGCCAGGGACCCCGCTGGCGTCCATGACGGTGCCGATGAGGGCAGGAAGCGCCTCGACGGCGGCGTCCACCCGCTCCCGGGTGACCGTTCCGACGGCGTCGGTCCCGGGGTTGCCGTTTCCCCCCACGGACGGCGACCAACCGGCCGGCGGCGCCGGCTCGGGTGCGCATGCGGCCGCCCCGAGGGCCAGCGGGATGAGGACGGCGACGATCAGCGCGCCGGGGCGGGTGCGGACTCCGGGCATCTGACCAGCTCCTGTCAGGGCGACGACCGAGGGGGCCGGTCAGGCTCGCCGAGGGATCAGTCTGGCAGACGGTGCCCCCCACCGGAAGGAGCGGCGAGCGTGGCCCCGGGCCCCTGGCTGCGATCGGCAGTGTCGAGGCAGCGGTGTCACTAGGCTTGGGGACTAACGCCCGTCGGCAGGGTCTCGGCCATGGGCGGCGCAGCCGGGAGGCATTATGACCGGTCGGGTGAACGGACGCTCACGCGCGTTGGGTACGGTCCCCCAGGACGAGCTGCGGGCCGCGATGACGCTCTGGCGCGCCGAACAGGAGGGGGTCCCGGGGATCGCGCGCCGACGCGACGCCAGGGTGGCGGCCCTGCGGACGCACGCGGCCCAACGCTCACGCTTCTATGCGGACCACTGGACGGGCGTGCCCGCGGATGCGCCGCTCGCCGCCCTTCCGCCCGTCACCAAGGGCCACCTCATGAGCCGGTTCGACGAGTGGGTCACGGATCCCCGGATCACGCTGGCGGGCGCCCTGGCCTTCGTCGAGGAACCGGCCCGCGTCGGGACGGGCTTCATGGGCGGGCACTTCGTCTGCACGAGCTCCGGCACGACGGGGCGGCGAGCGCTGTTCGTCCACGACAGGGGAGCCCTGGCGGTGTACCGGGTCCTGAACCTCCGGGCGGAGTTCCATTGGTTCTCCGCGCGCCAGTGGCTGGAGCTGGTCCGGCGCCCGCGCCTCGCCGCCGTCGTGGCCACGGGTGGCCACTTCGCGGCGGCGGGGTGGATCGAGTCCGAGCGCCGGCGGGACGCGGTGAGGGCCAGGGCCTACCGCACCTTCCCGGTGCAGAGCCCGCTCCCGCAGCTCGTCGCGGACCTCAACTCGTTCGATCCCGGCGTCCTGATGTGCTACCCGAGTGCCCTTGGGCTCCTGGCCGCCGAGCAGGAGGCCGGACGGCTCCGGGTGAGGCCCCTCGTCGTCGTCACCGGGGGCGAGTCCGCGCTCCCGGGGCTCCACGCCCGGGCTGAGTCCGCCTTCGGCTGCCCGGCCCGCGACCTCTACGGGGCTTCCGAGTGTGACCCCCTGGCCTTCGGTTGCGCGGAGGGCTGGCTGCACGTGCACGCAGACTGGGTGGTGCTCGAGCCGGTGGACGCGGACGGACGTCCCACGCCTCCGGGCGAGCCGTCTCACACGGTGCTCCTGACCAACCTGGCCAACCGCGTGCAGCCCATCATCCGCTACGACCTCGGCGACTCGGTGGTGGCACGGCCAGACCCTTGCCCCTGCGGCTGTCCGCTCCCCGCGATCCAGGTCTCGGGCCGCCGCGACGATGTGCTGCGCCTCCGGGCGTCAGGCGGGACCCTCGTCGCCATCGCTCCGCTGGCCATTGTCCCGATCCTCGACCAGACGCCCGGGGTGGGGCTGGCGCAGGTGGTGCAGACCGGGCCGGCCGAGCTGCGAGTCCGGCTCACCGTCGAGCCGGGGGCCGATCCGGAGGCGGTGTGGGGCGCGCTCGCCGACAGGCTGTCGCGGCTGCTGGTCACCTTGGGTCTGGGAGGCGTCGAGCTGGTCCACGACGTCGGTCCGCCGGTGCAGCCGGGGCCGGGAGGGAAGCTGCGTCACGTCATCGGCATGCCTGCCTGACGTATCCGGCGCAGGACTACTTGACGAACGCCTTGAGCGCGACGATCGCCAGGCCGAGCGTGGCGGTCGTGAGCGCACCGAGCAACCGGGCGCGCGTGTCACGCGTCCACGACGCCACCCCCAGCCAGCCCAGCACGCCGAGGACCGCGACCGCCAACCACAGGGTTCCCCAGATGGCGTTGCGGTCCGTGACGAGGCCCAGCGCGCCGAGGGTCAGCACCAACAGCGGGATGACGCCGGCCAGCAGGAGCCCCCAGGAATGATCGAGGGAGAGCCGTGCGGCCCTGACCACACGCTCCCGGGCCGGGGTGTCGCCCTCATACTCGTCGTCCAGATGGGCGACGGTGCCCGCGTAGACGTGCGCCGCCCAGAAGACCGTCAGCGTGGCCAGCACCTTGACCAGCACGTCCCACGACGCGGCCGCGTCGTTGGAGAGGATCTCGAGCAGCCCGGCCACCAGGACCACGCCATGGATCGCCGGCTCGCTCAGGATGAGTCCCAGCGTGCCCGCGATCGGTTTCGTCGTGCCAGCGCCCACCTGATCCCACAGTCCTCGAGCCCCGCGCAGGCCCGTCGCCCTGGATTCTTCCAGGTTCCCGGTGGCCCTGCTGGAGGGGCCGCGACGTCGGTCAGCCCTTGCCGCGATGCACCTTGTCCTGGAGCAGGGCGACGAGCGCGGCCACGAACACCAGGTTGAACCCCAACTGCAGCGTCACCAGCAGCCGCGCCGACTGGCCGCTGGCGTGGATGTCGCCGTAGCCGACCGTCGACATGGTGGTCATCGAGAAGTACAGCGCGTCGAGGCGGGTATCGAGTCCGCTGAACTCGCCGGGGTACTTGATGGCGAGCACGTAGTAGGTCATCGAGAAGATCACGAGCACCAGCTCGAAGGCCAGAAGGAGATGGACCGGCTCGAGTCGCCGCTCGGCGCGGCGCGCCTCGTTGACGATGACCGCAGCGATCGCGGCGATGGCCGCGACCCCCACCAGGCCACCCAGGAGCGAGCCGACGGGGGCGTCGTCGATGCTCACGGGGACGAGGAAGTAGAGGGTCACCACCGCGATGGGCAGGGTGATCCGGTTGAAGAGAGGGCGCCATTGCACGCGCACAGTGTAGGCCCGCGCGCCGCGGCGGTGGAGGCATTCCGAACGCGGCTCCCGGGGGCCGCCCCTGCAACGCCCAGAGGCTGAGACCGCTGCCCTCTGGCCGTGCAGCACATCAGGTGCGTACCCATTGAATTCGCTCTCAGCGGACGGGCTTTGCATTGCCCCATGCCATTGGGCATGATTCCTCGTATGAATCAGTTCACGACGCGCCGCCGCCATGTCGACTTCGGTCGCATGGTGTGTATGCGTTGTCGACTCGGCTGACCATCCGCGTCCCCCAGTCCGTGACTGGAATCTGACGCCATCCGGCGAGCATCGTCCGCCGCCGATCTGTTCGACACCCCGCACCATCTCCCATTGCCGCAGCCTCGGCACGGGCTTCAGGTGCCGTCGAATCCCCACGCTCCTGCATGCCGGACAGCTGCGACACATTCGCGTTTCCCGGTGATTCCGAGCTGCATTATGGCGCCTATTCACGCGCCTGATGAGCATCTTCATTCTCACGCAATTCCTCTCCGAAAGGACCTCCCATGTCCCGTCGCCCTCTGGCATTCCTTCTGGTCGGCCTCACGACCACAGCGGCTCTGGCCCTGAGCGCCTGCACCACCGCCACCCAGCCGGCACCTGAGGCGCCGTCGGCGTCGGCGAGCGGCCCCGTCACGGGCGGCGTGCTCACCTATCTCGACGCCCAGCCCCACACGTCGCTCTACCCCCCGACGGCGGGCTTCTACCCCAACGGTGGTCTCGTCAACAACCTGACCGACCGGCTCGTCCACCAGAACCCGGAGACGCTCGGGTTCGAGCCCTGGATCGCCACGGGATGGGAGGTGAACGAGGACGCCACGCAGTACACCTTCACCCTGCGCGACGACGTCACCTTCTCCGACGGCACCCCCCTCGACGCGGCCGCGGTGGCCAAGAACTTCGACCTCTACGGCAAGGGAGACCCCGAGCGCGCGCTGCCGGTCTCCGAGGCCATCAACAACTACGCCGAGAGCGAGGTGGTGGACGCCACGACGGTCGTCTTCCGCTTCTCGGCCCCCGCCCCCGGATTCCTGCAGGCCACCTCCACCATCAACTCCGGGCTGCTGTCGCCCGCCACCCTCGACGGTGACTTCACCTCCTTCGGCGCCGGGAACGGCACCGCCGTCATCGGGTCCGGCCCGTTCGTCGTGGAGTCGGAGAAGGTGGGTGCCGAGGTGGTCCTCACCGCACGGGACGATTACGCCTGGGCCCCAGGATCGTCCACCAACCAGGGCCGCGCGTATCTCGACCGGATCAACGTGGTCGTGACCCCCGAGGCCGGTGTCCGCGTGGGTGGCCTGACGTCCGGGCAGGCCGACGTGGCCCGCCAGATCGCGGCCCCGGACGAGGCCGTGGTGACGGCCGCCGGCGCGGAGCTGGTGGCGCCCCAGACGCGGGGGGTCAACAACTCGTTCAGCCTCCGCTTCCGCAGTGGCCTGCTCGCCGACAAGGCCGTCCGCCAGGCGCTCAGCCTCGGAACCGACAGGCAGGAGATCGTCGAGACGCTGTTCACCGAGAACTACCCGTTGGCCACCTCCGTGATCGGGAGGACCGCGCTGGGATGGGTCGACCTCTCGGACAGGCTGGTGCACGACCCTGAGCAGGCCCGGGGGCTCCTGGATGCCGCCGGCTGGGTTCCGGGTGACGACGGGATCCGGGTCAAGGACGGCCAGAGGCTGAGCCTCGTCGTCAACGAGGCGGCCCCGCAGCCCCGCTCCTTCGACGTCACCACGCTGGTCAGCCAGCAGTGGAAGCGGGACCTGGGCGTTGACCTGCAGATCCTGCGCGCGGACTCCGGCAGCCTCGCCGAGGCGATCAACGACGCCGACCAGATTCAGGTCTACCACTCCATGGTCGGCCGCGCGGACCTGGACGTGATCAAGAGCCAGTACGCCGCCAAGAACCGCAACACGCTGCTGAACCGGGATCCTGCCGACGACTCCATCGGAGACGCCACGCTCGAGGAACTGCTCGCCGCCGTCGCGAGCACGGCCGACGCCGACGAGCGGATCAAGGCCAGCCAGGCCGTGCAGGAGTACCTCCTCGACCAGTTCTACGTGATCCCGCTGTTCGAGGAGCCCCAGGTGTTCGCCGTCGGGCCCCGGGTCCACGGCTTCGCCGCAGAGTCGGTCGGCCGGCCGTCGTTCTACACGACGTGGGTGCAGGAATGACCCGCATCCTCAGCCGCATCGGGCAGGCGGTGGTCGTCGTGGCCCTGGCGTTCACCGTCGCCTTCGTCCTGCTGCAGGCGCTCCCCGGGGATGCGGTGATGATCAAGTTCGAGAACCCCGAACTGGGCCTGTCGCCCGCCGAGATCGCCGCGATCCGCGCCTCGTACGGCGCCGACATCCCGTGGTGGCAGTCCTACCTGCACACCGCGTCGGGCTTCCTGCGCGGGGACTTCGGGTTCTCCATCCAGAACGGCACATCGGTGGCCGCGCTCGTGGGCGAGGTGCTGCCCCAGACGCTGGTGCTGGCCGGCGCCGGGCTGCTGGTCGCCGTGATCCTGGCGACAGGCCTGGCGTTCCTCGCGACCTGGGGCGGGTGGGAGCGGCTGCGGGGCGTCCTGACCAGCCTGCCCTCGGTGCTGGTGTCGGTGCCGGTGTTCTGGCTCGCCATGGTGCTCATCCAGGTCTTCTCCTTCCAGCTCGGGTGGATCAGCGTGATCGGGGCGGGGCCGGTGGAGAGCCTGATCCTGCCCGTGCTCACCCTCGCGGTCCCGATCAGCGCACCGCTGGCGCAGATCCTCATCCGCTCCATGGAGGACGTCCTGCGGCAGCCGTTCGTGGGCGTGGTCCGGGCCCGTGGCGCGTCGCGGTGGTGGATTCTCTACCGCAACGTGGCCCGCAACGCCCTCCTTCCCACGCTCACGATCGCCGGGGTCCTCCTCGGCGAGCTCGTGGCCGGCGCCGTGGTGACGGAGACCGTCTTCGGCCGGGCGGGGCTGGGGCGTCTGACGGAGCAAGCTGTGGCCAACCAGGACGTCGCGGTTCTCCAGGCGATCGTGGTGCTCTCCGCGGTGGCGTTCGTGGCCGTCAACCTTGCCGTGGACCTGATCGCTCCCCTCGTGGATCCGCGCCTGAGGATCGAAGTGAGGGCGGCCGCATGACCGACTCCGTTGCCCGCACGCCCATCGTGGGGACGCTGCAGGGGTTACGACGCGCCGAGGGGGAGACCGTTGTGGCCTCCCGGACGGCTCGGCGGCCACGGGTCAGGGCGTCGCTGGCCCTGTCTGTCGGGGTCCTGGCTCTGGCGGTCGCCGCGGCCGTCGCGCCCGGACTCGTCACCTCCGTCGATCCGCTGGCCGGGACCGCCGCGCAGGCGCTCCAGGCACCCAGCGCCGCACACTGGTTCGGAACCGATGCCACCGGCCGCGACCTGTTCTCCAGGGTGGTCCACGGCGCCATCCACTCCCTCGGCGGCGCCCTGGTCGCCGTGGGCGTGGGGCTCACCGTCGGCACATCGCTGGGGCTGCTCGCCGGGTCCCTCGGGGGAGCCGCCGACGCAGTCCTGATGCGAGTGGTGGACGTCCTCCTGGCCATCCCCGGCCTCCTGCTGGCCCTGAGCATCATCATGCTGCTGGGCTTCGGCACCACCAACGCGGCGTTCGCCGTCGGGGTGACATCGGTGGCGGTGTTCGCCCGGCTCGCCCGCGCCGAGGTCATCAGGGTGCGCCGGACCGACTACGTGGAGGCCGCCTTCGGCCTGGGCGGCACCTTCGGTTCCGTCCTGGTGCGCCACATCCTGCCGAACTCGCTCACGCCGGTCGTGGCGCTGGCCGCGCTGCAGTTCGGCTCCGCGATCCTCGCCATCTCCACCCTCGGCTTCCTGGGCTACGGGGCCCCGCCCCCCACGCCCGAGTGGGGCCTGCTCATCGCGGAGGGGCGTTCCTATGTCGGGACGGCGTGGTGGCTCACGACTCTGCCGGGGCTCGTGGTCGTCGCGGTCGTCCTGTCCGCCAACCACCTCAGCCACGCCATCGCGAAGGGAGCCCACGCATGACCACCGTGACAGCCGATCGGACCGCTGATCGGGTCGCCGAGGCGCCGCGGCCAGTCACCCCGGTGCTGTCCGTGCGGGACCTCGTCGTCTCCTACGAGTCCAGGCGTCAGCGTTCCGCCGTCGTCGACGGCGTGTCGTTCGACGTCGGTCGCGGTGAGGTGGTCGCGATCGTCGGCGAGTCGGGTTCCGGCAAGACGACGACGGCGCAGGCCGTCATCGGGCTGCTGCCGTCCAACGGCCGGATCGACGCGGGCACCGTCCTGCTCGGAGACCTGGAACTCACGGGGCAGCGGGACGCCGTGCTGCGCACCGTCCGCGGACGGCGCATCGGCCTCGTCCCGCAGGATCCCAACAACTCGCTCAACCCCGTGGCCACCATCGGGTCCAGCCTCGCCGAGGCCCTGAGGATCCACGGGTGGGGCAGCCGCGAGGCGGTCCGTGCCCGCGTCCTAGACCTGCTGGAGCGGGTGGGCATCGATCAACCTGAGCTCCGGGCGCGGCAGTATCCGCACCAGCTGTCCGGGGGCATGAAGCAGCGCGTCCTCATCGCCGCCGCCATCGCGATGGAGCCCGAGCTGATCATCGCCGACGAGCCCACCTCCGCCCTCGACGTCACCGTCCAGCGCGTGGTCCTCGATCTGATCGATGAGCTGAGGCGGGAGACGGGGGCATCGGTCCTGCTGGTGACCCACGACCTCGGGGTGGCGCAGGAGCGGGCAGACCGGATCGTCGTGATGCGCGACGGGCGGGTCGTCGAGCAGGGGGAGACCCATGCCCTGGCGGGCCGTCCGCAGGACCCCTACACGCGGACCCTCCTGGCGGAGGCGGCGGTCATCGCGGGAGGGGGCGCACGGGTGAGGTCCCGGACGGCCCCGGAGGAGGGAATCCCGCAACGGGAGGCCGCCATCGAGGTGGTCGACCTCGTACAGGAGTTCAGCCGCGGCCGGGGGCAGGATCCATTCCGCGCCGTCGACCGGGTGTCGCTGCGGGTGCCGTCGGGCACCACCCACGCCATCGTGGGGGAGTCGGGCTCCGGCAAGACCAGCACGGCACGCGCCGTCCTCGGCCTCCAGCGCCCCACGTCTGGCTCGGTGCGTGTCGCGGGCGTCGACGTGACGGCGCTGCGCGGCCGCGACACCCGCGCCTTCAGCAGGCGGGCGCAGTTCGTGTTCCAGAACCCGTTCTCCTCCCTGGATCCGCGCCAGCGGGTGGCGGACATCATCGCGGAGCCCCTCGTCAACCACCGGATCGGCGACCGCAGGTCGCGGCGCGAGGCGGTCGCTGACTTCCTCGACCGCGTGGCGCTACCGCAGTCGGTCGCCGGTCGCCTGCCGCGCGAGCTGTCGGGAGGGCAACGGCAGCGCGTCGCCATCGCGAGGGCGCTGATCCTCCGCCCGGACGTGGTGGTGCTCGACGAGCCCGTCTCCGCCCTCGACGTGACGGTCCAGGCGCAGATTCTGCGGCTGCTGGCCGACCTTCAGGCTGAGCTGTCGCTGACCTACCTGTTCATCTCGCACGACCTCGGCGTCGTGGCACACCTCAGCGACACCGTCTCGGTCATGCGGGCCGGGCGCGTCGTCGAGGCCGGCCCCACCCACGCCATCTTCACAACTCCCACCTCCGAGTACACCTCGGAGCTCCTGGCCGCCATCCCCGGCCGCTGACGAAAGGACCACCCATGACGAACCTAGGATTCTTCACACGCCTCCTCGACGACGCGCCACCGGCCGAGCGCTACCGCATCGCCGCCGAGCAGGTCATCCACGCCGAGAGCCACGGCTTCGCTACCGCCTGGGTGGCGCAACACCACTTCCACGGGGCCGAGGGCGGCCTGCCGTCGCCGCTGGTGCTGCTCAGCCACATCGCGGCGCTCACGAGCAGGATCAGGCTGGGGACCGGAGTCATCTGCCTCCCGATGGAGGATCCGGTGCGGACGGCCGAGGACGCTGCGGTGGTGGACATCCTGTCGGGCGGACGGCTCGACGTGGGGATCGCCACGGGAGGCAATCCGGCGTCGTTCGCGGCCTTCGGGCTCGACTTCGCAGACAGGCACCGCCTGTCGACGGAGAAGCTCGCGATCCTCCGCGCGGCGTGGCTGGGGGACGGCATCCGGGGCACCGGCAACCGCCTGTACCCGGCGGCCCCGCACTTGGGTGGGCGCGTGTGGCAGGCCACGTTCTCCGTCGAGGGTGGACGGCGCGCGGGCGCGGACGGAGACGGGCTGATGCTCTCCCGCACCCAGCCGAGGAGCGCTGACGCGCCCGGAGCCTCGTTGGCGCAGCTTCAGCTCCCGGTGATCGAGGCCTACCGGTCGGCGCTGCCCTCGGGAACGGCGCCGCGGGTGCTCGCGTCGCGGACCATCTTCGTGGCCGACACCACGGCCGAGGCGTACCGCTGGGCCGACGAGGGTCTGCGCAACGCGGTCGCGTCCTCGCCGAAGACGTTCGGGGACCGGATTCCGGCCGACGCCCCTGTGGCGGAACTCATCCGGGCCACCGACAGCATCGTGGGGTCGCCGCAGCAGGTCGCCGAGGCCCTGGCCGCCGATGAGGCGCTCATCCACGCCACGGAGGTGGCGGCCCAGGTGCACTCGGTCGACGCGCCGCACCACGCGGTCCTGCGGTCGATCGAGCTGCTGGCTGAGCGCGTCGCCCCCGCCCTCGGGTGGGGCGAGGCGTCGGCCCGGAGGAGTGCAGCATGACGGGGCCGGTCGACGTGGTCGACGCCCTGGCCGGGATCGACCCCCGGAGCCGGGTCGACGGCGTCAGGAGATCGCGGGAGGTCACGCGCGCCCACATCCAACTGGCCGAGGAGGCGCTGTTCGAGCGCGGGGGCAACGGGATCTGGCTGAGGGACCGGTGGCTCGTCGCGGCGTTCGCGACGGGACTCATCGCGCCCTGCTCGCCCTCTGCCGAGTACCGGGCCTCGCGCCTCGCCGACGACGACCAGGCGCTCGTGGCGCGCCTCCTGGGTGCCGCCGTGCAACGCGGGCCGTGGGGGAGCTACCGCGAGCCGGGTCTGGTGCACGAGAACGTGACGGGGGACGTGTGGCAGGTGCCGGACGCCGACAGACCCGCTCTGGGTGCGCCGCTGGCGGCCGTGCTGGAGTACGCACACCTCCTCCTGCTGCATCCGCGGGACGCCAGGCCGGAGACGATCGATCGCCTGGTCGACGCGGGGTGGGGCCGCGCTCAGATCGTGACCTGGTCACAGCTGGTGTCGTTCCTGGCCTTCCAGGCCAGGCTGGTCGCGGGCCTTGATGTGCTCGCAGGGGAGGACGCATCATGACGGACCATCGCGTCGAGGTGCAGCGCCGCGAGGGGGTTGCCGGGCCAACGGCCTTTACCCGGTCCGCGCTCGGGTGGCTGCCGGTCCTTGAGCCGGCCGCGCCGGATGAGTTGTCCCAGCGTCAACTGGAGGCGCTGGTCCAGCCGCAGCGGGCGGCCAGCCCCTACTTCCGGCTGCTCGCCGACGACCCGGACATCCTCGAGGCCCGGACGAGGGCGGACCTGGACATCTTCGAGTCCGCGGACGGACTGCCCCGAGCGGAGCGTGAACTGGCTGCCGCGGCGGTGTCGCGCACCAACGGCTGCGTGTTCTGCGCCTCCGTGCACGCCAGGCTGGCCGCGCGGTTCTCCAAGCGGCCCGACGACGTGGACCGGTTGCTCGACGAGGGCACCCGCGCCGCGCTGGGTGAGCGCTGGGACGCGATCGTGGCCGCCGCCGCGGCGCTGACGTCCACGCCCGTGGCGTTCGGCCCCCAGCATGTCGCCCGCCTCCGGGAGGCCGGCCTGGACGACGCGTCGGTCTCGGACGTCATCCACTCCGCCGCGTTCTTCAACTGGGCCAACAGGCTCATGTTGGCACTGGGGGAGCCGGAGGTCACTCGGCCATGAGCACGCCCGGGGCTGGGATCGTGTACGTCTCGACGGGGCTCCGGCTGGGCTCGGTCACCGACGCCGTCGGCGACCGGGCGGCCACCAGGCTCAGGGCCAGGGGGCACCGGGTGGTGGAGGTGCGGGTGCGCGACCTGCCGTCCGGGCCACTGCTGTGGCGCCACGTCGATCACCCCGGGATTGCGCCTGCATTGGCCGCGGTGGCGGACGCAGACGCGGTGGTGGTGTCCTCGGCGGTGCTCCAGGCATCCTTCTCCGGGCTGCTCAAGGTGTTCCTGGACCTGCTGCCCAAGGCCGGGTTGGGGGGCAAGACGGTGCTACCGCTGCTCACCGGGGGATCGCACGCCCACGTACTGGCGCTGGACTACTCGCTGAGGCCCGTCCTGCAGGCGCTGGGCGCAGCCCATGTCGCGTCCGGCCGCTATGTGGTGGCCGTGGCTGCGACGGCTCAGGCTGCGGCGGGTCCGTTCTCCGCGGCAGCTGCGGATGAGGTCGACGCCGCGACCGACGAGTTCGCCCACCACCTCGAGGCGCGAGCCGGCGTGCTGAGGTCGGCGCCGGGCTGACGGCAACCGAGTGCGCGGCAGGGGAAGCCGGTGGAAAAGGGGCGCCACCGCCTCCGCTCGGGGCCATGCCCAGGCTTGCGGAGTGCGGCGGTCGACCGTCACCCTGCCTGACTTGCGTGCACCGAAGACCCTGTGTAATGTTCACCGAGCCTTGTTGGTGCACCGGACGTTCAGGACGGACCAGAGGCCGCCCCCACTACTTTCGTTTCGGACGAGTGTGCGTTCTGCCTGAACCCGCTCAAGGTCTGAATTGATTGTCAGGAAAGGCGAATAACTCAACAGCGGTCAGTCTGGATCTGGTGGTTTGACAGTGTCTGGGAGTGTGGGTAAAGTTGGTCGAGTCGCCTCGGCGGCAAACAACTGGTGAAACACCTTGTCAAAAGGTATTTCGCAGTACTCGCAGAAGCTCAGAAGATGTCAAGCGAATTTGACAGGCTGATCGGTGAACGAGTAAGGTTGGTCGAGTTGCCCCAGGGTGGATGTCACGGTTTCGTGGTTGATGTCTGGGAGTGCCCGAATCTTGAGAACTCAACAGTGTGCTTTAAGTCAATGCCAATTTTTTTTGCACTGCAGGGCCTTTGTGGTCTTGTTTTGCGTTTTCCCGTCGCGTGGCCTCTTTTTTGGGGTTGCGTGTTGGGTTTCTTTGAGTGAAATTTTGATTGATCCAGTGATGGATTTTGGTCAGTGTTTGATTCGAAGTTGTTTGTGACGGTTTGCGGGCTGCCTCTTTTGGGGTGGTTTGTTTCCGATATTTTTCAACGGAGAGTTTGATCCTGGCTCAGGACGAACGCTGGCGGCGTGCTTAACACATGCAAGTCGAACGGTAAGGCCTCTTCGGGGGTACACGAGTGGCGAACGGGTGAGTAACACGTGAGTAACCTGCCCTTGACTTTGGGATAACATCTGGAAACAGGTGCTAATACCGGATATGAGCCTTTTCCGCATGGGATTGGTTGGAAAGCTCCGGCGGTCATGGATGGACTCGCGGCCTATCAGCTTGTTGGTGAGGTAGTGGCTCACCAAGGCTTCGACGGGTAGCCGGCCTGAGAGGGCGACCGGCCACATTGGGACTGAGATACGGCCCAAACTCCTACGGGAGGCAGCAGTGGGGAATATTGCACAATGGGCGGAAGCCTGATGCAGCAACGCCGCGTGCGGGATGACGGCCTTCGGGTTGTAAACCGCTTTCAGCAGGGACGAAGCTAACGTGACGGTACCTGCAGAAGAAGCACCGGCTAACTACGTGCCAGCAGCCGCGGTGATACGTAGGGTGCGAGCGTTGTCCGGATTTATTGGGCGTAAAGAGCTTGTAGGCGGTTTGTCGCGTCGGGAGTGAAAACTCAGGGCTTAACCCTGAGCCTGCTTCTGATACGGGCAGACTTGAGGAAGGTAGGGGAGAATGGAATTCCTGGTGAAGCGGTGGAATGCGTAGATATCAGGAGGAACACCAGTGGCGAAGGCGGTTCTCTGGACCTTTCCTGACGCTGAGAAGCGAAAGCGTGGGGAGCAAACAGGCTTAGATACCCTGGTAGTCCACGCCGTAAACGGTGGGTACTAGGTGTGGGGGACATTCCACGTTCTCCGTGCCGCAGCTAACGCATTAAGTACCCCGCCTGGGGAGTACGGCCGCAAGGCTAAAACTCAAAGGAATTGACGGGGCCCCGCACAAGCGGCGGAGCATGCGGATTAATTCGATGCAACGCGAAGAACCTTACCTGGGTTTGACATATGCCGGAAACATCCAGAGATGGATGCCCCTTTTTGGTCGGTTTACAGGTGGTGCATGGCTGTCGTCAGCTCGTGTCGTGAGATGTTGGGTTAAGTCCCGCAACGAGCGCAACCCTCGTCCTATGTTGCCAGCGGGTAATGCCGGGGACTCATAGGAGACCGCCGGGGTCAACTCGGAGGAAGGTGGGGATGACGTCAAGTCATCATGCCCCTTATGTCCAGGGCTTCACGCATGCTACAATGGCCGGTACAAAGAGCTGCGAACCTGTAAGGGTGAGCGAATCTCAAAAAGCCGGTCTCAGTTCGGATTGGGGTCTGCAACTCGACCCCATGAAGTCGGAGTCGCTAGTAATCGCAGATCAGCAACGCTGCGGTGAATACGTTCCCGGGGCTTGTACACACCGCCCGTCAAGTCATGAAAGTCGGTAACACCCGAAGCCGGTGGCCTAACCCTTGTGGAGGGAGCCGTCGAAGGTGGGACCGGTAATTAGGACTAAGTCGTAACAAGGTAGCCGTACCGGAAGGTGCGGCTGGATCACCTCCTTTCTAAGGAGCCTGTAGCGTCATCACTGTGTGGTGGGGCTCATGGTCGTGTTCTGGGGCGTCTGTTCCCGGCGCGGCCGGCACCGGAATGTGGAACATTGATTTTGTATGCCTGGTCAGAAGTCTGGTTCGTTAGTACAGCCTCCTTTTTTGGGGGAGTGGAATGCGGGTCGGGTGGAGGTTGGGTTAAGCACACTGTTGGGTTTTGAAGGGTCGGTCGCTTGTGCGGCGGCTTTTCTGTGCGGACCAGGTCTGATCATCTGTTTGTGGGTGGTTGGGTGTGGGCTCGCCCGTATTTTGAGAACTTCACAGTGGACGCGAGCATCTTTGTAGATTAACAAGCTACTAAGTGCGATCGGTGGATGCCTTGGCACCAAGAGCCGAAGAAGGACGTTGTAACCTGCGATAAGCCTCGGGGAGTTGGTAAACGAGCTTTGATCCGAGGATGTCCGAATAGGGAAACCTTGAAATACCGGAGTCATGTCCGGCAACCTCTGCCTGAATATATAGGGTAGTTGGAGGGAACGCGGGGAAGTGAAACATCTCAGTACCCGCAGGAAGAGAAAACAATTGTGATTCCGTGAGTAGTGGCGAGCGAAAGCGGAAGAGGCCAAACCTCATGTGTGTGATAGCTGACAGGTGTTGCACATGGGGTGTTGTGGGGCCGTTCGGACCGTGCTGTCATGCGGTCAGAGAGTAAGAAATGGACAGGGAAGTCGAAGTGGCTGCGAAGGCCACAGCATAGAAGGTAACACTCCTGTAGACGTAAGTTGTTCACTCTCGAGCGTTACCCCAAGTAGTGCGGAACCCCTGAAATTCCGCATGAATCTGGCGGGACCATCCGCTAAGCCTAAATACTCCTTGGTGACCGATAGCGGACAAGTACCGTGAGGGAAAGGTGAAAAGTACCCCGGGAGGGGAGTGAAATAGTACCTGAAACCGATCGCATACAATCCGTCGGAGCCTGTAAGGGTGACGGCGTGCCTTTTGAAGAATGAGCCTGCGAGTTAGTGGTACGTGGCGAGGTTAACCCGTGTGGGGTAGCCGTAGCGAAAGCGAGTCCTAATAGGGCGTTTTAGTCGCGTGCTCTAGACCCGAAGCGGAGTGATCTATCCATGGCCAGGGTGAAGCGACGGTAAGACGTCGTGGAGGCCCGAACTCACTTGGGTTGAAAACCGAGGAGATGAGCTGTGGATAGGGGTGAAAGGCCAATCAAACTCCGTGATAGCTGGTTCTCCCCGAAATGCATTTAGGTGCAGCGTCGCATGTTTCTTACCGGAGGTAGAGCACTGAATGGTCTAGGGGGCCCACAAGCTTACCGAAATCAGTCAAACTCCGAATGCCGGTAAGTGAGAGTGCGGCAGTGAGACTGTGGGGGATAAGCTTCATAGTCGAGAGGGAAACAGCCCAGATCATCAGCTAAGGCCCCTAAGCGATAACTAAGTGGAAAAGGATGTGGAGTTGCGGAGACAACCAGGAGGTTGGCTTGGAAGCAGCCACCCTTGAAAGAGTGCGTAATAGCTCACTGGTCAAGTGATTCTGCGCCGACAATTTAGCGGGGCTCAAGTTATCCGCCGAAGCTATGGCATTCACGTGTTTAGGCCGTAAGGCTGCGTGGATGGGTAGGGGAGCGTCGTGTGCGCGGTGAAGCGGCGGGGTGACCCAGCCGTGGAGAGCACACGAGTGAGAATGCAGGCATGAGTAGCGAAAGACGGGTGAGAAACCCGTCCGCCGAATATCCAAGGGTTCCAGGGTCAAGCTAATCTGCCCTGGGTAAGTCGGGACCTAAGGCGAGGCCGACAGGCGTAGTCGATGGACAACGGGTTGATATTCCCGTACCGGCGAAATATCGTCCGTGCTGAGGCGAGTGATGCTAAGCATGCGAGGTCGGTTGTGGTCTTCGGATCGTGGCTGGCTGAGTCTGTGACCCAATCTTGTAGTAGGCAAGCTGCGGAGGGACGCAGGAAGGTAGCTCTTCTCGGGTTTGGATATCCCCGGGCTAAGTGTGTAGGACGGAACGTAGGCAAATCCGCGTTCTATATGTTTGAGACATGATGGGTCGGTCACTTTTGTGGCCGTAAGAGTGATCCTATGCTGCCTAGAAAAGCTTCGTGAGCGAGATATGAGCCGCCCGTACCCCAAACCGACACAGGTGGATAGGTAGAGAATACTAAGGCGATCGAGATAACCATGGTGAAGGAACTCGGCAAAATACCCCCGTAACTTCGGGATAAGGGGGACCTGATGCGTATTAGAATTTACTTCGAAAGCGTTGAGGGTCGCAGAGACCAGGCCCAAGCGACTGTTTACTAAAAACACAGGTCCGTGCTAAGTCGAAAGACGATGTATACGGACTGACTCCTGCCCGGTGCTGGAAGGTTAAGGGGAAGGGTTAGCCTCACGGCGAAGCCTTGAACTTAAGCCCCAGTAAACGGCGGTGGTAACTATAACCATCCTAAGGTAGCGAAATTCCTTGTCGGGTAAGTTCCGACCTGCACGAATGGAGTAACGATTTGGGCGCTGTCTCCACCATGGACTCGGCGAAATTGCACTACGAGTAAAGATGCTCGTTACGCGCAGCAGGACGGAAAGACCCCGGGACCTTCACTATAGTTTGGTATTGGTGATCGGTGTGACTTGTGTAGGATAGGTGGGAGACTTTGAAGCTTGGACGCCAGTTCAGGTGGAGTCATCGTTGAAATACCACTCTGGTCACTCTGGTTATCTAACCTAGGTCCATTATCTGGATCAGGGACAGTGCCTGATGGGTAGTTTGACTGGGGCGGTCGCCTCCTAAAAGGTAACGGAGGCGCCCAAAGGTTCCCTCAGCCTGGTTGGCAATCAGGTTTCGAGTGTAAGTGCACAAGGGAGCTTGACTGCGAGAGAGACATCTCGAGCAGGGACGAAAGTCGGGACTAGTGATCTTCTGGTGGCACATGGAAGCGCCAGGACTCAACGGATAAAAGGTACCCCGGGGATAACAGGCTGATCTTGCCCGAGCGTCCATAGCGACGGCATGGTTTGGCACCTCGATGTCGGCTCGTCGCATCCTGGGGCTGGAGTCGGTCCCAAGGGTTGGGCTGTTCGCCCATTAAAGCGGCACGCGAGCTGGGTTTAGAACGTCGTGAGACAGTTCGGTCCCTATCCGCTGCGCGCGTAGGAGTCTTGAGAAGAGCTGTCCTTAGTACGAGAGGACCGGGACGGACTAACCTCTGGTGTGCCAGTTGTTCTACCAAGAGCACGGCTGGTTGGCTACGTTGGGAAGTGATAACCGCTGAAAGCATCTAAGCGGGAAGCACGCTTCAAGATGAGGGCTCCCACAGATTAATCTGGTAAGGCCCCCTATAGACCATGGGGTGATAGGTCGGATGTGGAAGTGCAGTAATGCACGGAGCTGACCGATACTAATAGGCCGAGGGCTTGTTTCTACAAAGATGCTACGCGTCCACTGTGAGGTTCCCGGGATACGGTCGGGAACCTCGAAAATGCAATAATTCAATATTGGCTTTTCGTAGGCTTCGAATGCTATCCTCATAGTGTTTCGGTGGTCATAGCGAGAGGGAAACACCCGGTCCCATCCCGAACCCGGAAGTTAAGCCTCTCAGCGCCGATGGTACTGCAAGGGGGACCTTGTGGGAGACTAGGACGCCGCCGGACTTACATAAACCCCCCGACCCTTGGTCGGGGGGTTTATTTGTTT
>NZ_JBUZNN010000010.1:0-161544 GCF_055326235.1 Tessaracoccus yangjingae | reverse complement strand
TGTCAAGTTCCGGCTTTGATGGAGGCATGGATTGCACGCTCGGGCTCGTCGAAGGGCTGGGTGCAGGCCGTCGCGTGTGCTCTGGCGCTGTAGTGGGCGGTCTCGTATTCGACGGGTGGGATCAGGCCGATCTCTCCGTGGAGGCGCCGATGGTTGTACCAGTGGACCCATTCGACCACCGCGATCTCGAGGTCGTCGATCGAGCGCCAGGGGCCGCGATTGCGGACGAGTTCGCCCTTGAACAGGGAGTTGAGGGCCTCGGCCATGGCGTTGTCGTAGGAGTCGCCGCGGGAGCCGACCGAGGCGACTGCTCCTGCCTCGGCGAGCCGTTCGGTGTAGCGGATGGCCACGTATTGGGTTCCTCTGTCGGAGTGGTGGACGAGCTGGCTGGTGTCGTGTCCGTCGCGGGCCCGGGTCCACAGGCCCATCTCGAGGGCGTCGAGGGCCAGATCGGTGCGCAAGCTGGTGGAGACCTGCCAGCCCACGATGCGGCGGGAGAACACGTCGAGGACGAAGGAGACGTAGACCCAGCCGGCGAAGGTGCGCACATAGGTGATATCGGCGACCCACAGCTGGTTCGGCGTGTCGGCGCGGAACTGGCGCTCGACCAGGTCGGGGCGCAGGTCCGGCCCGTTGCCGGGCTGGGTGGTGCGGGGGCTCTTCGAGCGGATCAGGCCGCGTAACCCCAGCTCGCGCATCAGCCGACGGGTGGTGCATCGTGCGATCAGGCCGGAGCCCGTCGGGTGGCAGGCGTGCCCGGCGATGCCCTCGCGAACCAGCTGCGCATGGACCTTGCGCACCCCGTACACGCCGTAGTTGTCGCGGTGCACGCGGGCGATCTCGACCCTCAACTCCTCATCGCGCACCGCGCGCGGCGAGGGTGGCCGCGACCGGGCGGAGTAGTACGTCGACGGGGCGATCTTGGCGCCGGCCTCGGTGAGGACCTGACAGATCGGCTCGACCCCGACCTCGCGCCCATCGACCACGTCATGGCGATGGGCGTCGATGTAGGCGACTACCTGGGGTTGGGGCGGTCGAGCTCCGCCGCGAAGAAAGCCGCCGAGGTCTTCAAGATGTGGTTGGCCCGACGCAGCTCGCGCACTTCCCGCTCAAGCTCAACCAGCCGCTGCGCGTCCGAGGTCGTGGTGCCCGGCCGGGTACCCTCGTCGACCTCTGCCTGGGACACCCAGCCGCGTAGCGTCTCCGGGTTGATCCCTAGCTGCTCCCCGATCCGGCGGATCGCCCCCGGCCGTGACGCCGGGTCCTTCCTCGCCTCCAATGTGAGCCGGATCGCCCGCTCACGCAACTCGTCGGGATACTTCCGTAGTGCTGGCATCCGATGCCCTCCTTCGTGACTTGGATGCCTCCATCAAACCCGACACTTGACAGCGGATCCATTCGCGACGGTTCCACACGAAGACGCCCCGTTGTCCGGTTGAACCGGCGGTGGCCGCTGTCCACCACCGACCCTGCCAGGGCTGTCCGGGATCACCACCCAGGGATTCCAGATCCTGCAACCGTCGCGTCACCGAATCGAGGCGAAGCACTGGGGCGGTCACCAGCCTGTCCCACTGCGCCATCAGTTGTGTCTTGGTCAAGGGCGGCAGCTGCGCCAGCGATGCGGATTGCATGCCGCGGTGCTGGTCGGCATAGAAGGGCGAGTGGTGGGAGGCATGGTCGCGCAGACGCGCCAACATCCGCTGTTGGTAGGTGTCGAGCTGGGTTCGGGTCCATCGATCATGCCGGTGGGTCCTCGCACGGGTCACCAGCAGTTCCCCGAACAGGGCTGTCATCGCCGGCCCCCAAGGCTGACGCTCTCCGGGACAGGAGCGGTCAAACCCGAGTCGACGTATGTAGAGGCCGCGTCGGCGGCCCTGGCCACCGCTCGCAGCAGTGCCGCGAATCTGTCCATGCCTTCGGCGACGTGTGCCGCGTGGAACTCGAGTCCCACGGTGGCACCGAAGACGTCGCCGGCCCCGACGGGGGCCAGTTCGTCGGCGACTGGTTGCGTCGGGATGTGTGTTGCGGTGCCGTGGTGGCAGAGGGTGGCGCCGCGTGGTCCTTGGGTGACGACGAAGCCGGTGTCCCGCGCGGCGTCGTTTGCTGACCAGCGTGTGGCCTTGGTGAGGGCGTCGGTCAGGTCGTCGTCGGAGAAGACGACGAGGTCGAAGCAGGACCACGTCGCGGCCTCATCGTCATCGATGTCGCGACGCAGAACCTGCCGGTAGAAGTCATGGGTCGTGGGGCCGCTGGATCGCATCAGGCCTTGGGCCAGGAGCACGCGGACGATTCTGTCCTGGTGTGCTGCGGCGATGGTCCCGATGTCGTCGGCTCGATCACGGTCGGGGACCAGTGGGCAGAAGTAGATCAGGTCGAAGGACCCCCCGAGAGGCTGGCACGCGATGGGCTGGAGTGGGCGGTCGGCGGGGCGCCAGTACTGGACTCGTTGCTGGGCGGCGACGTGCTCGGTGCCGGTTCGTCTGGTCGGCTCGACGACGTTCTTGTAGGACAAGGAGCGCTGGCCGGAGGGTTCCCGGTCGCAGCCGAAATCGTCGAGGAGTGGAAGGAGATCCGAGGCGTAGGGGCCGCTGACCACGGGGCGCAGCCCATGCTCCAGTCGAAGGTGTCGGGCGATGAACAGCGTCGGTGACCCCCACGTCGAGGCGAGGCCCTGCCTGCCCACCGTGTTGTCGTCGATGCACAGATCGCCGATCACGATCGCCGAGGGAGGCTCTCCGTGCGAGGTCGCCTGGGACGGGTGGGCCGACTGGACAGATGCCGTGTGCAGGTCCCGTCGTCGTGCCGCCGTGGTACCAGACGGGTGGATGCCGTGGGGAGCGGCGCTTCTGGTCACTGGTACCCCCTTGCCTTGGGCGTTCGCTTGGTTTGTGTGGTGGGGTCGGAGCCTCCGCCGCGGCCAAGTTTCAGTGTTGGTGCCCGGAGCCTGGGCCACCGTGCATGAGCAGCATCATGCCAGCGCAGAGGAGGCCTCCGATCAGGGCGCCTGCGCCGCCTCCGCTGAACAGGGACCACAGCCCGAAACCGATCAACGGCAGGCACATAAGCAGCATGTGCCACATGTGGCCACCGTGGCCTTGATGCTGCTTGGCGGGTCCGGTGTCCGCGGGTGGGGCGTCGGGTCCGGTGTCGGTGGGGCGGTGGTGGCTGTGGAGGCTCATGAGCCGGGTTCCTCTCGTTCGGGTGTTACTTCCACTGTGCGCGGTCCGGATTCAGATCAGGTCCGCGACTGGTCAACCTCTGATCAAGAACGGTTCAGCTGCGGACCAGGCGTGAGATGGCTATGGAGGCTTCGCTGACCTTGGCGTCCCGGTAGGCGGGATCTGCTGACTGGATGGCCTGGGTGAGGCAGTGCTGCAGGTGGGTGCCGACCAGGTCCAGGGCGACTGAGCGCAGCGAGCCGGTGACTGCTGAGGTCTGGGTGAGGATCTCGATGCAGTTCGCGTCCTGGTCGACCATGCGGGCGATACCACGGATGTGGCCTTCGACCACCGCGAGTTGGCCGATGAGTTCCTGACGCTGTGGGTTGCTGGTCATTGTCCTGGACCTGGTCTGGTTCGGCGCCTAGTGGTGGTGGTGCGGGGCGGGGGTGTGGGCGGGCTCTTGGTGTTGCTCGGCCGCGGCGTGGGGGTGTCCGTATCGGGCGGGGTCGGCGTCGAAGGCTTCGGCGCAGTGGGTGGAGCAGAAGTAGATCGTGGTCTCGCCGATGGTGCGGGTGGCGGCGGCGCTGGCGGGCTTGACCTTCATTCCGCAGACGGGATCGATCTGGGCCGTGGTCTTCTTGCCGAACATGGGGGTGTCCTTTCCGGTTGTGTGGTGCTGGGTGGTCGTTGTTTCGCCGCCGATTTCGACGACGGGGGTGACGGGGGTGCCGGTGGTGGGGGTCTCGTCGATGGGGTGGGGTGCCCAGCGGCGGAGCCGGTTGGCGTTGGTGACCACAGACAGGGAGGACAGCGCCATGGCTGCGGCGGCGACGATGGGGCTGAGCAGGATCCCGAAGACGGGGTAGAGCAGACCGGCGGCGATGGGGATGCCGAGGGTGTTGTAGAGGAACGCGAACACCAGGTTCTGTTTGATGTTGCGCATGGTGGCCCGGGACAGGTCGACGGCGGTGACCACCCCGAAGAGGGCGCCGGAGATCAGGGTGATGTCGGAGGATTCGATGGCCACGTCGGTGCCGGTGCCGATGGCGGAGCCGACGTCTGCCTGTGCGAGGGCGGGGGCGTCGTTGATGCCGTCGCCCACCATCCCGACGATCTTGCCTTCGTCCTGGAGTCGGCGGACCTCGGCGGCCTTGTGGGCGGGCATTACTTCGGCGACCACGCGCGGGATCCCGACCTGGGCGGCGATCGCGGCGGCGGTGGCCCGGTTGTCGCCGGTCATCATGATGACCTCGATGCCGCGTGCCTGGAGGGCTGCGACGGCGGCCGGGGAGCCGTCCTTGATGGTGTCGGCCACGGCCACGATCCCGGCTGGGAGTCCGTCGACGGCCACCAGCATCGGGGTCTTCCCCCCGGAGGCCAAGGCGTCATGCAGCGGCAGCAACGTGTCGGGGTCAACACCGGACTCCTCCAGGAGCCGACGGTTGCCGATCAGGACGTCGTGGCCGTCGACGTGGCCGCGGACGCCTTGTCCGGTGATGGAGTCGAAGTCGGTGACCTGGCCCAGGGTGAGCCCGCGGTCGGTGGCGCCGGTGACGATCGCCGCCGCCAGGGGGTGCTCGGAGCTGTTCTCGATGGCGGCGACCCAGCCGAGGAGCAGGTCCTCGTCGAACGCTGCGACGGTGGCGACGTCGGTGAGGGTCGGCACGCCCTTGGTGATGGTGCCGGTCTTGTCGAGGATGATCGCGTCGAGCTTGTGGGCGGTTTCCAGTGCTTCAGCGGAGCGGATCAGGATGCCGTGTTCGGCTCCCTTGCCGGTGCCCACCGTGATGGACATCGGGGTCGCGAGCCCCAAAGCGCAGGGGCAGGCGATGATCAGGACCGAGACGGCGGCGACGAGCGCAAACACGAACACCGGCGGGGGACCCACCAGCAGCCAGATCGCCAGGGTCCACACCGCGATGACGATGACGACCGGGACGAAGTAGCTGGAGACCTTGTCCACGAGGCGTTGGATGGGGGCCTTGGAGCCTTGGGCTTCACGGACCAGACGGATGATTTGGGCGAGGAGGGTGTCGGAGCCGACCTTGGTGGCCACGTAGCGCAGTGCGCCGGTGGCGTTGATGGTGGCGCCGATGATGGTGTCGCCGACGGTCTTGGCCGCGGGGATGGATTCGCCGGTCACCATCGACTCGTCGACAGCGGAGGATCCGTGGATCACCTCACCGTCGACGGGCATCTTCTCCCCGGGGCGGATCACGATCACATCACCGACGACGACGTCCTCGACCGGGATCTCCAGTTCGGTGTCGTCGCGTAGGACGCGGGCGGTGCGGGGCTGCAGACCGATCAGCTTGCGGATCGCCTCACCGGTGCCGGCCTTGGCCTTGGTTTCCAGGAGACGGCCGAGCAGGATCAGGGTGATGATCACCCCGACGGCTTCGAAGTACACCTGGCGCAGTTCCTCGGGCAGGAGGCCGGGGGCGAAGGTGACCACCAAGCTGTAGCCGAACGCCGCGACGGTGCCCAGCGTGATCAGCGAGTTCATGTCGGCGGTGCGGTGAGACAAGGCCCGCCACCCGACGCGGTGGATAGGCCACCCCGACCACAGCATCACCGGCGCGATCAACGCCAACTGCAGCCACGGACTCATCAGGACCTCAGGTACCCAGGTGGCGCCGAACAGCTCGACGGCCATCACCGCGATCAGCGCCGGGGCGGTGAGGATCGCGCCGATGATCACCCGACGGGTCAGGTCCCTGATCTCCGCGGCCCGCTCCGCCTCATCATCGTCGCCGGTGGACAGACCGGCCACCGCCGTGGAGGCGGTTTCCTGCGCGTGGTGCTCCGGTGTGGTGGAGGTGGGGGCTGGTGCGGTGTGGGGGTCGCCGGTGACGCGGATCAGGCCGGAGACCATGTTCATGCCGCAGGCGAACCGGAACTCGCCGGCCTCGGTGGGCGTGAACTCGACGGCGGTGGTGCGGTACGCGGGAAGGCTCGCGTTGACCTTGAAGTCCGGGATCACCACCCGCGAGGTGCACTCGCCGCCCTCTCGGCGGTCGAACATGATCCGCACCGGCATCCCGGGACGCACCCCCTCGATCACACCGGGGTTGTAGCCCCCGTCGACGGTCACATCGACCACCTGAACACCGTCCTCGATGCGGACTTTCCCGGCCCGTTTCGGGCCGAAGAAGAACCACAACAGCAGCCCGGTCAGGACCACCGCCCCACCTATGACCAGCCAGAGCATCACAAATCTCCACTTCTTCTCGACTCCCACCCATTACCCTGGGGGGGTATACATCGAGGGTAGACCCGGGGAGGTCCGGAAACGACCCAGAGGAGGTCAGGCTTCGGTCAAGATTTCCGGGCCACCATCTACCGAGGCTGTGGTGGTGGCGTGTCGGCGGGATCGTGGGCGGCGCCGGCGTCGGGTCAGCTCGAACCCGGAGCGGTCGAGGGTTGCCCGGACCTGGTCGCAGGTCACGGCACCGGCCGGGGCCAAGGTCAACAGCGACTCGCCGTGCGGCTCCAGCTCCATCCCGACGGTGTGCACCCCGGGCAGTGCCCGCACTGCGTCGACGGCGCTGATCATGCAGCGCCAGCAGCTGAGCCCACGCACCCCGTAGGTGGTCTGTGTCATCGTCGTCACGTCGGATCACCCTCGCTTCTCTGGTCGGTTTCGCGTCTCCATGTCGATGGTGCCCCGGGCTGTGTCCGGAACCGGTCTGGGTGTGGTCAAGTTCTAGGCAAGACCGGTGTTGAGCCGTGCATGCTTCGCTATGGGCATCGGTTTTGTGGTGCTTGTGCGGGCGCTGAACATGACCGCGACGACTGTGGTGAGCCCGAGGATCCAGAACGCGGCGATGAGGAGTCCCCCCGTTTCGTCGAAGGTCTCGGTGAGGCCGGTGTCGATGAGGACGCGGTAGGGCCCGTAGCCGGGGGAACGCTGCGGCGCCGGGTGGTTCCAGCCGCAGCATCGGGCTCTGCGTGATGCCGAGGTCCAGGAAGGGGATGACGAATGCGATCAGTACTCCGGTGACGCGTCCGAGGAGGAATCCGAGGCACATCCCCAGCAGTGCGTAGACGGCTCCGATCAGTAAGGTGCCGGTGATGAAATCCCGCCCATTGACGGGCCGGGAACACCATGGCCGTGATTTTCAGGGATGCGGCCGCGGCAACGAGGACCGCGGCGGCGACCTCCCCGAAGCGGCCGACCAGCAGGGCGGATCGGCGCATCCCGGCTGGACCAGGCGGCGATCCCCATCCCGGTTGTTGAGGGCGATGAAGAGCCCCGCGACTGCGGCCAGCGAGGCCACCGCGATCGGCGCCATGGTTCCGGCGTGCGTGTCAGGCAGCCAGAACCGCATGTCGACCTCCTGCCCGCCGTCGATCACGCGCATCACGGAGAACCGCTCTTCGGTGATCAGTCTCGACATCCAGATGAAGATCACCGGCACCGTCACGAGGAGGACCCAGAGGGCTGGGTCGCGTCGGTACTGCCGCATCCCCATCCGGAAGCTCTTCCCGGCTTGCCCCGCCCAGCCCGGTCGACGCGATCCGTCCGGGCGTCGGACGTTGCGTGTCGCGCGCGAGGAGCAGTCCGCTGGCCAGGAGCGCCCCGCCGACCCACACCAATGCGATGGCGAGGTCTCCGAGGTTTCCCCCGTGGCCCGAGGGCAGGTCCACCATCCACAGTGTGACGAAGTGGGTGGGCATCCACCGGGTGATCTCCACCCGGTCGGGCGAGGTGAGCGCCGGCCCGAAGAACACGTCGAGGATCCAGACGAGCAGGATCACCACCGTGCCGTTGACCTGGTCCGTGACGACCGATCCGACCGCGGCGCCGATCCCGACGTAGATGACGGCGAACATGAGCGTGCCGGCCGCGACCCGGAGAGGATCGTCGACCCCGCCGCGGAGAAACAGCGTCGCCAAGGCCGCCGCCGAGGCCAGCACCGCGATCAGCAGGCCGGTCGACATTCTGGCGACCACGAGGGCCGGGGCGAGGAGGCCCGCCAGAACCAGCCGACGGTCCGCCGATCTCGACTGGCCGACCTGGAAGAACATCGCCAGCGCCGCCAGGAACGCGGCGGCCCAGCCGGTGGTCGCGGTCTCCACTGCCCGGCCAGTACCGCCCAGCAGTTTCGCGGCGTCGGCCATCGGTTCCGCGGCCACCAACACGAACACGACCGGGATCAGAATCAGGACCACCAGGTTCACCGGGTTGCGGACGTAGTCCAGGAGGAATCGGCGGGTCAGCACCCCGACCGCGGTCATTTCCGGGTCGCCTTCCCGTCACGCAGCTCGATGATGCGGTCGAACCGTGCCTCGTCGGCGATGAAATGACTGATCACCAGCACTGCCCGACCGGATGAGCGCCCGCCCGCGACGAGCTCCCAGAACCGGAGATAGGTGTCCCAATCGAACCCGGCGTACGGCTCGTCCAGCAGCAGCACCGCCGGGTCCGGTAGCAGAGCCAGGGCAAGATGAGCCAGGGCAAGATTCAGTTTCGCCATGGTGCCCCCGGAGAGCCGGTCCTCCCGCTCGTGCGCGTATCGCCCGAAGTCAAGTTCCTCGTACAAGGTTCCCTGCGACCGGAGCCGCTGATCCCGGCTCATCCCGTAGGCCACAGCGAACAGCTCGAAATGCTCATCGCAGGTCAGTCGCTCGAACACCACCGGACGCTGCGGACAGTACCCCAAGGCCCCCTGTACCTCCACGGCGCCGGCGTCGGCTGCCAACGCCCCGACCAGGATCTGCATGAGCGTCGACTTGCCCGATCCGTTCTCCCCGACCAGCCCGACGACCTCGCCGCGGCTCAGCGACAGGGACACACCGTCGAGCACATGGTTGCGCCGCACGAACGGCCACAGCCCCTGCCGGTAGGTCTTGGAGATCGCGGTCCCTTCGAGGACCACATCCGCTCGAACGTCATCAGAGGAGGGGTCGCTTGAACCCATGTCGATCACCGCCTTCGCATCCTGTGACTTTGCCAAGCGCCCGCGAGTGGGCTTCGCCCGACCGCCACAGAGGTCCATTCCTCAACGACCCGAGCCGTGGTGTCGGGTGACCCGTGGCGGCGCCACGACACCCCCAAGGGGTAGGTCATCAGGGTAGGCACGCTCCAGTGCGGAAGTCACCGTCATGGGGTCAGGCTTCGGTCAAGATTCCGGGCCTTAAGGCCGCGACACCTCGTCCGGGCTGGGGACGGGGATCTTGACCAAACCTTGTCCGGGTCCTGTTCGTTGCTTGAGGTGACCGGTTGAGACTGGGCACTGAGGGGCCGCGCGGTCACGTCGCGCGCCTGGAACTTCTTTGACGATGGGAGTGGGCTGTGTGGCCTGAGGTGTTCTCGATATTCGGTGTAGGGATCCAGTCCTATGGGCTGAGTAAAGCGCTGGCGCTGCTGGTCGGCGCGTATCTGCTGGGTCGAGCGTTCACGCGGATCGGCTACGACAAGGACTTGGCGCACTCGATCGCCTTGTGGGCCACGGTGTGGGGATTCGCCGGCGCCAAGGTGTACTACCTGATCGCGAACTGGGACAACCTCAGTTGGCACCTGCTCGGCGGCTCGGGGTTCGTCTGGTACGGCGGCCTGATCGCGGGGTCGATCGCGGTGATCGTGATGACCCGACGCCACGACCTCCCACTTGGACGGGTGGCGGGCGCGATGGCGGCCCCGCTGTCGGTGGCCTACGGCATCGGCCGGATCGGCTGCTTCCTCGCCGGCGACGGCACCTACGGCACACCCACCGATCTGCCCTGGGGGATGGCGTTCCCCAACGGGGTGGTGCCGGTCGACGTGCCGGTGCATCCCGTCCAGCTGTATGAGGCCGCCGGCGCGATCCTGATCGCCGGCATCTTGTGGGCGCTGGGTCGCCGGTTGCGGCCGGTGGCCGTGTTCGGGTCCTACCTGCTGCTCAGCGGCGCGGCCCGCCTGCTCGCCGAGGTCGTCCGGATCAACCCACATGTCCTGCTCGGCCTCACCGAGGCGCAGCTGATCGGCATCGCCAGCATCATCCTCGGCGCCGCCCTGATCCTCCACGATGCCTTCCGCCCCGCCGACGCTGCGGTCTCAGATGCCCCGGCCGGCGCCGAATCGGCTCTCCCCAGCCCGCACCCGGTCGGGAGGTGAACAGCATGGAGACGATCACCGAGCCGGCCACCGCCGTGAGGGGTGGTCGCGGGTTCTGGGGTGCCCTGTGGGCAGGCGCCAGGGCCACCGTCGGTGCGCTGATGGGATTGGCGCCGCACGTGATGCATCACATCGGGTTTCTGGCCGGGGCCGCGGTCCTGACCGGGTTCCTCGGCAACACGCTGCTCTACGTGGTCGGATTGGCGTTGAGCATCCCGCTGCTGCGACGGCTGCATCGCCGGTTCGGCACCTGGAAGGCCCCCGCTATCGGGGTCGCGGTGTTCACCGCCCTGTTCGCCCTGTCCGCGTTCGTGATCGGGCCACTGTTCAACCCCGCCACCCCCAACCAACCAGACACGCCGTCACCGGCGGCCTCCGCCAGCGCGTCCGGCACCGAGGAACACGAGGGGCACCACAGCGCCTCGCCCACCCCATGATCAACACCACAATGAAATGAAAGGAAACCAAGCACATGTGCAATCACGAGCATGGACACCAGCACGGGAACCAGCAGGAGGGAGGCTGCTGCGGCGGTCAGGGTGGGGGCCATCACTGTCAGCATGATGTGGTGGCCGGCCCAGGCGACGTACTGGTCACCTGCACTGTCCGCGGGACCACCACCCTGAAGTCCACCGCAGAGACGGCCGGCTTGTTCCGCGACGTTGAAGGCCAGCGGTACTACTTCTGCTGCCGACGCTGCCAGGACCTCTTCGACGCCGAGCATCTCGCCGGCAGCCCAGCCGCCTAACCCGCCAGGTACGGCGTTCGCGCCCCCTGCGGGCAGCAACAAGGGCCCCCATCCAGCCACGACGGCTGTATGGGGGCCCTTGTCGGTCGCCTGACCGCCTGGATGGGGGTCAGAGGCTGCTAAGCATGTCCTGCATCTCGGTGATCTCGGTCTGCTGGTCGGCGATGATCTTCTCCGCCAACAGGAGAGCATCCGGGTTCTGCCCGTCGGCCAACTGCTGCTCGGACATCCCGATCGCGCCCTCGTGGTGGGCGATCATGGCCTCGAGGAACGCCTGATCAAAGTCGGCACCGGACATGCCGTCGAGTTGGGTCATCATCTCCTCCTGGCTCACGCCGTTCATGTCCATCCCGCCCATGTCCATGCCGCCATGCCCGGCGGGGGAGACGTCTTCACCCCAGGCGCTGAGCCAGGCGGTCATCTCCTCGATCTCCGGGCCTTGGGCCTCGGCGATCCGCTCGGCTATCGCGACGACCTCGGGGGATTCGGCGCGCTCGATCGCCAGCTGGGACATTTCGATGGCGCCCTCGTGATGGATGATCATCATCTGCGAGAAGGTCGTGTCCTGCTCGCTGTGGTCAGTGGCGACGTCCGAGGAGGCGCTAGCCGACGCCGTTGCTGTGGCGGAGGTGCTGCTGGTCGGAGTGGTGGTCGCGGCCGGGGGAGTGGCGCCCTGGTCTGCGCAGGCCGACAGGGTGGCCGTCAGGACCAGCCCCGCCAGCGTGGCGGTGATCCGCTTCGTGCGTGACATATGTTCGTGCTCCGTTCCTGGCCGACGCCTGTCGCCGGTCCTTGATTCCGAGGCTATGAACCCTCAGCCCGCAATCCAACCCATGGAGGGTCAAGAATCGATCAAGACCCGCTCCGCTTCTGGCGCGGTGGCGGTGGCGGTAGGGAGGGTGAGGATGAACGTCGAGCCGTGTCCGGGGCCGGGGCTGGTTGCGGCAAGTGAGCCTCCGTGGGCCAGGGCGAGGCTGCGGGCGATGGTCAGCCCGATCCCGGAACCGCCCGCATCGCGGGCCCGGGCCGTGTCGGCGCGGTAGAACCGGTCGAACACCTTCGAGAGCTGCTCCGGGGTGAGGCCGTCGCCGGTGTCGGTGACCGTGATCACCACCTCGTCCCTGGACTCGCGGGCGCTGATGTGCACGATCCCGCCGGTGGGGGTGTGCCGCAGCGCATTGTCCAGGAGGTTGCCCAGGACCTGACCCACCCGCTGCGGATCGGCTGCCACGGAGCCCGGGTCCGAATCCGCAGACAACGCCACGCCCTTGGCCGCGTATCGGGTGGCGACGGAGGCGACGGCGGGCTCGATGAGATCCCACACCGGCTGGGTCTGGGTGTCGAGGGTGAACCGGCCCTCCTCGGCGCGGGACACGTCGTCCAGGTCGGAAGCGATCTTCTTGAGCCGGGCTGCCTGGAGGACGAGCAGCTGCTGGCTGTCGCGGTCCCAGGGGACCACATCGTCGATCACGGCCTCCAACTCAGCGGTCAGGGTTGCCAGAGGGGTGCGGAGCTCGTGCGCCACATCGGAGAGCAGTCGGCGTCGGCTGGCTTCGGTGGAGTCCAGGCGGCTGGCCATGTCGTTGAACGCGTCGGCGACGGCGTT
This sequence comes from Tessaracoccus yangjingae, assembly GCF_055326235.1. Lineage (NCBI taxonomy): Bacteria > Bacillati > Actinomycetota > Actinomycetes > Propionibacteriales > Propionibacteriaceae > Tessaracoccus > Tessaracoccus yangjingae. The sequence continues at coordinate 148,930 of NZ_JBUZNN010000010.1, read as the reverse complement.
GAACTCCGGGCTGGTTGCGGTCTGGGGGACGCGGGCGGTGTAGTCGCCGGCCTCCAGCTGGGCGGCGGTCGCGGTGAGTTGTTCGAGTGGGCGGCGCAGCCGCCTGGTCTCGAGCCAGGCCAGGCCGATGGCCAGCGCGAGCGCCACCACCAGCCCGATGCCCAGGGACCGTACGCCGGCGTCGAGGAAGGCCTGCTCCACGTGTCCCATCTCGGCGGTGCCGTCCGCGAGTCCCAGTTGCTGCAGATGATCGTGGAACAGCGGAGGCCCGACAACCATCGCGACCAGGGCGGCGGTGATCACACCGACGGCCACCACCAGCGCCTGGGTGAGGAAGGTGCGGGTGCCCCACCGCATCCGGCCCACGTAGCCGCGCAGTCTGGTCATGATCCTGGTCCCATCCGGTATCCGACGCCGCGGACGGTGAGGATGTACCGGGGTTCCGCGGGCGGGTCGTCGAGCTTCTTGCGCAGGTTCGCCACGTGGACGTCGACGACGTGGTCGTCGCCGACCCAGCCCGCGCCCCACACGGCGTCGATGATCTGCCGCCGGCTCAATGCCACGTTGGGTCGGGCCGACAGGGCGTCGAGGATGTCGAACTCGGTGCGCGTCAAACCCACCTGCTGGTCGTCGACCCACACGTCGCGGCCCTCCGCGTCCACCCGCAACCGCCCGAACTCGCGCGGCGGTAGCGCCACCACCGCACGGTCGTCCGGGCGACGGGGACGCCTGAGGACGGTGTTGACGCGGGCCACGAGTTCGCGGGGGCTGAACGGCTTGGTCAGGTAGTCGTCGGCGCCCACCGACAGGCCGATCAGCTTGTCCACCTCGTCGGCGCGGGCGGTCAGCATCAGGATGTAGCAGTCGGAGAACAGGCGGACCTGGCGGCAGACCTCGATGCCGTCGATGCCGGGCAGACCCAGGTCAAGAATGATCACGTCGGGATCGAGTTCCTGCGCTGAGCGGACCCCGTCAGGGCCGGTGTAGGCCAGGGCGGTGTCGAAACCGGCCTTGGTGAGGTAGGAGGCGACGATCCCGGCCAGCGGGCGCTCGTCGTCGATCACCAGCACACTCGACCTGCGGGGCTCAGCCATATGCCCATTATTGGCACACGTGCGCCCGCGAACCCACCCCCTCACAGGGCTGGGGGAGTGTTCTTGGCCGAACCTTGACCCGGCCTGAACCGTTCCCTGATCTGGAGGGTTGAGTCTGGAAGGGTGAACGAGATCCCGGCACCTGCCCTGGCGGCTATCCCGACCGACGTGGTGGACGTCACCCTGGTCACCGCGCCCGCCTGCCACTTCTGCGACGACGCCCACCAGCGCCTCGGCTCCCTCGACCGCGCCGGTCTGCTCCGGCTCACGACGATCCAGGCGGAATCCCCTGAGGGTGAGGCCCTGATCGCCGAGCACCGCCCGGGCATGTTCCCGCTGACCCTGGTGGCGGGCCGCTACTTCCACGACGGCCGGATCCCGCGCGGCAAACTGGCACGGCTGGTCGACCACCTGGGTGCCCGCTGATGGGCGCCGACCTCCTCAGCGCCGGCGGCATCCTGGCGGCGTTCCTCGCCGGCGGCGTCGCGCTGTTCGCGCCGTGCTGCATCGTGTTCCTCGCCCCCAGCTACCTCGCGGCAGCGGCGAAGAACCGACGCTGGAGACTGATCCCGCTCACCTTCGTGTTCGCCGCCGGCCTGGCGCTGGTCCTGGTCCCGATCACCATGGGCGTCAGCCTGATCGCCGGCGCCATCGCCAAGTACCACGTCGTCCTGTACTGGGCCGGTGGCCTGTTGATGATCGGGCTCGGCCTGCTCGCGCTGTCGGGGGCGATGTGGTCGATGCCCTCGTTCCTCCGGGCCCCGGACACCGCCCGCGGCGACACCGCCACCTTCTTCAGCCTCGGCGTGTTCTCCGGCATCGCCTCCAGCTGCTGCGCACCGGTCCTGGCCGGGGTGATGACCCTGTCCGCGCTGTCCGGCTCACCCGTCGGCGGGCTGGTGCTCGGCCTGGCCTACGTGTTCGGGATGGTGATCCCGCTGTTCGTGATGGCGCTGCTGTGGGACAAGCGCCCCGAAAGGATGCGCCGCCTCCGCGCCAAGCCGATCCGCATCAACCTGGGCCGCTTCACGCTGGCCACCAACACCGTCAACCTGGTGGTCGCCGTCGGGTTCGTGATCATGGGCATCCTCGTGATCGGCCAAGCCGGCGCCACCGAGATGACCGGCGCCGACGCCCCCCTCGTGGGCATGGGCGCCTGGCTCTCCGACGTCTTCGCCGGACTGATCGCGATCACCGCCCCCATCCCCGAAGCCCTCCTCGGCCTCGCGCTGCTCGCGCTGGTGGCGGTGTTCGTCGTAGCCACCCTCCGCGACCGCCGCAGGCACCAACAGCCCGCGACCGGGCATGACTGCTGCGACACCGACCCCACCCCTACCGCCGCGCCTGTCGAATCAGGCGCGCCGACCGCCCCCTCCCAGGAGCCCCGATGACGAGCACGACCCCCCCGACCTCGCGGCGCGAGCAACTCAAGGCCCGGCAGCAGGCCGAGACGCAACGCGACAGGAGTCGCCGCACCTGGACCCGCAGCCTCGGAGCGCTGGTCGTCGTGGCCGTGCTGGCCGTCGTCGGCTACGGCCTCTGGACAGCACGCCCCGAGCAGGGCGACACCCAGCGACTCGCCCCCGACTTCACCCTCACCACCACCGCCGGCACCACGGTCACCCTCAGCGACCTGCGCCCCAACCCGGTGCTGATCTACTTCAACGAAGGCGCCGGCTGCGCGTCGTGCACCATGCAGATGGCCGAGATCGAGAAGAACCCCGGATTCGCCGCAGCCGGCATCGAGGTGCTGCCCATCGTCATGAACAGCGCCGAGCAGATCCTGCCCGACATGCAGCAGTTCGACGTCACCACCCCCTACCTCCTCGACGACGGAACCGTGTCCAAGGCCTACGACGTCCTCGACAAAGGCATGCACCCCGGGATGCCCGGGCATGGCTTCGTCCTCATCGACGGCGACGGCGTCCAACGCTGGTACGGCAACTACCCCTCCATGTGGCTCGACCCCCAGGAACTCCTCGACGAGGTCACCACCCGCCTGAAGTGACCCCCCGCGGCCGGCATCGGGCACAGTCCTGCCACGACCTGGTGGGTGCTACAGGGTGTTGGGTGATCGCCGGCGCTCACGCCGGCCGTGGCGCGTACATGATGACCGCCACGCCGGCCAGGCAGACGAGGGCGCCGACGATGTCCCACCGGTCGGGGCGGAACCCGTCGACGATCATGCCCCAGGCGAGCGAGCCGGCCACGAACACGCCGCCGTAGGCGGCCAGGATCCGTCCGAAGTTGGCGTCGGGTTGGTGGGTGGCAACCAGCCCGTAGAGGCCGAGAGCGATCACCCCGGCGCCGATCCAGACCCAGCCCTTGTGCTCACGCACCCCTTGCCAGACCAGCCAGGCACCGCCGATCTCGAAGAACGCAGCGACGACGAACAGAAGGATGGAACGGGTCGGCATGGTGCCTTCTCTCCGGCTGAGGGTGTAGCGACAGTAGCGGCCGGGCCCAGTTTCCGTGGGGGACCGCTTCTCAATGGTGCGCGGAGCGTTCCAGGGCGCTGTGAGAAGGTGGCTCGATCTGGAACGTGGAGTGTTCGACGCTGACGTCGAAGTGTTCGGCGACGCAGGTGTGGAGGTCTCGTAGCTTCTGGGAGACGTGGCCTTGTGTGAAGCAGTTCTCGTCGACCACGACGTGGGCGGTCAGGACCGGCAGGCCTGTGGCGATGGTGGAGGCGTGCAGGTCGTGCACCCCGATCACGTGTGGGACCTGAAGAATGTGCCGGCGGACGTCGTCGAGGTTCAGACCTGTGGGGGTGGATTCGAGCAGGATCCCGCCGGCTTCTCTGAGGATGGTGATCGCGCGGGGGACGATCAGGGCGGCGATCAACATGCCGGCGATGGCGTCGATCCGGGTCCAGCCGGTGAGCGAGATGATGATCGCGCTGATGATGACGGCGACGGATCCGAGGGCGTCGTTGACCACTTCGAGGAACGCGGCGCGCATGTTGAGGTTCGCGGAGCGGCCCGTGCTGAGGACGAGCATGGCGATGATGTTGCCGACGAGTCCGACGATGCCGAACACGAGCAGACCGCCGGCGGTGACCTCTGCCGGGTCGAAGAGCCGGCGAGCGCCTTCGATGAAGGCGTATATCCCGACGGCGAGGAGGATCGCCGACTGGGCGCCGGCGGCCAGTACCTCGGCGCGGCGGTATCCCCAGGTCCGCTCCGGTGTTGGCGGGCGGAGCGTCAGGGAGGCGGCGATCAGCGCCATCAGCAGGCCGGAGGCGTCGGTGAGCATGTGGCCGGCGTCGACGAGGAGGGCGAGGCTGTTGGTCCACCATGCGCCGATGACCTCGGCGATGAGGATGGTGGCGGTGATGCCGAAGGCGATCGCGAGCCGGGTCCGGTTGGTGGCCGGATTCGCGTGGGCGTGGTCGTGGGTCTCGCTCATGCTCGGGCGAACTCCGGTTCTGTCAGGTGGGCGGGGGCGCCAATCGGGGCGAGGGCGGTGGTGCGGCCGGCCCGGATGCCGTTGCCGATCACGAACACCTCGGCAACCTCGTGGACCAGGACGACCGCGGCCAGGCCCAGCACCCCGAACAGCCCGAGCGGGATGAGGATCGTGATGAGGGCGATGGAGAGGATCACGTTCTGGAGCATGATGCGGCGGGTGCCTCGGGAGTGGTCGAGCGCGTGGGGCAGCAGCCGCAGGTCGTCGCCCATGAGCGCGACGTCGGCGGTTTCGATGGCCACGTCGCTGCCCATCGCCCCCATCGCGATCCCGACGTCTGCGGTGGCGAGCGCTGGGGCGTCGTTGACGCCGTCACCGACCATTGCGGTGGGTCCGGTTCTGCGGAGACGGTCGATGATCGTCGACTTGTCCTCGGGGCGCAGCTCGGCGTACACCTCGCCGATCCCCGCCTCCGCGGCGATGGCGCGGGCGGTGGCGTCGTTGTCGCCGGTCAGCATCACCACCGTGTAGCCGTCGGTGCGGAGTTGCGCCACGACCTCAGCGGCTTCGGGGCGCAGTTCGTCGCGGACGGAGATCGCCCCGACGGCGGCACCGTCCAACTCCACGACGACCGCGGTGGCGCCGGCGTCCTGCATGCGCGTCACCCGCGCGGTCAGCGGGCCGGGGTCGATCCAGCCGGGGCGTCCCAGCCTGAGGCCGCGCCCATCCAGGCTGCCGATGAGTCCGGATCCGACCTCGGCGGTCACCTCGTCGGCTGGGCGCACGTCGTCGACGGCGGCCAGGATCGCGCGGGCCAATGGGTGGTCGCTGCGCGCCTCGAGTGCGGCAGCCCAGCCCAGCACTTCGGCGGGAGAGTGGCCGTCGGCGGACGCTACGTCGATGACCGCCGGCTGGTTGCGGGTCAGGGTGCCGGTCTTGTCCAGGGCGATCGTGCGGACCTTGCCCAGGCTCTCCAGCGCGGCGCCCCCCTTGACCAGGATCCCGCGACGGCTCGCCGCGCCGATGGACGCCACCGCGGTCACCGGAACCGAGATGGCCAACGCACAGGGGGATGCGGCCACCACCATCACCAGGGCCCGCTGCAGCCACACCGCCGGTTCCCCGAGCAGGAAGCCCGCGACGACGGTGAGGGCGGCGGCGATCAGGATGCCCGGAACCAGGGGCTTGGCGATCTGGTCGGCCAGCCGCTGCGTGTCACCCTTCCGGGACTGCTCGGCCTCCACGATGTGCACGATCCGGGCAAGGGAGTTGTCACTGGCCGCGGCGGTCACGTCGACCTCGAGGACGCCGGAGCCGTTGATGGAACCGGCGAACACCTGGTCGCCGGGACCCACTTCGACCGGCATCGACTCGCCGGTGATCGCGGATGTGTCCACCGACGTCCTTCCGGCCCGGATGTCGCCGTCGGTGGCCACCCGCTCGCCGGGCTTGACGATCATGCGGTCCCCGACCACCAGGTCGTCGGGGCTCACCACCACATCGCGGCCGCCGCGCCGGACCGTCGCCTCCCGCGGAACCAGATCCAGCAGCGCCCTCAACCCGTGTCGGGTCTTGGCCAGCGAGTAGTCCTCCAGGCCCTCGGCCAGGGAGAACAGGAAGGCCAGCATCGCGGCCTCCTCGATCTGCCCCAAGGCGGTCGCCCCGACGGCACCGATGGTCATCAGCAGCCCGACGCCGACCTTGCCGCGGGCCAACCGAATCAAGGCCCCCGGCACGAACGTCGACGCCCCCACCAGCAGCGCCGCGACGCTCAACACCAGCCCGGCGGCCTCCCAGCCCAGCAACCCAGCGACGAAGCCGGCCAACAGCAGCGCCCCTGACGCCAGCCCGAGCTGGATGTCGCGGACCTGCCACCACCGCTCCGGCGCGTCGTCATCATCATCACGGCCGGCGCCGGGTGAGGCCTCGCACCCGCACGCGCTCTCGCAGGCGTCGCCTGCCTCAGGATCGCGTGCGCTCAACGCTGGTCCGGTCATCGCCGGCCCTCCGGCCCATGCGCCTTCAACTGCTCAGGGGTGGGATTCGTGGTGGTGCCCACTCCGTAGTTCGGGCACAACGCCACCGCCTGCCCCGTCGACTCCAACAGCCGCTCCGCGGCCGCCAGCACGGCCAGCAACTCCGGGGCGCCCACCAGCGAGAACACCGACGCGCGTCCCTCCGGCCGCGACGACACCAGTCCGCACTCCCGCAGGCACGCCAGATGGGCACTGACCGTCGACTGCGCCAACCCCAGATGCTCCGTCAGATCACGCACCCGATGCTCGCCCAACGTCAGATGCTGCAGGATCGCCAGCCGCGACGGATCCGACAAGCCGTGAAAGAACGCCGCAGCCACCGACAGGTCCCCCACCGCAGCGCCATCATCAAAACCCAATGTCATCGTCATAAGACGATGTTAGCTGGTGGGCTGCCAGCGTATGGAAGCCCACGCACCCCTGGGATCTTCTTGACCGAATCTTGACCGGGCGTGCGACTGGCTCACTCAACAGCTGGGGCATGCTGGTCGTACGACCCGTCCGAGACTGGGCCGCGGAACCTCCTCCACACGTGGACTTGTTCCGTAACCCCTTAGCTTATGGAGATACGCATGCGCCGCATTCAGCTGGCCATCGCTGTGCCGCTCACCGCCGTCCTGGCGCTGTCGGCCTGCTCAACCCCACAGGCGGCTGTCGAGACCCCGATCACGTCCGCGTCGCCGGCGACGTCGGGTGTCGCAGCCGGGGACGCAGGGACGCTGCTCGCTGCGCAGGGGTTGGAGGGCAAGAGCGGCGCCGAGGTAGTGGAGGCGCTGGACCAGCTCGACGCTCAGCGACCGTTGCCGCTGGCCGCATCGGTGCGCTACGACGAGGTGTTGCTCAGCGACGGCACCACCGAGGCCGCGCTGCCTCTCGACGGTGACCAGTTCTACCTGTCGATCGCGCCGTATGAGACCACCACGCACGAGTGCTACTTCCACAACCTCGGCACGTGCCAGGGGGAGTTGGCGAACGCCGAGGTGCGCGTGAAGATCACCACCGACTCGGGGGAGGTGCTCGTCGACGAGGACGCGACCACCTACGCCAACGGGTTCATCGGCTTCTGGATCCCGAAGGGCGTCGCGGGCACCGTCGTCGTCACCAAGGACGGCAAGCGCGCCGAGAGCCGCTTCTCCTCCGACGCTGAGGGCCCCACCTGTCTGACCTCACTGCAGCTTCTGTAGTCCGGGGGTGTGAGCCTTGCTGGGGCGCCGCGCCGAGGAGGTTCTGTGTAGGGCAGGGTGTTTCGACGCTCGTTGCGCCAGTGGTGCGGCGTTGAGCCGCTCGAGTCAATGGGATCCCCGCCCGGCCTGGGGCCTGGCGGGGATCCCATTGACGATCTGACCCTTCTGATCAGGAGGAGTGATGGTTCTCCCAGCCGGAGAATCCCTGGTGCATGCCGGGGTTGTGGGTGCCGTTGAAGCCCATGTCTGACTGGGTCATCATGCGGACGTGACCGGCGAACTCGCGTCCGGTTGGTTCGGCTGCTCCGGCGGTGGTGGCGGTCATGGCGACGACGGCCGCGGCCGCGGTGGCGAGGGCGGCGATCTTGCGCTTGGTGATCATGGTGGTCTCCTTCGTTAGGGTGCCGGTCCTTCCGGCCGATAAGACCACTGTCCCTTGGCAATGTATGGATCTGTTCAACTATCCCCTCGGCTTCGATCAAGAAGTCGAGGGCCGGGTCGCGCGATTCGGACTCGGCTTGAGGTTCCTGGTCGTAGCTACCTTTATCCCAAGTCAGAAGGGAATTCTCCTGTCCGTCACCGGCCTGAACAGCCTCAACGGGTGGATCCAGGGGATTGTTTTCTCGTTCTGCCTGTATCAGTGTGGGGTTCGCCGGGAAACGCTGGCAGGGAGGGTGATTATGAAGCGGGCGCCGGTGCCGGGGCCGGCACTGTCAGCGGTGAGGGTCCCGTGGTGGGCCTCGACGATGGCGCGGGCGATGGTCAGCCCTAGGCCGGTGCCGGGACTGTCGGCAGCTTTCGCGAAGCGTCGGAAAATCTGCCCCGCCTCGGCGGGGGTGAGGCCGATGCCGGTGTCGGTCACTGTGATGACCGCCGAGTCCCCGGAGGGGCTGGGCAGACCGGCCAGGGTGACGGTGCCGCCGGCCGGGGTGCAGCGGAGCGCGTTGTCGAGTAGGCCGCCGAGGACTTCCTGGATTCGTTCGGGGTCGACCAGCACGCGAGGGGTGCTGTCGGCGACGCTGGCATCGATCCGGACGTCGGCGGACCGGTAGCTCTCCCCGTGCGCGGCAACGGCCGCCTGGACCAAGGTGCGGACAGGAACGGGTTCGGGGCTGAGGAGCAGTTGACGTTCCTCGGCGCGGGAGACAACCTCGAGGTCGGCGACGAGGCGCCGGAGCCGGGTGCTCTGGGCGGCGAGGGTGTCCCAGGTTTGGTGGTCGGCGGGCAGCACGTCGTCTCGGACGGCCTCGATGGTGGCTTCGATGGAGGCGATGGGGGTGCGGAGCTGGTGGGCCAGGTCGGCGGTGAGTGCGCGGCGGGTGTCCTCGGTGGTCTGGAGTCGCTCGGCCAGCTCGTTGACCGACGCGGCGAGGGTGGCGAACTCGGGGCCCATACCGGGGTCGAGCACTCGGGCGTCCAGGTGTCCGTCCGCGAGTCGACGGCTGGTGTCTGCCGCGGCCCACACAGGAGCGGCGAGCCGGCGGGCCACGACCCAACTGATGGTTGCGGCGGTGAACGCCGCGGCGGCGATGCCGATCCCCACGGCCACGAGGACGGCGTCCTGGACCGCCATGAGGATGTGTTGGAGGGCGTCTGAGTCGGTCGCGACGCCGGCCCTTTCCAGGTGGAGCTGGAACACCGACGGGGTGACGAGGAGCACAACTACGAGCACTGTGCCGGCGCCGGCCAGGATGACGAGCACGTTGTTGAGGAGGAGTCGGGGGGCCAGGGCGAGTCGTGCCAGTCCCGGCTCCTTTCGGGGGGCGGTCATCCCGGGCCCATCCGATAGCCGACCCCACGGATGGTCAGCACGTAGCGGGCGTCGCGGGGGTCGTCGCCGAGCTTGCGACGCAGGTGGCCGACGTGGATGTCGACAAGGTGCTCGTCGCTCGCGGCGGAGCCCGTCGTGTCGTTCCACACGCGGTCGAGCAACTGTTGGCGGGTGAACACGATGCGGGGACTCCCGCTCAACGCCTCCAGTAGGTCGTACTCGGTGCGCGTCAAGGCCACCAGTGAGCCGGCAACCCGCACTTCGCGCGCCGGAACGTCCACCGTCAGGTCCCCGAAGACGCGTGCCTCCGGGGCTTCCTGTGCCGTGGCGCCGGCTGGGGTCCGCGGTCGCCGTAGCAGCGTCCTGACCCGCGCGACCAGTGCGCGGGCGGAGAAGGGTTTGGTGACGTAGTCGTCGGCTCCCACCGCGAGTCCGATGAGCATGTCCACCTCGTCGGCCCGCGCGGTCAGCATCAGGATGTAGCAGCTGCTGAACGTCCGCAGCTGTCGGCACACCTCGACGCCGTCCATGCCGGGCAGCCCCAGGTCGAGCACAACCACGTCAGGCTCTGATTCCCGCGCGAGGGTGAGCGCCGTCTCGCCGTCGCCGGCGGTGCGCACGGTGAACCCATCCGTGGTCAGGTAGCCCTCCACCACCCTGACCAGGCTGGGTTCGTCGTCGACCACCAGGACGCTCGGCTGCTTGTCAGAACCCACGCTCAAGAGTCCTCCTCCGCGACGAACTCGCCGTGCCACGTGTGGTACCAGACTGCCCCGGTGGTGGCGTTGACCGACAGCATGCCCACTGTCTTACCGCCCGAGGCGGAGTCGAGGGTGTAGTACCCCGGATACTCCATGGCCATCCCCGCCGCCGTCTCGCCGGCGGCATTGGCCTGCAGCCATCGGTCGGCGATCGCGACGGCCTCATCCGCGGACAGGGCCGCGGTCCGGCTGCCGGTGTTCCACATCATGGCCGGCCCGTACTCGGTGGACACCGCGCCGGTGGCCGGGTCCACGAGCACCTCGGTGGTGGCCTCACCGGAGGCGTTCCTCAACTCGACGTAGAAGTTGTTGGTGAACTGCATCACCTCGCCCGGTATGAGCCCACTGACCGCCGCGGCCTGCGTGGCACGAGCCCTGGCCTGGGTCATGGTGTCGACCCGGACCCCGTCGCCGGCCAGCCACACCCCGCCGCCCATCATGGAGCCGCTCATCATGGAGCCGCCCCCAGCGCCCATCATTCCGCCCGACGGTCCGCCCCACCCGCGACCGTTGGCTCGCATCATCGGACCATGCCCGTCCCAGTTCGGCGTGATACCGGCAGCGCCAGGGTAAGGGCGAGCACCTCCCCAAGCGGCAAAGACGACCGAGGCTACGAACAGCACGCTCGCGACCACCAACACCAGCCACGCCAGCCAGCGTGGGCCGGCCTGAGTCAGGCCCCGCCCAGTCATCGGCGTTCACCCCGGGCCGAGGCCAGCGCAGCCCGCTGCACCTGATACGTCTCGACGTCAATCTCGCCGCGGGCGAACCGACGGTCCAGGATCTCCTCCGGCGTCTCCGGCCCGGGCTGCATGCCGCCACCGTAGGGGCGCGTCGGCAAGAGCCTAGTCACCGCCCACACCACCAGACCAATCAGCACCGCCCACAGCAGCACCATGCCGAGCATGCCGCCCCACCCCATCCCGCCAAAACCGCCGTAACCCATCATGTCTATCCTCCAGGACCGAGTGGGTGGTCCCGTGACCACCCGATGGAACCAGCTTGACGGTCACATGTAAGGATCATCGCGCCGGTGAAGTAAAGATTTCCTCAACACCCATGCCCTAGTCGTTGTGCTCATCAGGAGTTCCTCCGGGAAGGTCGGGTAGGGGAGATGGTGTCAGGCGTGGGTGCGGGTCCAGACGGCGGCCCCTTACATGCGGTGCGCCATGGGCAGCAGGAAGAGGCCGATGTTGACCGCACCGAGGAACGCGATCAGTACGCCCATCGGCACGAAGGTGCTTGTCCGGCGCTTCTGCGTCTGGTAGCGGCGGCGGGTGATGCGCCGCGCGGTGTAGAGGGATCCGGCGATGCCCAACGCCAGCAGGGCGAACTGCAGGATCTGGATGGTGAAGGTGCTGGCCAGCGCCGGCGACCCGGCGCCGTAGCTGATGCCGAACAGCGCAGCGACGGTGGCGATCACCGATCCGCCCTCGGCCAGCAGGTGGAACAGGTTGTGGGCGATGTGGCCGGCGACGTCGAGTGGGATGAGGGCGTAGCCGAATCGGGCGAAGTTCCTCATCGTTGTCTCGAGGTTGCGGCCCGCCGCCAGACGCGACGCGCCGGCGAGGAGACCGACCGGGAGGCTGACCGCGACGGCGAACGCGACGGTGAAGATCAGGGCGTAGTTCGTGATGCCGGTGGTGGCCTCCAGCCACGCCAGCGCCACGTTCCACACCTCCAGCATGGTGACGTTCTGCACGATCACGATGCCCATGATCGCCATCGCGAGGAACGACTCCTCCATTGATGGCTTGTTGACGAACCACAGCTCGCTGGTCGGCTTCCGCAGGCGAACCTGGATCGCATCATTGGGGCAGGCCTTGATGCAGTTGGCGCACAGGTTGCAGTTGGCGTTGGTGTCCATGGTGCGGGGGAACGTGAACAGTGGGCAGCCCGCGACCTTCTCGTTGCCGTTGTAGCACGCGGCCCGCGCCTTGCAGGTGCGGCAGATGCCCTCGTCGGCGCGAAGCTCGACCATGCCGGTCCGGGCGTAGTTGCCCGACAGGCCGCCCAGGAAGCACAGGTAGCGGCAGAACGTGCGCCGTTGGAACAGGGCACCGGAGACGATCACGGCACTGGTGAGCAGGAGGAGCAGCACACCCGAGCCCCACGGCGACTCCACGATGCCCCACACATGATCAGCCCAGGTGATCAGCAGGAAGGAGGCGTCGATGATCCAGATGCCATACCTCTTCAGGAATGCCGGGACGGGCTGGTTCACGCCCACCAGCTTCTGGACCTGGTCGGACAGCCATCCGAACGGGCACACCGCGCACCAGAACCTGCCGAGCAGGACGAACACGATCGGGATCAGCGGCCACCACAGCACCCACATCAACGCGGTGCCGGCGTTGTCGTGGGCGGAGTCCGGACCCACCAGCAACTGGTAGGCCACCAGCCCGAACACCATTGCCACCGGGACCTGAATGATGCCGGGGTAGAGCCTGCTCCGCAGCACCCGCGCCACCCACGGGATACTCATCAGGTTCCGACCCACAGGCGGGGGAGTGAGGTCCGGCTTCTCGTCCAGGTCGATGAACACCGGACCAGGCCCGTCCCCGGGTTTCTCGCCAGGGCCGTCGAGTTTCGGCAAAGTGGGGGCGCTCATCAGGATTCCTTCGCGGCGCTGCGGGTGTTGGTGGTCAGTGCGGCGGCGCGCGCGTCACGGCGGCGCTTGTGGTCGGGGGCCTTCTTCCGGCGCAACAGGGCCGCGTACAGCATGACCGCGCCGTTGAACACGGCGAACCCGCCCAACACCAGAGCCCGAGGCCGCTCCACCGGAGGAGCCTCGCTGTGCTCCTCGGCGGCGCCGCCGCCATGCTCCTCAGCCGCGGCCTCATCGCCGGCCGCCGACGTCTGCTCCCCGGACGCAGCATTGTGGCCCTCGCCATGCTCAGAGTGCTCATCGGGAGCCGGGACGGGCAGCGCTGAGGACGTCACGGGTGCCGGGGTCGAGCCGGGTGCGCTCTCCTCCGCTGCCGCCTCGTGTCCATGCCCAGAGGGCTGGTCACCGACCACGCCGGGTTGGCTGCTGGTCGTCGGGGTCGCGGTGGGAGGTTCGGTCGCCTCGTTCGCCACAGCCTGCGGGGAGAGACTGATCATCGCCCACACGACCACGGCGACGGCTGGGGCGGTGCTCAACAACCGGCGCATTCAGAAACTCCTCGGGATGGATGACCGCCCCATCCTCACCGACCGCCACCGACCCGATTCGCCAGAATCCCGGTTCTGAAGAGCATCTTGAGAAGACCTTGACCAAGTCTGTACCTAGCCGTCGACAAGCCCCGCAGAAGTAACCAGATCCGTCGGCTCTCGGAGGGTCTCCTCGGCAATCACGGCGTACCGATGACACTGCCGCGGCGCTGGGTTCATTCCCGAGCTGCGGAAGGCAGGCAGCGCAGCCGACCAGGCTCAGAGGTATCGGCAGATCGTTTCGGGTGCGCAGGCCTCCGAAGTTGTCTGTGCCGCATGCGCTCGAAGCCCGGAGATGGTGGCACGCAGAAGATTGAGCCGCGCGAGCTGCTTTTCGATGTCGACCAGCTGGCGGTCAAGCAAGTCCCGAACATGCGCGCAGGGCGAGCCCCCCGCATCTCGAACATCGAGGATCTTCGCGATTTGCGCGAGGGTCAGACCCGCCGCGCGGGCCCGGTCGATGAACTGGAGCCGTTGCACCGCGCCATCGTCGTAGCTGCGGTACCCAGAGGCCGTCCTCACGGCGGGCGGCAACAGCCCACGCTCCTCGTAATATCGCAGCGTCGACGGCCTCGTCCCCGCCTTCTCTGCCAGCTCGCCGATCAGCATCCCGCACCTCCACGCCGGCTTGACCTTCAAGCATGCTTGAAGGTCCATTCTGACCGAATGTGGCCGCAGGGGCGGCCGACCCGGAGGAGACATTCATGACGCTGCACAACGAGTTCGATCTTGCGGTGATCGGCACAGGCGGGGCGGCGATGTCAGCCGCCATCCATGCTCGACTTGAAGGGGCCAGCGTGGTCGCGATCGAGTCGGGAACGCTCGGCGGGACCTGCGTGAACGTGGGCTGTGTGCCCTCGAAGACCCTCCTCGCCGCCGCGCACACCCGCCACGCGGCCCTCTCGAACCCGTTCCCCGCCGTCCCCACGTCCGCCGGCAGCGTCGACCTCGTCACGCTCATGCGGCAGAAGGAAGACATGGTCGGCAAGCTCCGCCAGACCAAATACGCAGACGTCGCCGCCGCGTACGGGTTCGACATTCTCCCCGGGATCGCCTCGTTCGCAGACCCGGCAACCCTCCTCGTCGACGGGCGGCCGGTTCATGCCGGGGCGTATCTCGTGGCCACCGGCGCCGAACCTCACGTGCCGGCCATCCCCGGCCTCGAGCACGTCGACTACCTCACGTCGACCACCGCAATGGCGCTCGCCGCACTGCCCGCCTCGCTGGTAGTGATCGGCGGCGGCTTCGTCGGGCTCGAACAAGCCCAACTCTTCTCCCGCCTCGGTGTCCAGGTCACCATCGTCGGCCGGCTCGCCCCGCATGCCGAGCCGGAATCATCCTCCGCGCTCCGCAAAGCCTTCGAGGCCGAGGGGATCACCGTCATCGACGACCGCGCCGTCGCGGTCACCCAAGACCAAGCCCGGGTCCGGGTGCGCACCCACACAGCGAGAGAGGCCGTCGGCGAACGCGTCCTCATCGCCACGGGCCGCACCCCGCGCACCCACGGACTCAACCTCGCAAGCGCCGGCATCGCAACCGACGACCGCGGCTTCATCAGCGTCGACGAACACCAGCGGACCACAAATCCAGGCGTGTTCGCCGCCGGCGACGTCACCGACGCGCCCCAGTACGTGTACGTCGCCGCCATGGCCGGGAGGATCGCAGCAGGCAACGCGCTGGGCCACCACCACGAGCACGTCGATTACACCGGGATGCCCGCCGTACTGTTCACCTCGCCACAGCTCGCCTCCGCCGGGATGACCGAAGCCGAAGCCATCGCCGCCGGGTACCGGTGCGCCTGCCGTTACCTGCCACTGTCCGACGTCCCCCGAGCCATCACCAACCACAACACCCGAGGCGGCATCAAGATCGTCGCCGACGCCGACACCGGCAAAGTCCTCGGCATCCACGCCCTCGCCGAGACCGCCGGCGAGATCATGCTCGCCGCCACCTACGCCATCAAAGCCGGATTCACCGTCACCCAACTCGCTGACACCTGGGCCCCGTACCTCACCATGGCCGAAGGCATCCGCCTCACAGCGAACCTCTTCCGCAATGAACTCCCCACCTCGTGCTGCGCCTGATGCAAGGTCCAGCCCAGTCCCTGCCGGATCGACTGTGCATCGAGTGCAGAGCCAGCATGCTGCGGTTCAGCAGGACATCCGGGCTCATCACCGGGTCCTTGCCCCCAGCAGGAGCGGTTCGGCCCTTCTCGTCCCGCCGATTTGGGTGCCGTCTGGGTCTGTCTAGATGCTCGGAGCCCTCTGGTTGATCGTCCGGGTTCGGGTGGCGGGAAGCGTTGTCGACGTCGACTGGGTGGGTGCCTGAAGGTGGTGCATCAGGATCCGCCGCAAGCCGCTGGCGATCTGGTCGGGTGTGCGGCCGGTGAGGGTGTGGGCGAGGGAATCGTAGTTGACTCCGTAGGGCTGCAGGTGGGTCAGGTGTGCGCTGGTCTCCGCCCAGTTCGGGGCCGTGAGCAGGTCTGGTTGGACCGTCCGAGCCCAGGGGCGCCAGTCGATCTCCGTCGGCCCGCCGGGCCTCTGCCCGGTCAAGGTCGCCACCGCCACCGCCGCTGGGACGCCCTTGAGGTAACCGGACAGCGAACTGGTGTCGACGCCTTGGCTGTGGAGCTGGTCGAGGCGGTGGGCGATCGCCTTCCACTCGTCGGTAGAGGGCAGTCGGGGATTGGTTGCGGTGGCCCACGGTTGCCAGCGTTCTGCGGGGTGTTGGTCGAGGCGGCGTCGCATCGCGCGGGTCTGTTCCCGGGCGATGTCGCCAGCCGTCGAGGGCGTGGTGGTCCACGCGTTGATCCGCCCCGCCAGATGGCTGGACAGCTCGGTGGAGATCAGGTGAAGGGTTTCGCCCCAGGTGGTGGCGGGGCGGGCTGCAGTGATTTCCGCGATCTGCCGGACGGCGTCGGTCGGGTCGAGGAACCTGACGCGGTCGCGGACCATCAGCATCGCCTGCGCTGTCGTGGCGCCGGTAAGCGCTTCGAGCAGAGCGGTGGGTCCCTGCTGTTCGAGAAGCTGGGCCGGATCGGCGCCGGCTTGCAGTACGACTCGGTGGGGGTCGTGGCGGTGCTGGGCGAGAAGCCAGAAGGCGTTCTCGGCTGCGGTGTGTCCCGCGGTGTCGGCGTCTGCGGCGATCAGCGGCGTCGGCCTGCCACGGAGGAGGAGTGTCTGTTCCGGTGTCAGGGCTGTGCCGAGGGGTGCGACGCCGATGAAGGCGCCGTGGCTGGCGAGGGTGACCGCGATCGCGTCCATCGGTCCTTCGACGATCACCGGCACAGCCTCCGGGGTGAGGAGGTGGTGGCCGTAGAGGACGTCGCGTTTCGCGAACAGTGGGCTGGCGGGGCTGTTGAGGTACTTCGGCCCGTAGGCGTCGTCGGCTTCGGGGTGCCGTCGGCCGACGAACCCGACGATGACGCTTTCGTGGTGGATGGGGAGGATGGCGCGGTCGCGGAACCGGTCGATTACCGTGCCCTGCCGGGTGGTGGTGGCCACCCCGGCCGCCAGCAGCTCCGCGGTGGTAAACCCCTCCTTGCGCAGGGCGCTGACCAGACTGGTCCAGCCGGCGGGCGCGTGACCGATCCGGAACCGTGGGTCGCCGGCGAGATCCTGCCCGAACCGCTGCGCGAAGTACTGGTGGCTCCAGTTCCCGGCCAGCTGGGCCTCGAAGAAGCCGGCCGCCGCTTCAGTGACCTGTGCGAGGCGCTCCGGGGTGTGGGGGACATCGGCCCAGCGGTCGACGGCCGCGAATTCCCGCCGCAGCTCGACATCGGTGAAGTCCGGCTCGGTTCGCTCCCGCAGCCGCGCGGCGGCTGCTAGGTCGGCGGTGTGGGTGGACCAGTCGATGTCCTCGATCCCCTCAGGCGGCAGGCGGTCCGGATGTGGCGGCTCCAGCTCGTCCGGGGGCGGGGTGGTGGTGACCTGGTGGGCGCGCCACAGCATCGCCTGGCACACATCATCGAACCCGGACACATCCGCCACAGGGGCGATCAGGTCCTCAATTGTGAGCCCTTGATCGGTGCCGTGGCTGATGGCGGCAGCGAGGTCTGGCCACCAGGGGCTGGCTTCCAGATCGGCGACGGCCTGGTAGCCGAGACGTTCCACCAGAGCGCCTTCCCAGGAGGGGAGAGTGGGTCCGTCGACGGCGGACAGGTGGCGGGCGAGGCGCCACCACAGGGCTGCCGCGGGATGCTCCGCGGGCAGCGGTCCGTCGGCGACGGCTGCGGCGAGGTGCTCGGTGATCGGCACCCCGGCGTTGTGGAGGGCGGCGAGGCGGTGGGCGAGCACGGGGGCGTAGGGGTCACGGGAGAGGTCGGGGTGGATGTCGCGCAGTAGGTCGGTCCAGATCGCGACGGGGTGGGCGGGTCGGAGACGGTCGGTGAGGTGTTGTTGCCAGTGGTGCGCGGCTGCGCCCAATTGCAGCGCACCGGTGGGTCGGCGGTCGGCGGGTTCAACCTGCCACGCGGCCCGCCACACCTCCACCTCCGCGATGCTGGACGAGGTCAACGTCTGACCCGGCAACGCCCACACCGGCCGCCCGATGGCAGCGGTGGCGTCGCGGACTTCGGCGGCGAAACCACGGACCTGGGAGGCCCGTGCGGTGAGGTAGGGGCCCCACTGGTCATGGTTGGCGAGGGGCTGGGGGATTCCGGTGAGCCAGGGGAGTGGCCCGTCTGTGTCGGGGTGGGGGAGTCGCCAGGTCAGCACTGCCGACGGATCCTGGGCGCTCGACAGTTCGCGCGCATCGACGGCGTCACGCAGCAGCTGAAGCGGTGAAGGGGACGTCTCGCTGGCTGCCAAGAGCAAGAGGAGGTGGGCGCGCAGGGTGGGCCAGGTTGGGCTGGAGGTGAGCTGGTCCACGACGTCGTCGGCATGCTGATCCAGCTCGCGTGCGGCGTCGGCGTGGAGGTGTTCGACGGCGACGCTCAGCGCGTCGGCGTAGCGGGCCACCGCGTGGCCGAGGCAGGTGTGGGGGTCTCCTGCGTGGCAGGTTTCGGTGGTGACGGAGCGGGAGGATCCGTCGCGGGCGAGGATGGATTCGAGGATGTCGCCTGCGGTGACCGGCCGCAGGGTGGCGGGGTGGATCGGGGAGTTCTCCCCGCCGCCGTCGACCACCTCGACGTAGGCATGGTTGGCGTGGCGTCCTCGGCTCATCGCCACATACAGCTGCTGTCGCGACTCGGCGCCGGTGAGGACGGTGTGGGTGGTGTCGACTGTCACTCCTTGGGCGCCGTGAACGGTCACCGCGTAGCCCAACTCCACGTTTTCGGTCACGTAGGTCGGGGGCAGGCTGACCCTCAGCCCGGTGACGCGATGCTGCGCGCGGATTGCCCCAGAGGTTTCGACTGAGGTGACGGTCCAGCGGTCGCCGTTCTTCACCCAGTCAGTCGCGCTGATCGACAATCGGCGGTCGTTGAGCCGGGTCACGATCACATCCCCGACGGAGGCCAGGTTCCCGTCCGACAGCACGGCGACGGGGCCCTCCGCCTGGCCGCCGGTGACGGTGAGGCGGTGCTCGCGGGCCCACTGGTTGAGTTGGGCGACCTGGTCGCGGGTGCCGGCGAGCATCACCGTGTCGAGTCCTGCCGTGCGATCTCGGAGCCAGCCGTTGAGGGCGTCGCGCAGGACGGTTTCGTCCGAGCCTGCATGGATCCGCTGCTGGTCGAGGTAGAAGCCGAGTGCCTCGGGTCGGCCGTCGCGCAGCGCCAGGGAGGCGGCTGCTTCGGCGGGATCAACGAACCGCATGATCTCAGTGAGCTGCACGGCGCCGTGGCTGTGGGCGATGTCACGCAACACCCCTCCGGCGCCGACTGCGGCTAGCTGCTGATCATCCCCGACCAGACGCACCGACGCACCCCGCTCAACCGCGAAGTCGATGACTGCGGCCAGTGTGGGGGTGTCGGCCATGCCGGCTTCGTCGATGATGATCAGCGTGTCAGGTCCGATCGTCGCGTTGACGTTTAGGGGTTGGTGGTGGAGGTCGTAGGCGACCTTCGCCAGCGTCGTCGCCTTGCCGACGTGGTCGGCGAGTAACCGGGCGGCGACGGCGGAGGGGGCGAGCCCGATCACGGTTCCGCCGCTGTCCTGCCAGGCGTGCCCCAGGGCCGCCAGGGCGGTGGTTTTCCCGGAGCCGGCGGCGGCGAGGGCGAGCTGAACCCGCCTTCCGCTGGTAGCCATCTCGCGCACCAAAGCGACCTGCCCGGCGGTGAGAGTCATACCGTTGGCGGTCGCCGAGAGTAGCGCCAGCGACACGTCCGCCTCGCTTGCTGTCCGGCCGTCGAGGAGGGTCGCTGCGTCGGTGATGGTCTGTTCGGCTTCGATTACGGCGGTGGAGGTGAACCGTGGGCTGCCGACGGTGGTGTACACCGACTTACCATCGGAGCGACGCAGCACCTGCGGGTCGCTGATCGGATCCACCCACCCCTCCAGCGCGATGCAGCGATCGGTCGCTGCAGCCAGCAGTTCGGCGGTGAGTTGGGTCGCGTGGTCGGGGCTGGTGGCGTGTTCCCTGGCTCTCCGGGAGGCTTCCGCCTGGAGGTGCCACACCGTCCACGACGCACGCGACAGACCCATCCGCTGCACCATCTCATCAGCCACCTGCTCGACCCACTCCGCCGTTGCCGCCGGCCTGGCGACGCGGCCCGCGGCGTGCACGTCGGCGAACAGGCGCGTCACGCCGTTGGCGCCGAGGACCGCTGCGGCTTGCGCTGCCCAGGTGGTCCGCTGCTCGTCGAGGCTGCGGGGTTCGTGCTTGGCCTGGCGGGTCTCCAACGTGGCCTGCTGCGCCAACGCGATCGCTTCGGCCGGGGTCGGCGGACGGTGATGGGCGCGCTGGAAGTCAACGGCGAGCTCGGCCTGACGGGCCACGATCGCAGCCCGACGGCTGGACCACGCCTCCCGGAGTTGTTCCGGGACGCCGACGATCTCCCGGACGGGTCGCTTCGCCGGATCACGGGTCAGATCCGGAGCGAAACGCACACCGAGACGGGCAGTGAGGTGGGCTTCCAACTGCGTGTTGTACACCTCCGAGACGCTGACCATCCCCGCATGCAGCGGGCGGCCGTCGATCGCCAACCAGTGCCCGTCCAGGGTCTGGACCTTGTTCGCGATCGCCACATGGGTGTGAAGATTCGGATCCCCCGCCCGCGAATCCCGATGCGTGAACGCGGCCGCGATCAGGCCGGTCACCTCGACCTGCCGCACCCCACCCGCACCCCTCCGCGAGTACAGCACCCGCTCCTCCAAGTACCGCAGTGCGTCGGCGACGGCAGCGTTGTGAGCCTCCTCAATCTGCGCTGCCATCGCCTGCGGTGCGACCGCCCAGAGCGCCGAGACGGACTTCACCGGCGTGAACGTCACATCGAACCCCGCACAGGCCGTCGTCGCGCTCCGCGTCAGGCGCGCCACCTCCGACGACAGCTCCAGGCTGCTCGGCGCCCGTCCCATCCGGGTCTCGAACCGCGCCGTGGCCAGCTCGTTCCGGATCCCAGCCCTGACATCGACGGGGACCGTGGCGTCGCTGCCCAGACCGTTCGCAGCAGCCCATTGGCTGCATCGGATCGCGACCTCCTGCTGAAACATCGTGGCCGCCTCGTGCACCTTGAACGGGGACCCCAGCCGCGCCGCGTGGCGGATCTGCTCGACGGTGGCGCCCTTCGGCAGGGCCGCGAGGCGGGCCTCCATGTCGGGGTGATTCCCCGCCCCGAACAAGGCCCGCATCTGCACCTCCGACACTGGGCTGCCCGGCTCCACTTCCAGTGCGTCCAGGCCGGTGCCGACCCACCGTCCGGGCGCTTCACCTTTCTCGGTGTAGTAGCTTGTCAGCGTCGCGTGCCCCTTCTCCGTCGAGTCCTGCGCAGCGACCTGCCGGGTCAGGTAGTCATACCCCGACCCAGCCGTCAGCTTGTGCAGAGACGCCGTCATACCCCCTTTGAACCCGCACTCGCCCCCGCCACAGCGAACCGACAGTGCAAGGGGTGTATCGGACATCTAGAGAGGGGGTATGCCGGGAGCGGACGACGGCACTGCTGTCGCGTTCGGGTGAACACTTCGCTGTGCGGGTGAAGCTGCGGTCAACTGTTCGTCGTTCCGGTGGAAGCTGCGCGTCGCTGCGGCGACGTCGAAGCCGGGCTGTTCGCCGGCGCCCTTGGTCGACAGGTCGTCGGCCCGTTCACCGTCGCCCCGCACGGCAGTTCGCCTACGGCACCGGCGAACAGCGCGACCAGTCGCGCGCGCTGGTTGCGCTGCTGGAATCCACTCTGCGGCTGCACCGGCACAAACCCGATGCCCTCGTTGCACAAGACGAACACCTGCGCTGGCGCAGCGGCGGAATGATCCGCAGCCTTTCGCAATGGTCTGCGGCGCGGCGATCGTCGCGATTGAGGACGGCAGCGAACGCGTCAGCCGCGAACTGCTCGACATCGTGCGGGTCCACTACGCCGCCGAATGAGCCGACACCACCAGCACGCCGAAAGCCAAGGCTTGGGAGGGCTCGCCGGTAACGGAACGACGGCTCGCCGAGCTCAAGGTCGACCGCCGCGTGGCCCTCGTGCTTGGGGTGGTCAGGATGGGTGACGGCAGGCGGCCGAGATCTGAGTGGCGGCTCGGTCGATGTCGTGGGTGGTGGTCCATCGTCCGAGAGAGAGCCGGAGGGCGCTCATGGCTCGGGCCGGGTCGAGACCCATGGCGGTGAGGACGGGTGAGGGCGAGTCGTGTCCGGCGTGGCAGGCGGAGCCGGCGGAGGCGGCGACCTCGGTGACGTTGCCCAGCAGGCTAAGTGCGCGGACGTCGTCGATGCTGAGGTTGAGGGTGTTCGGCAGCCGCCTGCTGGGGTGACCGTTGAGGTGGATGCGGCCTGGGAGAAGCTGCTCGAGCGCGCGCTGGAGATGGTCGCGGAGACCGGTGAGGCGCTCGGCCTCCCCATCGTCGAGGGCCCGGCCTGCCAGGTGGGCGGCGTGCCCGAGTCCGGCGATGTAGGCGACGTTCTCTGTGCCGGCGCGGAGCCCGTCCTCCTGTCCGCCGCCGCCGATGAGCGGACGCAGCGCGACGCCGTCGCGGACCCACAGTGCGGCCACTCCCTTTGGGGCATACATCTTGTGCCCCACAACGGTGAGCAGGTCGACCCCGAGTTCCTCGACGTCGACGCGCACCTTGCCGATCGACTGGGCCGCGTCGCTGTGGACGAGGACGCCGCGGGCGTGGGCCACCCGGGCGATGTCGGCGATCGGCTGGATGGTGCCTGTCTCGTTGTTGGCGTGCATCACGGAGACCAGCACGGTGGCCTCGGTGATCGCATCAGCGACCGCCTCGGGGTCGACGAGCCCGTGATGGTCGACCGGGAGTACGGTGACGTCGACGTCGTGGAGGTCGGCCAGGTCGGCGCAGGCGGCGAGCACGGCGGGGTGTTCTGTGGCCTGGGTGATCACGTGGGGCCGTCGACCAGGGTGCCGGTTAGCCAGGGAGCTTCCAGTGATGGCGAGCGCGTCGGCTTCGGAACCGCTGCCGGTAAACAGGATGCGGCCGTCGTGTCCACCGATGAGGTCGCTGACCTGCGAGCGGGCGGTGTCGACGGATGCTCGGGCGGCGCGCCCATAGGCGTGGCCGCTGGACGGGTTGCCGAACTCGACCTGCAGGTAGGGCAGCATCACGTCCACCACCGCTGGGTCAACGGGGGTGGTGCCGTTGTAGTCGAGGTAGACGGGCCGTGCTGCCAGCCCGGGATGCGGGTTCATGCGGTTGTCCCCTAAAGAGGTTGGTGGGAGCGTGGGGTCAGAATAGGCGGTTTGGTGGTGGACGCCGGAGGCGGCGTGGCGTGGCGCGGCGTCCAGCACGGGCTGGTCAGAAGACGAGGACCTTGTCGGCGGCGAGGGTGTGGTCGGTGAGTTCTTCCATGGTGGAGCGGCGGGCGCCGGGGATGAGCATCTCGGCGGTGATGCCGCGGGCGTCCATGCAGGTGCCGCAGCACAGGATCTCCCCGCCGCCGCGGGTCACGGAGCCGAGCATGCGGTCGAGCTTGTAGTAGCCATCAGCGGTCTTCTGGCCGGCCATGGCGGCAGTGACGCCGTCGCCCATGAGGAAAACGGTCATGTCGACGCCGTCGCGTTTGGCCATGGACGCCGCGAGGCGGATGGCGTTGTAGGTGGAGTCCAGCCCGTAGGCGGAACCGTTGATGATCATCAGGGCCTTCATGGAGATGTTCCTCTCGAGGACAGTGGGTCAGGCGCGTTCGACGGTGGTGGTCAGCCTGACCGGGTTAACGATGGTGTAGACGAAGGGGCACTTCGCGCGGGCCGCGTCCTGCCACCGGGTCAGGGTGGCATCGTCGACATCGGCGGCGACCTGAACGGTGACGCTGATCTTCTCCATCAGCGGCGCATCGCCCAGGTCGTAGACCGCCGCGACGTTGACGTCCTGCTGGGCGACCACGCTGACCGCCTCCAGAGCGGTCCCTTCGATGGCGGCGATCGTCACCAGGGTGGAGGCGTAGCAGGCGCCGAGGCCGGCCAGCAGGTACTGCAGTGGGTCGGGGGCCAGTCCCTGCCCGCCGAAGCCCGGCGCGATGTCGATGTGAAGGTCGGTCGACGCGTTTCCGTGCTGCACTGACGCGGTGAACGCCGGCTCGCCTGCGGTGAAGCTCCACCGGCCCTCCACCCGCTTGTGCAGCCGGAACACCGAGGCATCGTCTTGGCCGCGTTCCATCACGCCGGCCAGGACGTCTAGGTCGAGGTTGTTCTGTCTCACACGCACTCCTTATTCAACGATCTACTTGATCAAGGAGGAGCGTAGCACCACACCGCCAAACGTGCACTACTATTCACATGAATCGTTGAGGAGGTGCCAAGGGTGGACGGACGTCAGTTCAAGGACGAGGTGTTCGGGCACTTCGCCCGGATGGGGGCGGCGTTCGGGAATGCCAAGCGGGTCGAGATCATCGACGTGCTGGCCCAGGGCGAACGCAACGTCGAGTCGTTGGCCGAGCAGATCTCCGCGAGCTTGGCGAACACCTCACGCCACCTGCAGATCCTGTCGGCCGCCGGGCTGGTGAACCGTCGGGTGGAGGGCACCTCGCGGGTTTACCGGTTGTCCGACCCCGGCGTCGAAACCGCTTACCGCACCCTGGTCGGGCTCGCCGAGAGCCGGGTCGCCGAGGTCACCGCGCTGACCGAGGCGTTCTTCGCCGACGCCGACGGCACCCATCCCGTCGCGTTCGACGAACTCGACACGCTCAGCCGCTCCGGCGACGTCATCCTGGTCGATGTGCGACCCGAGACGGAGTTCGCCTCCGGCCACGTCGACGGCGCGCTTAACATCCCGCTGGCCGAGCTGGCCAACCGGCTGTCCGAACTACCCGATGACGCCACCATCGTCGCGTACTGCCGCGGCCCCTACTGCGTCATGGCCGCCACCGCCGTCACCCGATTCCGCGAGGCGGGCCACCAAGCCCTCCGCCTCGAGGGCGGATACCCCCAGTGGCGCGACTCCGGACGACCCACCATCCACACCGGCTGAGAACCTCCGCGACATTTCCCGCAGTCCGGAGCAGCCACCATCGGCCCGCGGTCCGACAGCGCCAACTGATGTCAGTGTGGGGAGAAATCGCTCCAGGTCGAGACAGTGCTCCACGCCACTCAGGACTCCCCGAAGGTCGGCGTCCGCGCCAATGGCGGCCCTCGCATTGATGACCACGAACCCGCCCGCACTATGGCCTGCGAGAACGGGGTATGGGGCGTGCTCGGAACCGAACACTGTCTGGCGGTACTCAAACCCGGAGAAGCTGGCTTCCCCGAGACGGGCGGTGACCTCTCGTGCGGTGCAAAACTGGGCGTCGTCAATAAGCACCCGTCGGACTTGAGGGCCTGGCCGCCCTGCCCCAGAGGACTGTCGGCGTCGAGGGGTCGTCACCACTGGTGATCACCGTGGCCAGCGGGACGGCGACTGACCCGGAAGTATCGAGGCACTTCGTGGTTGGTGCGGTCTGACCACCGACGGCAATCTCGGTCGTTCTGAGCGGGGTGGCGGGGTGCGTTCGCGCGCGGTCTGAACGGTCGTGATGGGGGACTGACCGGATAGAGTTTGATATCGGCGGCGTCGCGGCGTCGTCTGATCATTTTGACGTCCCTCGTGGATCCAGGACTTCGCGTCGTGCAGTTCTACCCGTTGGGTCGGCACAGCTAGATTCCGCGATGGCCCGTCTGAGTGTGACAGTCTGAAGTGGCCCCACTTGGGGGCGTAGTGCTGGTTTGATGTGGCCCCACCCTCGACCTACCAGCTCCCCGTAGTTTCGTGTTCGTCTGCCAAGGCGAGTCACGAGATGCAAGGGGTGAAAGTGAGATCGAGAGTGGAACAGTTCGAAAGTATCCGACGTGATGCGCGCGACCAAGGGTTGTCGATCAGAGCGCTCGCGGACAAGCACAGGGTTCACCGTCGCACGGTCCGGGCGGCGTTGGGTGATGCGGTGCCCCCGGCCCGGAAGCCTCCGGAGCGGGCGGCGCCGGTGCTGGGGCCGTATCAGGGTCTGATCCGAGGTTGGTTGATCGAGGATCTGGAGGCTCCACGCAAGCAGCGTCACACTGCCCGCCGGGTTTGGCAGCGGCTGATGGAGGAGGAAGCGGTGGTGGTGGCCGAGTCCAGTGTCCGCAACCTGGTGGCCGCGCTGAGGGTCGAGATCAACGGTACTCGGGGCCAGGTGATGGTCCCGCAGACCCATCCGCCGGCGGAGGAGGCCGAGGTCGATTTCGGTGAGTTCCAGGCCGTGATCGCGGGAGTGGTGATGAAGCTGTTCATGTTCTGTCTGCGCTTGTCGCACTCGGGTAAGGCGATCCACGTGGCGTATGCGAACCAGTCCCAGGAGTCGTTCCTCGATGGCCACGTCCGCGCGTTCGCGTTGCTGGGCGGGGTTCCGGTGGGGATGATCCGCTACGACAACCTGACCCCAGCGGTGGTCCGGGTCACGCTGGGCCGTCAACGGTTGGAGAACCCGCGGTTCGTGGCGTTGCGCTCGCATTACGGCTACGACTCGTTCTTCTGTATCCCCGGCATCGAGGGCGCCCATGAGAAGGGCGGCGTCGAGGGTGAGATCGGCCGGTTCCGGCGGCGTCATCTGACCCCGGTCCCGCACGCGGGATCGTTGGCGGCGCTCAACGGCGCCATGGCGGCCGCTGATGCCCGTGATGACGCCCGCCGGATCGGGGCCCGGGCCGAGACCGTCGGGGCCGCCGCGGCCCGTGAACTACCGCTCCTGCGAGCGTTGCCCGAGACGGTCTTCGACGTCGCAGCCACACTGTCGTGCCGGGTCGATACCAAGGCCAGGGTCTGTGTCCGCCAGTCCTACTACTCGGTCCCGGCCCGCTACGCCGGCCGCCGGCTCGAGGTCCGTCTCGGCGCTGACACGATCCGGATCCTGGAGGCCGGCCGGGTCGTCGCGACCCACACCCGATCCCTCCACAAGGGCAGCCAGGACCTCGTCCTGGACCACTACCTGGAGGTCCTGACCCGTAAACCCGGCGCGATGTCCGGGGCCACCGCGCTGGCCGCGGCCCGCGCCAACGGCAGTTTCACACCCGCCCATCAACGGTTCTGGGACGCCGCCCGAGCCCGCCTCGGCGACGGCCCCGGGACCCGCGCACTGGTCGGAGTGCTGCTGCTCCACCGCACCCTGCCCGCCACGGCCGTGATCGCCGGTATGGACGCCGCCGGGGCCATCACCGCCTACGACCCAGAAGTGGTCGCGGTCGAAGCACGCCGCTCGCTGATCACCCTGATCCCGGCACCAGTACCGCTACCGGCCAGCGCCGCACCCCAGGCCGCCATCACCCGCCCCCTGCCCTCACTGGCCGGCTACGACCAGCTCCTGAAAGAGGCCACCGCATGACCACCCCCGCCACGACCCTGTCGGCCATGTCCGACCCCGCCGCCACCGCAGCCATCGACACCGCCTGCCGCACCCTGCTACTGCCCACCATCCGAGCCGAAGCCCCCGCCATGGCCGACGCAGCAGCCAAACAGCGCCTCACCCACAAAGCCTTCCTCGCCGAGGTCCTCCTCGCCGAATGCGACGAACGCGACGCCCGCCGCCAGATCCGCCGGGTCAAGGAAGCCAAGTTCCCCCGCACCAAACGACTCACCGACTTCGACACCCGACACCTGCCCGACCTCCCCCCAGCCACCCTGGCCCACCTGGCCACCGGGACATGGATCGACAAAGGAGAACCCCTGGTCCTGCTCGGCGACTCCGGCACCGGGAAAACACACCTCCTGATAGCCCTGGGCACTGCGGCAGCCGAACAAGGACGCCGAGTCCGCTACATCACCTGCGCAGCCCTGGTCAACGAACTCATCGAAGCCGCCGACGACAAACAACTCTCCCGCGTCGTGAACCGCTACGCACATCTCGACCTCCTCTGCCTCGACGAACTCGGCTACGTCCACCTCGACCCCCGCGGCGCGGAACTGCTGTTCCAAATCATCACCGCCCGCGAAGAACGAGCCTCGATCGCCTGCGCCTCCAACGCCCCCTTCTCCGAATGGGGCGCCACGTTCACCGACCCCCGCCTCGCCGCCGCAGTCGTCGACCGCCTCACCTTCAACGCCCACATCATCCAAACCGGCAGCACCTCCTACCGGCTCACCTCAACCACCCGAAGACGCAACACCGCCGCCTGAAACCCCCCGAGAGTGGGGCCAAAACAAACCAGCACAACGGGGCCAAATGGGGTTGTCATTCTCACCCGTCGGCACTGAAGGGATGAAATGCCTGTTGATCATGGCTCTCACGGTGGCAGCGGGATGGGTTTGGATCCCGGGTTCCTGTGGATGATCCTAGGTTTCGTTCTTACCGTCGGCTATCTCGCTGCCACGGTCGTCCAGCGTCGCTCGGGCCACAGGTGGGCGTGGGGGAAGCAAGCCTCCTGGTACATCGGCGTGGCGTCATTGCTGGCGAGCACGCTGGGTTCGTGGGCCGATAAGGCGGCAGATCTGCTGAGTTGGCACATGGCCCAACACATGATGTTGTCGATGGTCACCCCGATCCTGCTGATCCTGGGCCAACCGGTGACCTTGGTGTTGCGGGCTCTGGGCTCGCTGGGCACTCCAGCACGACCTGCACGGGCGGCGCTGCTGCGCCTGGTCCATAGCCGGTTCGTGGCGACCGTGACCCATCCGCTGATCACCCTGGTGCTGTTCGTGGCCAGCCTTTACGGCCTCTACTTCAGCCCCCTTCTTGATTGGCTGATGCGGACCCATCTCGGCCACCAGTTGATGCTGGTCCACTTCCTGCTGGTGGGATTGTTGTACTTCACGCCGATTCTGGCCGTCGAGCCGCTGCGCCGAAGACTCAGCCCTCCCGCACGGCTCTTCGTGATGCTGCCGGTTGTTCCGTTTCACGCGTTCTTCGGGGTGATCGTCATGTCGTCCGGCGGCGGGTTGAGTCAGCACTTCGCCGCACGGACCCTCGCGCTGGGCCTGGATCCGAGCGCCGATCAGTCGCTGGCCGGCGGCCTGGCGTGGGCATCAGGTGAGCTGCCTCTGCTGGCGCTCATCGTCGTTGTGGCCATTCAGTGGGTGCGTCATGACCGCCTGCTGGCACAGCGAACCGATCGCCATGCCGACCGGACCGACGACGAGGAACTCGTTGCCTACAACGCCCACCTAGCCAGGCTCGCCGCCGTGCATAACCCACGCTCGTCGTGAGGCATGGACTCAGTGTCGCCCTTCTCGAAGCATCCCTCGGTGCACCAGAAGGATCGCCGCCAACAGCCCGGCTGCGATGAGGCCCCCGGCTAGGAACGTGTACCCGGCGAAGAGTGCCGCCAGCGCTCCAGCCAGCGGGTAGGTGAACCCCCACCACAGGTGGCTCCATGCGAAGTGAGCGCCGTACACCCGCCCCTGGGCCGCAGCGGGGGTGCGCTCCGCGATCAGCGTCTCGGTGGGTAGGTTCACCCAGTTCTGACCCACCCCGGCCAGGGCCCACAAGGCCACGAGTCCCGCATAGGGAGCCACGTCACCGGGCAGCACCGCGAGGGTGCTCAGGGCCGCGCCGATCGCGATCCAGCGCACCAGCGACACGCGCACGAGGTGGGCCACCGCCAGAGAGCCAACCGTCGCCCCCAACCCATAGGCCGCCATCACCCAGCCGAAGTGCGCCTCCGTCAACCCCAATCCGTCCTGCACCCGCGCCACCGTGACCGTGAGCACGAGGGCACCCGAGAGAGCCGCCACCAACTCGGCCAGGAGCGCAAACCTCACCGGCGCGTCACGCCACAGGCGAGAGGTACCGTCACGCACGTCAGCCCACGTGGTCGCCGACATGTCATGGGCACTGACCCGCAGCACTCCCAGCGAGAGCACGAGCACCGCCGCAACAGCGAACAAAGCGGCGATCACAATAAACAGTGACCGGCCACCCAGACCCAGCGCCACGAGACCACCGAACCCGGGACCCACGATGCCGAACACCTCGGTCGTCGCCGCAGACAGCGCGAAAGCAGCCCGAGCGTGACCCGGGCCCGCCACCAACGACACCGTCGCCTGATTGGCCGGCGTGAAGAAGGCGGTGAACACGTTCGCCAGCACAACAAGAACGTAGACCTGCCACGGTGCCGTCACCCAGAACATCAACGCCACCGCCACCACGCGCCCCGTATGGCACCCGGCCAACAGGAGACGCCGATCGACGCGGTCAGCCACCACCCCCGCCACCGGCCCCAACGCCACATAGACGACGACCCGCAATGTCAACGCGGTGGCCACCACGACCGGCGCCCGCGCCGCCCCCTCCAGCCGCACCGCCAACAGCGCCAGGGCCACCCACAGAATCGCATCCCCCAACTGGCTCACAGCCTGCGCCGCGTAGAAACGCGCAAAGCGCGGGTTGCGAAGGACCGTCACCATGCTTGAGCTCAAGACTCGTCCCCGTGGTCGTGCGGAATGTCGCCCACAAGGTGTTCAGCATGACCCAACGCCTGCGCCAACATGTCGGCCACATGGACGTTGGTGAGACGGTAATGCACGCGCGGCCCCTCCCTGCGCGCCATCACGAGACCGGCCTGCCGCAGAGGAGCCAACTGGCGACTCACAGTGCTCTGGGGCCGACTGCACAACTCGACCAGCTCACCCACCGTCCGCTCGCCCTGGTGTAGAGCCATCAGTAGCAGCAGCCTCGTCGGGTCCGACATCGCGCGAAACAGTCCGGCCGTCACATCCAGTCGATCAACGGGCGGCGGGAAGTCAATGACATGCCTCTTCACAACCCCACCATATCCGTGGATGCGGATAAGCGGATATTGTCGGCCCTCTCCCACGTGGACGCGATGCGTCCACCAGCCCTCGATGCCAGCGACGCCGGATGATCGGCAGTGGAGTTGCGCCGCGTGATGCGGGCGCAGCTGCTTGCCGACACCGGCCCGATCAGTTATCGCACGTGTATTGCACGAACCAGAGATGACGGGAACGAAGGCCCCTTTGGCTAGGGGTTTTGTGGTCGGGGCGACAGGACTCGAACCTGCGGTCTCCTGCTCCCAAAGCAGGCGCGCTAGCCACTACGCTACGCCCCGGTGAAGGCTGGAGCCCTTGCAGAACGGACGTCTGACAAGGGCTCCAGCAACTTCGAGCGGATGACGGGAATCGAACCCGCGTAGTTAGTTTGGAAGACTAGGGCTCTACCATTGAGCTACATCCGCAGAACCGTCGATGAGTGTACCAGCCGTCGGCGAGGTCGCGCGATTCGACGAGGTCAGGCCTCGGCATCGCGGCGACGCCTGGCCAACTGGCGCCGGACGTCGCGGGTGATCGAGTCGTTGAAGGGCAGGGCGCCGGAGGCAAGGTCGTCGTCCAGCGACGCCGTCGCGCGGAGCACCAGATCGATGCCGCGTTCGACGACGCCGGTCGGAAGACCGATGTCGCGCCCGAATCCCACAAGGTGCCGCCGGATGAGGCCGTCGGTGCGCCCGCCGACGGTGAGGGCCAGCGTGTGATCGCGGTAGGGCAGGGTGCTCAACACGTCGTACATGGGGGAGACCCGCCATTCCCCGCCAGGCTCCTGCAGGACGGAGATGTTCTTCGCGTGCAGATCGCCGTTGCCGACCAGCCACGCGAAGGCCACCTGGATGAAGACGTTGCGCAGCGCGACGGGCCGGGCGGCGCAGACGTCCGCCACCGCCGTCGCCACCTCCTCCGCGGAGACGAGGTACTTGTCGCTGGGATAGCGCCCGAGGAGTTGGCACGCGTCCTCCACGGCTCGGCGCCCGCGCTCCCGGTCGAAGCGTCGCACGACGAGCCCCGGGGCTCCGTGGACGTCTCGCACGATCGCAGCCTCGACGACGGCGACCCGGAGGGAGCGCGCCAGGCGGAGGAAGTACTCCTCGTTCTCGACGGCGAACGGGTAGTCAGGGGGCGTGAGCTTCACCATCGCGGGGGCACCCGAGGGCGACCGGCCTGGAAGGGTGATCATCCCGGCCGACAGTTTGTCCTGGGCTCCCGGGATGGCGACCGGGTCGATTCCGTAGTCCTGCATCAGCGCGGCGAAGTCCAGTGGAGCATCTGCTCTGACCAGGGGCGCCGCCGGCCCGGGAGTCTGACCTGCGGGCACCACCTGCACGTCGCCGATGGTGTCCGAGCCTGTGGCCAGCAGGAGACTGAGGTCGTCGTCGCCCGAGGTCTTGACGGCGCGCTGGAGCGCCGCGAGGCGCCGGCCCTCCGGCAGGAGGTTGGTGAAGAACGGTGGAAGCGTGCGGCCGGGGCGGACGAATCGCGTGCCGAACGGGAGTGTGTGCGCGACGGGCGCACCACCGTAACCGCCCCGGTACTCGAAGGTGGTGTCCGTGCCGTCGGCGGTCAGGGTGGCCGCAAGGAGGCCGTCCTTGTACACCTCGGCGCTCGTCACCGCTTCACCGTCACAGAGAGCTCCAGCCCGAGGGCGTCGAGTAGGGCGCACAGCTTGTCCAACTGGACTGAGCCCTTGCCCGCCTCGACTGCGCGAACGAAGCGCTCGGACACCCCCGAGAGTTCGGCGGCGTCAAGTTGTGTGAGACGCATGGCCTTGCGTCGTGTTTCAACCGTGTGTGCGAGATCCACAGCATCTCCAATCGGCGTGAGCGTGCCGGTTGATCCATTGTGGCCCGGCGAGGGGGCTCCGTCAAGATCAAATCGGCACGTTCGCACCGTTATGGGTCCCCCGGCCCTCGTGCGGGAGCCTGGCGGCGCAGAACGGCGCGAATGTGCCGGTTTGAGCTACTCGACGCGCGCACGAAACGCCGTCGCACCACCTGCACGCGACTCGTGGGAGGTGTGGGCTCAACGTCCGACGGCGTGTCGTGCACACGAGGGCCGGGTCGGGGGGGGGGAGAGCGGTCGTCTGGCGGGGCCGCTCAGAGGCCGACGAAGGCGCGGATGGCGCCGAGTTCGCGCTCCGTCTGGGAGCGCCCCGCCTGGAACACCGAGCGCAGCACGGGAACGCGTCGCTCGGAGTTGCGGATCGGCATCGAGTCGGGGAAGACGAGGTACGCGCGGCCCTCGCGCTCCAGCCGGAGCAGCTCCGCGACGGAGCGGTTGTAGTTGGCGGGTCGCTCGATCAGCGCCCTCGCCACTGCCGGGTAGCGCCGGAAGAGCATCCTCATCGCGGCCGTGGAGCGGACCGGAGGCTTGCGGTACCCGCGCTCGCGCGTCATGACCACCAGGAACCGGTCGTACCCGTCGGCCACCGCCTGGTCGACGGCGAACCCTCCGGTGGGACCGAGGGCGCCGTCGCAGTAGTCCACCCCGTCGATCGTGGTGATCGGCATCAGGAGCGGCATCGTCGACGAAGCCCGCACCCGCTTGGCCAGCGAGGCGACGTCCATCAGATCCTCGCGGCCCCAGTAGACCATCTGGCCGTCGGCGCACCGGACCGCTCCGATGCGCACCTGGGCCGGGTTGACGCGGAAGGTGTCGAGGTCCAGCGGAAGCACCTGGTGGGGGAGCGAGGTGTGCTCGTAGATCCACTCAGCGTTGAACACGCCCTTGCCCGCCACCCACGTGCGCCAGTCGCCGAACTGCGGGTGGGCCGCCACATCGACGAACGACCGCTCGGCCCGACCGGGGTCACGCGAGACGTAGTTGACGGTGCAGCTGGAACCGGCGGAGATGCCGCCCACCCAGTCCAGATGGATGTCGGCCTCGAGCAGCGCGGCCGCCACGCCGGAAGAGAACGCCGCGCGCATGCCGCCGCCCTCGAAGATCAGCGCGGTATCGGACACGTTGGTGGTGATCACGTCCACACACTCTAGAAGGGCCGGCGAGCACGGCGGATGCGCGGCCACCGGGCCGATTGGTCGGCCGGGCATTGACGGATAGACTCAACCCCGATCAATCCAAGTTCAGGAGTCCATTCGTGCCTAGCACCGCCCAGAAGCTGAGCCCGACGCGGGTCAAGCTCACCGTCGAGATCCCGTTCGCCGACCTCAAGCCCTACCTCGATCAGGCTTACAAGGGGATCGCCGAGCAGGTCAACATCCCCGGCTTCCGCAAGGGCAAGGTGCCCTCCACGGTCATCGACCAGCGCTTCGGGCGTGGCGTCGTGCTGCAGGAGGCCATCAATGAGGCCATCCCGCCGGCGTACAACGCCGCCGTCGAGGAGCACAAGGTGGTCCCCATGGCTCAGCCGGAGGTCGAGGTGACCAAGCTGGAGGACAAGGAGCTCGTCGAGTTCACCGCAGAGGTCGACGTCCGCCCCGAGGTCACACTCCCGGACTTCACCACGGTTGAGGCCACCGTGGACAACGCGGCCAGCATCGACGACCTTGTCGACGAGCGCATCGGCCTGCTGCGCGAGCGCTTCGCCACCACCAGCGAGGTGGACCGCGCGGCCGCCGAGGGCGACGTGCTCACCATCGACCTGGTCGCCTCCCAGGGCGGCGAGCCGCTCCCCGAGGCGACGGCCGAGGGCCTCACCTACAAGGTGGGGCAGGAGTCCAACATGCTTGACGGGCTCGACGAGGCCGTGACGGGCCTGAAGGCCGGCGAGACGAAGACCTTCACCTCCACCCTGGTGGGCGGGCAGTTCCGCGGCCAGGATGCGGAGATCGAGGTCACCGTCGTCAAGGTCTCCGAGCAGCAGCTCCCCGAGGTCGACGACGAGTTCGCCCAGCTGATCTCCGAGTTCGACACAGTCGAGGAGATGAAGGCGGACCTGCGCAAGGGTGCCGAGCAGCAGGTGAAGGCCGACCAGCTGGCCGACGCCCGCGACAAGGTGCTTGAGGCGGTCCTCGCCGCCACGGACTTCGAGCTGCCGGAGGCCATCCTGGCCCGGGAGCTCGAGGCCCGCCGGGGCGAGGTCCAGCGCCAGCTCGCCGGTGGCGGGATGACGGTCGAGGACTACCTCGCCAACGCCGAGGACGAGGAGGCCAAGGACGCCGACGAGTTCTGGGCCATGATCGACAAGCGCTCCGAGCAGGCACTCAAGGCCCAGGTTGTGCTCGACGTCTACGCCGACACCAACACCATCGACGTGTCCCAGCAGGACCTGACCGAGCTCATCTTCCGCAAGGCGCAGCAGAACGGCTCCAGCCCGCAGGACGAGATCAACCACATGATGGAGCACAACCACATGCCGGAGTGGATGCAGGAGATCCGCCGCGGCAAGGCGCTGGCGGCCATCTGCGCGGCCGCGAAGGTCACCGACGCCGAGGGCAACGTCGTCGACACCTCGCTGGCCGTGGACGCCATCGAGGCGGCCGAAGAGGTCATCGCCGAGGAGGAGGCCGAAGAGGCCGAGGTCGACGCCAAGTAGCCGTCACCAACCCCTTCACCGAGATCGCCGTGGGCCTACGCCCGCGGCGATCTCGCCGTCTCGGGTGACGCCTCGGGCGAACACTGCCCCGCGCGCTTGGGTCCGGCGGGAATGCCGGTAGGTTAGTGGGGTGACTGAGACTCGAAACGACATCCGGATGGCCGGGCCCTCGGGCGCCGGCCTCGGCATGACCGACAACGTGTATTCGTCCCTCCTGGCCAACCGGATCATCTTCCTCGGGTCGGAGGTGCGCGACGAGAACGCCAACGCCATCTGTGCGCAGATGCTGTTGTTGAACGCGGAGGACCCGCACAAGGACATCTACCTCTACATCAACTCCCCGGGTGGGTCCGTTGATTCGGGCATGGCCATCTTCGACACCATGCAGTGGATCAGCAATGACGTGGCCACCGTCGCCATGGGCCTGGCCGCGTCCATGGGCCAGTTCCTGCTCTCCGCAGGCACGCCCGGCAAGCGGTTCGCGCTGCCCCACAGCCGGATCATGATGCACCAGCCGTCGGGCGGCCTCGGCGGCACGGCGTCGGACATCCGCATCCAGGCCGAGCAGTCGTTGCACATCAAGCGCACCATGGCTTCGCTGATCGCCAAGCACACGGGCCAGACGGTGGACCAGATCGAGGCCGACTCGGACCGGGACCGCTGGTTCACCGCCGAACAGGCCCTCGAGTACGGGTTCATCGACCACGTCTACGAGCGCGCATCCCAGATCAAGTCGGAGGCTCCGAACCAGTGATGACCAACCTGCCCCAGGGCGCCGCACCCACCGGAATGGACATGAGCTACTACATCCCGCAGTGGGAGGAGCGCACCAGCTACGGCATGCGCCGGGTGGACCCGTACACCAAGCTGTTCGAGGACCGCATCATCTTCCTCGGCACCCCCATCAACGACGACGTGGCCAACGCCGTCATGGCGCAGCTGCTGTGCCTGCAGTCGATGGACCCCGAGCGTCAGATCTCGATCTACATCAACTCTCCCGGGGGATCCTTCACCGCTCTGACGGCCATCTACGACACGATGCGCTACATCAAGCCGGACATCCAGACCGTGTGCCTCGGCCAGGCGGCCTCAGCGGCTGCCGTCCTGCTCGCCGCGGGCACCAAGGGCAAGCGTCTGGCTCTGCCCAACTCGCGCATCCTCATTCATCAGCCGGCCACCGAGGGCGGCTACGGGCAGTCCTCGGACCTGGAGATCCAGGCCCGCGAGATCCTGCGCATCCGCGCACTCATGGAGAACATGCTCGCCGCCGACACGGGCCAGGAGCTCGCCAAGGTGAGCAAGGACATCGAGCGCGACAAGTATCTCACCGCCCCGGAGGCGGTCGAGTACGGCATCGTCGACGACATCCTGCCGTCCCTCAAGGGGCTCGGCTGAGGCACCCGATGACCTCCGGCCCCGGGAGGGCGTTTCGCCGCCCCGGGGCCGGTGGTCGCAGGTAGGGTGGGGAGAGACCAGGCAGCAACGCTTTCTAGAGCGAGGGAGGTGGACGACATGGCACGCATCGGCGAGTCGAGCGACCTGTTCAAGTGCAACTTCTGCGGCAAGAGCCAGAAGCAGGTGAAGAAGCTCATCGCAGGTCCCGGCGTCTACATCTGCGACGAGTGCATCGGCCTGTGCAACGAGATCATCGAGGAGGAGTTCCCCGAGCCCTCGGATGCCGGCACGCTGGCCACCGAGCTGCCCAAGCCTCGCGAGATCCGTGACTTCCTCGACACCTACGTGATCGGCCAGGACGGCGCAAAGAAGGCGCTGTCGGTGGCGGTCTACAACCATTACAAGCGCATCCGGTCGCAGCACGAGTCGCACGGCCGCCGCGCGGAGCACGACGACGTCGAGGTGGGCAAGTCCAACATCCTGCTCATCGGCCCCACCGGCTGCGGCAAGACCTACCTGGCACAGACGTTGGCGAAGATGCTCAACGTGCCGTTCGCCATGGCGGACGCCACCGCGCTCACCGAGGCCGGCTACGTCGGCGAGGACGTGGAGAACATCCTCCTCAAGCTGATCCAGGCGGCGGATTTCGACATCGCCAAGGCCGAGACCGGCATCATCTACATCGACGAGATCGACAAGGTGGCCCGCAAGTCGGAGAACCCGTCGATCACGCGGGACGTGTCGGGTGAGGGCGTGCAGCAGGCGCTGCTGAAGATCCTCGAAGGCACCGTCGCCTCCGTTCCGCCCCAGGGGGGACGCAAGCACCCCCACCAGGACTTCCTCCAGATCGACACCACGAAGGTGCTGTTCATCGTCGGCGGCGCCTTCTCCGGCCTCGAGGAGATCATCAACCAACGCATCGGGAAGCGGCCGCTCGGGTTCAACAACTCGGCCGACGCCCGCAGGCCCGACGGTGACCCGTTCGCCTCCGTCCGCCCGGAGGACCTCCACAAGTTCGGCCTCATCCCGGAGTTCATCGGTCGGCTGCCCATGATCACCTCAGTCTCCCCGCTGGACCGCGAGGCGCTCGTGCGGATCCTCGTGGAGCCCCGGAACGCGCTGGTGCGCCAGTTCCAGAAGCTCTTCGAGCTCGACGGCGTGCAGCTCGAGTTCACCGACGAGGCCGTGGGGTCCATCGCGGACCTGGCTCTCGCCCGCGGCACCGGGGCGCGCGGCCTGCGCGCAATCCTCGAGGAGCTCCTCCTCGACGTGATGTTCGACGTACCCTCCGAGGACGACGTGGCGCAGGTGCTGGTCACCCGGGACGCCGTCGACGGCGTGGCCCCGCCCACCATGGTGCCCCGCGCCAAGCTCGCCCGGCGCCGCGACCTCTCCGCCTGACCTTCCGCGGGCGCCCGTCCACGGGCATGATCGGGACCATGCTCCTGCATGATCTCGTCGCCACGTCGTCGGCCGTCTCGGCGACGAGGTCACGCCTCGAGAAGAGACGCCTCCTGGCCGGGGCGCTGCGCGCGGCCGGCCCCGACGAGGTGGACGTGGTGGCCACATTCCTCTCCGGCGGCATCCGGCAGCGCCGCACCGGGGTGGGGTGGCGCACCCTCTCGGACCTTCCCGGGCCGGCTCCCGTACCCACGCTGACCCCGGCCGTCGTCGACGACACGCTCGATCGCATCGCCGGGCTGTCGGGCCCGGGCTCGCAGGAGCAGCGGGCCGGGGAGGTGGGGGCGCTCTTCGGCGCCGCCACGGCGGCCGAACAGGAGTGGCTGCGTGGGGTGATCTCGGGGGAGCTGCGCCAGGGAGCCTTGGACGCGCTGCTGCTGGAGGCGATCGCCGAGGCGGCCGAGATCCCGGTGGGCGTGGTGCGGCGGGCCGCGATGTTCTCTGCCCCCACCGGCCCCGTCGCGGCCGCGGCCCTGCTCGGCGGCCGCGAGGCGCTGGCGGCCTTCCGGCTCGAGGTGGGCAGGCCGGTCAGGCCCATGCTGGCTTCGTCGGCCCCGGACGTGGACGCGGCGCTGGCCGGCTTCGGCGGCGAGGTGGCCGTGGACTGCAAGATCGACGGCATCCGCATCCAGGTGCACCGCTCGGGCGGTGAGGTGACCGTCTTCACCAGATCCCTGGACGACATCACCGCCCGGCTGCCAGAGGTGGTCGAGGACGCTCTTGCGCTCGACGTCACAGCCGTGATCCTCGACGGCGAGGCCGTCGTGCTGGGTGCCGACGGCCGGCCGAGGCCGTTCCAGGAGACGGGGTCGCGCGCGATGAGCCGCGACGCCGGCCTCAGCGACAAGGTGCCCCTGACGGCGCTGTTCTTCGACGTGCTCCACCTGGACGGCACCGACCTCATCGACGCGCCGGCCAGTGAGCGGTTCCAGGCTCTCGGGCGCGTGGTGCCCGACGCGGCCCGGGCGCCGCGCATCGTCACGGACGACCCCGTAGTGGCGAGCGGATTCAGCGCCCGGATGATCGGGCTCGGCCACGAGGGCGTCGTCGTGAAGGATCTCGACGCGCCCTACGACGCGGGGCGTCGCGGCTCCGGCTGGGTGAAGGTCAAGCCCAGACACACCTTGGACCTCGTGGTCCTCGCGGTGGAGTGGGGGAGCGGGCGGAGGCAGGGCCTGCTCTCGAACATCCACCTCGGCGCACGCGACGGGGCCGGGTTCACGATGCTGGGGAAGACCTTCAAGGGAATGACGGACGCCGTGCTCGCCTGGCAGACCGCCCGCTTCCTCGAGCTGGAGACGCGCAGGGAGGGTCACGTCGTCCACGTGCGTCCCGAGCAGGTGGTCGAGATCGCCTTCGACGGGGTGCAGCGCTCCCGCCGTTACCCGGGTGGAGTGGCCCTCAGATTCGCCCGGGTCCTGCGCTACCGCGACGACAAGACGGCGGCCGAGGCCGACACCCTGGAGGCGGTCCGGGCTCTCGCGTAGGCGGTATCGTGGGGCGGTGACTGATGGCTACCTGCGCTTTCCCCACCTCAACCGCGACACCGTCGTCTTCGTCGCTGATGACGACCTCTGGCTGGGCTCGCTGGAGGGGGGCCGCGCGTCGCGCATCACGCTGGGCGAGGAGACTCCGCGCAACCCGCGGCTGTCGCCGGACGGCGCGCGGGTGGCGTTCACCGCCACCACCAACGGCGGATGGGATGCCTACGTGGTGGACCTCGACGGCGGCACGAGGCGGCTCACCTGGCTGAGCGGCAGGCCCATGCTCGTCTCCGGCTGGCTCGACGCGGACCACATCCTGCTCTGCTCCCAGCACCAGGGCTTCCACCGCGTGGACTCCTCGATGTACTCGCTCTCCCTGGAAGGGGAGCTGACGCGCCTGCCCTGGGGCCTGGCCACCTCCGCCGCCGTGCACCGGAAGGGGCGCGTGGCTGTGGCGTCGGCGAACTTCCGCGACCCGTCGGGATGGAAGCGCTACCGAGGCGGCATGGCGGCCCGGCTCCACCTCTCGCCCGACGGTGGGGGAGACTGGAAGCGCCTCCTCCCGGACGTGACCGCCGGCATGTTCTGGCCCGCCTGGGTGGGGGAACGGCTGATGTTCACCTCGGACCTCGGCGACGGCCCGGACGTGCAGGCCCAGGTGTGGTCCGTCAACTCCGCAGGCAAGGATCTCCGCCAGCACACGCACCACACCCCCGAACAGGGCTACGTCCGCGACGCCACCACGGACGGCCAGGCGGTGGTCTACCACTCGCGCGGCCGCCTCCACTACATGGCCTCCCTCAAGGCCGAGCCCCAGGTCCTGGACATCACCGTCCCCGTGGGACGCCCCCAGCCCATCCCGGTGGCCCCCACCGACCGCCTCGAAACCATCGCGCCGGACCACGGCGGCGACTCGTCTCTGATCGAGTGGCGTGGGGCGGCCTACCTGCTGACGCATCGCGGCGGGCCCGCGCGGGCCGTGGCCGACACCCCCGGTGCGAGGATCCGGGAGCCCCACTTCCTGGCGCAGACCGGGCGGGGCGTGTGGGTGACCGACGAGACCGGCGAGGACGCGCTGGAGGTGCGCCAGCTCGACGGCTACGGGCCCGCCCGGAGGCTCGCGGCCGGCCGGCTCGGCCGCGTCATGACGCTCGAACCCAACGCGGAGGGGACCAAGGTGGCCGTCGGCAGCCACGACGGCACCGTCTCCGTTGTCGACGTGGCCCGAGGGTCCGCCAAGCGGGTGGGCCGCTCGCCGGTCGGCGAGCCCACCGGGCTCACGTGGTCGCCGGACGGCCGCTACCTCGTCTGGCGCAACGCCGTGGCGCACGAGGGCATGCTCGGCCAGCTCGTCGGATACGACCTCACTGAGGAGTCGTCCTTCACGCTGACCCGCGGGCAGTTCAACGACTTCTCCCCGGTGTTCACGCCGGACGGGAAGTACCTGTGCTTCCTCTCCAGCCGCACCATCGACCCCACCTACGACGAGCTCGGATTCGACCTGTCGTTCACCAACTCCACCAGGCCGTGGCTCGTGCCGTTGCGCGCCACCGAGCCCGCCCCGTTCGGACCGTCGGCCGACGGCTGGCCCATCAGCGAGCCCGACGACAAGGACGAGGACAAGAAGGACGAGCAGAAGAAGGACGCCGACCCCAAGGAGCAGGCGGAGGACGCCCCGCCGTCGGTGGTCTTCGACCTCGACGGCGTGGAGGACCGGATGGTGCCGCTGCCGGTCGCCTCGGCCCGCTACGCGTCGCTCCAGGCCGCCAAGGACGGCCTGGTCTGGCTGGCGCTCCGCTCCACCGGGGAGCTGGGGGCGGTGCGGGCCGGGGTCGAGGGAGAGGTCAAGGACCACATCGAGCACTTCTCCTTCAAGACCCGCAAGCTCACCGTGGTGGTCGAGGGCTGCGACGGCGCGGCCGTCAGCGGCGACGGCGAACGACTGGTGGTGCGCAACGGGGACGAGATCTGGGTCCAGCAGGCGAACCACGAGCCCGACGGCGACGACGCCAAGATCCCGGTGGACCTCGGCCGCCTGCGCCGCGAGCTGGACCCGCGGGCCGAGTGGCGGCAGATGTTCGAGGAGAACTCGCGCCTCATGCGCGACCACTTCTGGCGCGAGGACTTCGATGGCACGGACTGGGCGGCCGCCGTCGCCCGCTACCGCCCGCTGCTGGACCGCATCACCACCCACGACGAGCTGGTCGACGTGCTGTGGGAGACCGTCGGGGAGCTCAACACCTCGCACGCCTACGTGGACGGGCCGTCGCACCACCACGACGGCGGGCACGTGGCGTTCCTCGGCGCCGAGTACTCGCGCAACGCCAAGGGCGAGGTGGTGATCGCCCGCATCCTGCCGGGTGAGACCTCGGACCCGTCCGCGCGGTCACCGCTGAGGGCCGCCGGTGTCGCGGCCCAGCCGGGCGACGTGATCGCGGCGGTGGACGGCCGATCCACCGCCGACGTGGCGAGCATCGGCGCGCTCCTCCAGGGTGCGGCCGACAAGGTAGTGGAGCTCACACTCGTGCAGGGCCGCCAGCGCAGGCGGGTCGCCGTGGTGCCCACCTCCAGCGAGGCTCCGATGCGCTACCACGAGTGGGTGGCGGGCCGGGTGGCCTACACCCGGGCCCGCTCGGGGGGCCGCGTCGGCTACGTGCACGTGCCGGACATGGTGGCCAGGGGATGGGCCGAGTTCCACCGCCTCATCGACGCCGCCATGCGCTGCGAGGCCGTCGTGGTCGACGTCCGGTTCAACGCCGGCGGGCACACCTCCGAGCTGGTCATCGAGCGCCTGTCGAGGCGGGCCGTGGGCTGGAACGGCGCCCGGCACCACGACGACGTCACCACCTACCCCAGCCAGGCGGCGCGAGGCCCGGTGGTGTTCCTCACCAACGCCTACGCCGGATCGGACGGCGACATCGTCACGGCCGCGGCCCAGGAGCTGGGGCTGGGCCCGGTCGTCGGGGAGCGTTCCTGGGGCGGCGTGGTCGGCATCGACGGGCGGTTCACGCTGGTGGACGGCACGGAGGTCACCCAGCCGCGGTACTGGATCGCGTTCGACCGGTACGGGTTCGGCCTGGAGAACCACGGCGTGGACCCCGACATCGTGGTGGAGACGGGGCCCGCCGAGTGGGAGTCCGATGGCGACGTCCAGCTGGACCGGGCGATCGACGAGGCGCTCGGGCGCCTGGAAGAGCGCCCCGCCGCGCGGGCACCGCAGCTGGACGCGGCC
Organism: Tessaracoccus yangjingae; assembly: GCF_055326235.1. Lineage (NCBI taxonomy): Bacteria > Bacillati > Actinomycetota > Actinomycetes > Propionibacteriales > Propionibacteriaceae > Tessaracoccus > Tessaracoccus yangjingae. Next base: position 106,141 of record NZ_JBUZNN010000010.1, on the reverse strand, counting down.
CGCTTCGCACGTAAGGCGGACCGGGCATGACCACGAACTGGGCGGGAAACATCACCTACTCGGCCACGCGCCTGGCAGAGCCCACCTCCATCGAGGAGCTGCAAGAGCTGGTGCGCTCCGAAGAGCGCGTGCGGGTGGTGGGGTCGCGGCACTGCTTCAACGACATCGCCGACACCTCGGGGGTGCAGGTCTCCCTGGCCCGGTTGCGGACGGAGGGCCCTGCGAGGGTGTCCGACGGGACCTTCCGGGTCCCGGCGTGGCTCCGCTACGGGGACCTGGTCCCCGCGCTGCGCGCAGAGAGCGTGGCGCTGGCCAACCTGGCCTCGCTGCCACACATCTCGGTGGCGGGCGCGGTCCAGACTGGCACGCACGGCTCCGGGGACCGGATCGGCTCGCTGGCCACGCAGATCTCCGCGCTGGACCTGGTGGACGGTCGCGGCGAGCTGGTCCGCCTCGCGCGGGGTGACGCGGACTTCGACGGCGCCGTCGTCGGGCTCGGTGCGCTGGGGGTTCTGACGCACGTCGAGCTGGACGTCGCCCCGGCCCGGCCGGTGGCGCAGCGCGTGTTCGAAGGCGTGCGCCTCGACGCGGTGCTAGACGACCTGTCTGCGGTGACGGGCGCCGGGGACAGCGTCAGCATGTTCACCACCTGGCAGGACCCCGCCGTCGTCTCGCAGGTGTGGGTGAAGTCGGCGGGGGAGCCCGAGGTGGGCGGGATCGTCGCAGCCGGGGGCCGGCCCTCCGACGGGCCGCGGCATCCCATCGCGGGCATCGACCCGACTCCCTGCACGCCGCAGCTGGGTGAGTACGGCCCCTGGTACGACCGCCTGCCCCACTTCCGGCTGGAGTTCACCCCGTCGGTGGGTGCCGAGCTGCAGTCGGAGTATCTGGTGCCGCGGACTGATGCTGTCGCGGCGGTGGAGGCGGTGGCGCGGATGGCGGAGCGCATCTCGCCGCTGCTGTTCGTCTGCGAGATCCGCACCATGGCCGCGGACACCCTGTGGCTCTCCCCGGCCTACGGCTCCGACACGGTGGGGCTGCACTTCACCTGGAAGCCAGACGAGGCGGCGGTGCGCGCACTCCTGCCCGAACTGGAGGCCGCGCTGCCGGCCACGGCGCGCCCCCACTGGGGCAAGGTGTTCACCCTGCCCGGCGACGAGGTGGCCGCCCGGTACCCGCGCTGGGCGGACTTCGCCGCGCTGCTCGGCCGGATGGACCCGGCCCGGCGGTTCATCAACGCCTACCTGGCCAGGCTGGGCCTCTAGCCGATGGGCGGGGGCGCGCTGGAGCGGCGCACCACCAGCGAGGGCGTGAACATCCGGTGCACCGGGGCTGTGCGGCCGTCGATGCGCTCGAGCAGCATCTGCACGGCCGCCGCGCCCATCTCCGGGGCGCACTGATTGACGCTGGTCAGCGAGACCAGCGCATGGGCGGCGATGTTGGTGTCGTCGTAGCCCACCACCGAGCACTGGGACGGCGTCAGGCCGCGCTCCGCAACCGCGCTGAGCACGCCCATCGCCAGCTCGTCGTGCCCGGCGACGATCGCGGTGGGCGGGTGCGGCTCGTCCAGCAGCGCGAGCGCGGCGCGATACGTCGCCTCTTCGGTGGGGGACACGTGCACGACGCGAGTGAAGTCGTCGAGCCCGGCGGCGTGCATGGTCGCCCGGTAACCCTCGGTGCGCAGCGCGTGGGGCGCCTGGGGCAGGTTCCGCTCGGCCTCCGGTGTCAGGGTGACGTGCGCGATCCGGCGGTGCCCCAGCCCGATGAGGTGGTCCACGGCCAGCCGGCTGCCTTGAAGGTCATCGCCCACGACGGTGTCGTAGTGCTGGGCCTGATCGTGTCGGCCCAGCATCACCAGCGGAACCGAGCGGCCGAGCGCCTCCAACCAGTCGGGCGCGACGGCGGGTGAGACGGCCAGGATGCCGTCCACCTGCCGGTCGGCGAGGGCCTGGATCGCCTTGGGCCCGTTGTCGTGATCCGGACCGGCGGGGGCGATGATCAGCTGGTAGTCGGTGGAACTGAGCTGGGCCATCGCGCCCTGGACCACCGAGTCGAACAGGTTGTTGGCCAGGGTGGGCAGCTCGACGCCCAGGGTGAAGCTGGATCCACGCATCGCGCGGGCCGCGACGCTGGGTCGGTAGCCGAGCACCTCGATGGCGGCCTCGACCCGGCTGCGCATGTCGTCGCTGACCCCGTACGCGTTGCGGATCACCTTCGACACGGCGGCGCGGGACACTCCGGCCTGCACGGCCACGTCGGCGATCGTGGCGTTGGCACGAACCGCCATGGCTTCTCCTTGCTCGGGGTGTGGCTGTCAGCGTAGTGGTCGGCCGGACCGGACGGCGAAGGGGCGGGCCGCACGCGCGACCCGCCCCTCCATCACCCGGCGGGATACCGCCGGGATCAGCTCAGCGCAGCGTCATCGACACCGGGGCCGAGAGATCGTCGGACGCGCCGCCGACGCGGAACGACACGGTGCCGGTGGGGGTGACCCAGCCGTCGGACTCGACGTCCCAGACCTGTAGGAGGTGCCGGTTGGCCAGGTCCTCACGGGTGAGCTCGATCGTCACGTTCTTGTGCTGACCGGGCTTGAGGGTGACCCGCTCCCAGCCCACCAGGCGCTGCGAGGGCAGGTCCGCCGATGCGGGCAGGTCGACGTAGGCCTGCGCCACGTCGGTGCCCGCCACCTTGCCGGTGTTGGTGATCCGGAAGCTGACCCGGATGGCCGTGGACCCGTCGCTGTTCTTCGGGGTCACGTTGACCTTCGAGTACTCGAAGTCCGTGTAGGACAGGCCGTGGCCGAAGGCGAAGAGCGGGTCGATGTCCTCAGCCTCGTACCAGCGGTAGCCCACCTTGAGGCCCTCGGTGTAGTTGACCTGGCGGATCTCGGTCGAGCCTTGTGCCCGCACAGTGGAGCCGTTGGCAAAGATGCCGGGGTACTGCTGCGGGGTGGAGGTCGGCGTGTCGGCCAGCGACTTCGGGAAGCTCATCGGGAGCTTGCCCGAGGGGTTCACGTCGCCGAACAGGATGCCGGTCAGGGCGGGGCCGAACTGCTCGCCGCCGTACCAGGCCTGGAGGACGGCGTCGACGTCGTCGATCCAGGGCATCTCGACGGCGGTGCCGGAGTTGAGCACCACGACCGTGCGCTCGGCGGCCGCCGCGACTGCCTCGACGAGAGCATCACCGTTGTGGTCGAGGCGGATATCGGTGATGTCGGAGAACTCGCCCATGCCGATATGGCCGAACACGATCGCCACGTCGGCGGAGGCGGCCAGTGCGGCGGCCTCGGCGGGCACGTCACCGTCGTTGAACACGACAGAACCGCCGGCGGCCTCGACACGCTCGGTGATCGAGGTCAGCGGGTCGACAAGTGCATCGCAGTTCAGCAGGGGGGCGTTCCCGCGGAAGCCGTTGGCCGCGCAGGCCCTCTTGGCGGTCACGAGGGCATCGTTGGGGAGCAACGAGGCGGTGGGACCGAGGATGGCCACGCTCGGTGCCTTGCCCAGCGGGAGGACGTCGTCGTTCTTCAGCAGGACGGTGCTCTGTTCGGCCAGCTCGCGGGCCACGGCCTTGTGCTCGGCGGTGGAGACCCCGGTCAGCCCGGGCGAGGGGACGGGGTTGTCGAACAGGCCGACGTTGATGTAGGCCCGGACAACCCGGAAGGCGGCCTCGTCGATCGCGTCCTGGGTGATCTCATCGGCGTCCAGGGCCGCGTCGAGGCGTTCTGGCGTGAACCAGATCGGCCGGTTCAGCTCCTGGTCGAGGCCGGCGTTGAGTGCGTCGGCGGTGGAGTGCACGGCGCCGAAGTCGCTCATCACGTAGCCGTTGAAGCCGATCCGGTCCTTGAGATCCTCGTTCATGATCGGGTTCTCGCACGCCCAGATCCCGTTGATCTGGTTGTAGGAGCACATCACCGAATCGGGGTCGCTCTCGCGCACGGCGATCTCGTAGGGAAGGACGTACAGCTCCTGGAGCGTGCGCTCGTCGATGTTCGACGAGCTGGACTGCCGGTCCAGCTCCTGCTCGTTGCCCACGAAGTGCTTCGGGTTGGCGATGACGCCCTTGCCCGGGTTGCCGTCCTCGAGCCCGCGGACCGCGGCGGCGCCCATGACACCGCTGAGCACCGGGTCCTCGCCGAAGTACTCGGGCGTGCGGCCCGACAGCGGGGTGCGGCCGGAGGCGATGCCGGGGCCGAGGATGACGGCGTTGCCGCCGTCGAACGCCTCCGATCCCTGCATGGCGGCCTTGGTCTCGCCCAGGGCCTCGTTGAAGGTCGCGGCGATGGCGATGGGGGCCGGCCACGCCGTCGTGCCGGCCTTGTTGTGGACGCCCTCGGCGCCGTTGGCATACACGACGCGGGGAGTGCACGGGAGCTGAGCGGGGTACTGCACACCGCCCGAGAACACCGTCTGGGTGGGGGAGTTGGCGGAGTGTTCGTTCATCCAGCGGTACTTCTGATGCTGCGAGCTCGCGTCGAGCAGCAGCTGCGCGCGCTGATCCGCCGTGAGCGTGGTGTCCATCCAGGGACACACGCTGAGGTCTGGGCCGTCGGCCGCGGCCAGCTGGTTGAACGCCGGCACGACGGCCGTCGAGAGAAGGGTCAGGGCGGCGGCGATGCTGATGGCCGCGCCCCGTCGTCGGGTGGGGGACATGGGTGATCTCCTCGGACAGAGACTGCAGGGGGCCCTCCGGTCGGCGCCGACAGGAGGGGCTGTAGATCGATCTACGGGGAGCTTAGGCAGAACACACAATTCCCCACAAGGGGTTCACAGGAAATTGTGTGTTCAATGCCTATTTAGGTGTGACAAGCACCCGAAGGTTAGTGATCGGCAGGGGGCGCGAGCTCCACCTCGACGCCGAGGGGTGCCTCGACGTCGGCCCAGGTGACCTCGCCCACGAGCCGGCCCACCGCGCGGAGGTCCGCCTCGATGGTGCGCAGGCGCGCCACCACGGCCGCGGGGCCGGAGAACGCCGCCCGCGCCACCTCCGCCTTCATCGACACTTTGGCCGTCGACTTCGCGCCCCGGATGGCGATGAGCGCGGTGGCCACATCCGCGATGAGGGTGGCGTCACCCGACGGTAGCTCGTCCACCGTGGGCCAGGGGGCGAGGTGCACGGAGGTGTCGTTGGTCCACCGCCACACCTCCTCGGTCACGAAGGGCAGGATGGGCGCGAACAGCCGCAGCTGGACGTCGAGCGCAAGCGCCAGCGCCGCCTGAGCCGACGCCTGCTCGGCGGGGGACTGGGCGCCGTAGGCGCGCTCCTTGACCAGCTCCAGGTAGTCGTCGCAGAAGGACCAGAAGAAGGACTCCGTCGCCTCGAGGGCTCCGGTGTAGTCGAACTCCTCGAACGAGCTTGTGGCGGCCTCGACCACGGCCCGCAGCCCGGCGAGCATCGCCAGGTCGACGGGGTTCGTCACGGCCGGGACGCCGCCCGGGTTCTCGGCCATGGTGAGCACAAACTTGCCCGCGTTGAGGATCTTCATGGCGAGGCGGCGCCCCACCTTCATCTGGGTCTCGTCGAACGGCGAGTCCATGCCGGGCCGGGCCATCGCCGCGCGCCACCGCACCGCGTCGGAGCCGTACTTGTCCAGGATGTCGGTGGGCACCACCACGTTGCCCTTGGACTTGCTCATCTTCTTGCGGTCCGGGTCCACCACGAAGCCGGAGATGGTGGCCCGCTTCCACGGCAGCGAGCCGTTCTCGAAGTGGGCGCGCACCACGCGGCTGAACAGCCAGGTGCGGATGATGTCGTGGGCCTGCGGCGCCACGTCCATCGGGAACGTGAGCGAGAAGAGCTCGTCGTCGCGCTCCCAGCCGGTGGCCAGGTGGGGCGTGAGCGACGACGTGGCCCAGGTGTCCATGACGTCCGGGTCCGCCATGAACCCGCCCGGCTGGTCCCGCTGCTCAGCCGTGAAGCCGGGCGGGCAGTCCGTGACCGGATCGATCGGCAGAGTTGCCTCGTCGGCGACGATGGGGGCGTCGTAGTCGGGCTCGCCGTCGGCGTCCAGGCGGTACCAGACGGGGAACGGCACCCCGAAGAAGCGCTGACGCGAGATCAGCCAGTCCCCGTTGAGGCCGCCCACCCAGTTCTCGTAGCGGTGCGACATGTGCTCCGGCGTCCACTTCAGCTCCCGCCCGCGCGCGAGCATGGTCTGCTTGATGTCCTCGTCGCGGCCGCCGTTGCGGATGTACCACTGGCGCGTGGCCACGATCTCGAGCGGCTTGTCGCCCTTCTCGTAGAAGTTGGTCATGCGGGTGGTGGGCTTCGGCTCCCCGTCGAGGTCTCCGCTCTCGCGCAGCATCGCGACGGTGGCCTCGCGGGCCGAGAACGCGGTCTTGCCCGCGATGGCCTCGAAGGCGGCGGCGTTCACGATCCACTCGGGGGTCTCACCCTGGATCCGGCCGTCGCGGCCGATCACCGTGCGGGTGGGGAGGTTCAGCTCGCGCCACCAGGTGACGTCGGTGAGATCGCCGAAGGTGCAGCACATGGCTATGCCTGCGCCCTTGTCCGGCTCCGCCGCCTCGTGCGCCAGGACCGGGATCTCCACGCCGAAGAGGGGTGAGGTGACCGTGGTGCCGAAGAGCGGCTGGTAGCGCTCGTCGTCCGGGTGCGCGATGAGCGCGCACACCGATGCCAGCAGCTCCGGGCGCGTGGTCTCGATGTGCACCGGCTCGCCCCCCTCGCGATGGAAGGCCACGCGGTGGTAGGCGCCCGGGTACTCGCGGGCCTCCAGCTCAGCCTGTGCGACCGCGGTGTGGAAGGTCACGTCCCACAGCGTGGGCGCGTAGCTGAGGTAGGCCTCGCCGCGGGCGTGGTTGCGCAGGAACGCCTTCTGCGCCACGGCCTGGGAGTCCGCCGAGATGGTGGTGTAGAGCGTGGACCAGTCCACCGACAGGCCGAGCTGGCGCCACAGGTCCTCGAAGGCCTGCTCGTCGACGGCGGTCAGCTCGTGGCAGAGCTCGATGAAGTTGGCGCGGCTGATCGGGACCTGACGCTTGGGGTCCGGCTTCGCGGGGGGCTGGAAGTCCGCGTCGTAGGCGATGGACGGGTCACACCGCACGCCGTAGTAGTTCTGCACCCGCCGCTCGGTGGGGAGCCCGTTGTCGTCCCAGCCCATCGGGTAGAACACGTGCTTGCCGCGCATCCGCTGGTAGCGGGCCACCGTGTCGGTGTGGGTGTAGCTGAACACGTGGCCCACGTGGAGCGAGCCCGAGACCGTGGGCGGGGGCGTGTCGATGCTGAACACCTCGTCGCGGCTCGACGGCCGGGTGAACGCGTAGGTGCCTTCCCCTGCCCATACCTGGCCCCACTTGGCCTCGAGGCCTTCGAGGACGGGCTTGTCGGGGAGGGCGCGCGTCGACGCGTTCGGATCGGTCATGGGACCCGATCTTAATGGGCCGCGCGCGCCCTCCCGAACCGTCGTCTGGTCAGCTCTCGAGCTGCTGGCCCCCGGCCTCGAACGCGGCGGTGATGGCCGCCATCATCGACTCGGCGGTGGGCTGGATCAGCACCTCCTGGGTCTCCTGGTTGTAGAACTCCAGCTGCTGCCCGCTCACCAGGAAGGTGGGGGTGGCGCCGATCTGGTCGTCGTTGAACTTCTGGTTGGCCTTGTCCGTGAAGTCGTTGAAGGCGCGGGTGTCGTACAGCTCCTGGAAGCGGGTCAGGTTGTCGCCCTCGATCCCGGCAAGGGTGGGGAAGTCCACCCGGAGCTGCTGCTCGGTGAAGCCCGTGCCCTCCTGCGCAGGGTGGTTGGCGTACACCACGCGGTGGAACTCGTCGAACGCGCCCACCTCGTCGGCGGCGGCAGCAGCCAGTGCGGCGCGCTTGGACGAGTCGTTGCGGAGGCCGGCGTCGAGGAAGAAGGCGGTACGGATCTCGGCGGTGATGGAGCCGTCGGCGACCAGCTGCTCGATGACGGGGCCGTAGCTCTCCTCACGCGCGGCACACGCCGGGCATTGGAAGTCCTCCCAGACCACGAGGTGCGGCGTTCCCTCCTGCGGCTGCTTGCCGGCCAGGACGATGCCCGTCGACTCCGTGGCGTTGGGCGGCGTCAGCTGTTCCGTGGCGACGGGCGCCTGCTTGGCAAGGGCCTGCATGATCACGATGGCGAGCACCGCGACGACCGTGACCGCCACCAGCCCTGCCCCGACGGCGAGGATGCGCCGGGTCCGCTTGGTGCGTTCCTCCAGCTCCTGCTGCTGGCGCAGCGCCGCACGCTTGCTCATCTGCGAATTGTTGGCCATAGGACGAAGCTCCTCTGTGGGGCGTGATGAAGGCAGTCAGATGCCCGGCCAGGCCGGGCGGCTGATACGAGGTCATCCTAACCGCGACGCTCAACCGGACCCGTGCGCCGTCCTGCCGCTCGACGGAGGATGCCCGTGCCGCTGCGGGCCGCCACTAGGCTGGGGCCACGATGACTCACTCCACGCACGCCGAGCTGACAGCCGCCCTGACCAGCCGCTGGCCCGAGCACCGGGTGGCGCCCAGCCTGACCCGCATCGCGGCCCTCGTCGACCTTCTCGGGGACCCGCAGCGGGCCTTCCCCGTGATCCAGGTGGCCGGCACTAACGGCAAGGGCAGCACCGCGATCATGATCGAGACGCTCCTGCGGTCGGCCGGGCTGCGCACGGGCAGGTTCGCCAGCCCACATCTCAGCGACGTGCGCGAGCGGATCAGCATCGACGGGGAGCCCATCAGCGAGGAGCGCTTCGACGAGGTCTGGCGCGACATCGAACCCTACGTGGCCATGGTCGACGAGCAGCAGCTGGACGGCGTCGCGATGACATTCTTCGAGGTGATCACCGGCATGGCCTACGCGGCCTTCGCCGACGCCCCCGTCGATGTGGCGGTGATGGAGGTGGGTCTCGGCGGTCGATGGGACGCCACGAGCATCGCGGACGCCGCGGTTGCGGTGGTGACGCCCATCGGGCTGGACCACATGCACATCCTCGGCTCCACCATCGTGGAGATCGCGGGGGAGAAGGCGGGCATCATCAAGCACGGGTCGACGGCGGTGCTGGCCGGCCAGGACCCGGCGGCCGCGCGGGTGCTGCTGGAGCGGGCCATCGAGGTGGGCGCCCCCGTGAAGGTCGAGGGGCCGGACTTCGGGCTCCTGGACCGCAGCCTCGCCGTCGGCGGCCAGCTGCTGCGGATCGACACCGCGGGCGGCCCGGTGGCCGACATCTTCCTACCCCTCTTCGGGGAGCACATGGCCCGCAACGCCGCCCTGGCCGTTGCGGCCGTGGAGGCCTTCCTGGGCGGGCAGCCGCTCAGCCCTGAGGTCATCGTCGAGGCGCTGGGCGCGGTCGAGGCGCCGGCCCGGCTCGAGCTGGTCCGGACGTCTCCTCCCATCGTCATCGACACGGCGCACAACCCGCCGGCCGCCCGCGCCACCATCGACGCCGTCGCCGAGTCCTATACCTTCGATCCGCTCATCGGGGTGGTGGCGATGATGCAGGACAAGAACGCCGAGGAGACGCTCGAGATCTTCGCCGAGCAGATGGACCAGGTGGTGATCACCGCGGTGTCCTCCTCGCCCCGGGCCCGGTCTGTCGACGACCTCGCGGCGGTGGCCGAGACGATCTGGTCGACGCACCAGGTCCACCGCGCCCGAACCGTTGCAGAGGCCCTGGACCTGGCCGTGATGCTGGCCGACACCTCCAGCGCCCAGGCGGGCGTCCTGGTAGCGGGGTCCGTCATCGCGGCCGGCGAGGCCCGCGACCTGCTGAAGAAGGATGAATCGTGACCCTCGACCCCGGCAACCCGCTCCGCTCGGCCGCCATGTCCGTGCTGGTCTTCGAGATCATCGTGGTCTGGCTCGCCTTCATCGGCATGATCCAGGTTTCAGGGGTCAACCTCTGGGTCGCGGCGGCCTGGTGCGCCGTGACGACGCTGCTGTGCGTGGCCGCGTCCGCCGGCCTCAGGAAGAGGTGGGGCTACGTCGTCGGGTGGGTGGCGCAGGTGGTGATCATCGGGCTGGGCCTGCTCACCCCGTGGATGTATGCCATGGGGATCATCTTCGCCATGATCTGGGTGACCTGCATGGTGCTCGGCAAGAGACTGGAAGCGGCGCAGGCCGGAAGGGACAACACATGAGCGAGCAGACGTTCGTCATCATCAAGCCCGACGCCGTGGCGGCCGGCCACGTGGGGGCCATCGTGTCGCGGTACGAGGAGGCCGGGCTGCGCCTGGCCGCCATGGAGTTCCGCCGGATCGACCCGGAGTTCGCGGACCGGCACTACGCCGAACACGTGGAGCGCGAGTACTACCCCCCGCTGCGGGAGTTCATGACCGAGGGCCCCCTCATCGCCATGGTGGTGGCCGGCGACGACGCCGTCGCGCGCGTCCGAGCCCTGCACGGGGCGACGGATCCGGCCAAGGCCGAGCCCGGGACGGTGCGCGCGGACTTCGCCGAGTCCACCCGGCGCAACGCGGTCCACGCCTCCGACTCGCCCGAATCGGCGGCCCACGAGATCGCGCTCTGGTTCGGCGAGCTCTAGGTCAAACCGGCAGCCGCGGTTATCCTGGGCGGCGCCATGACTACACTTCCCGCGCTGCCCACCCACTCGCTCTTCGGACGGCTGGAGCCCCTGCTCGCGCAGGTGAGCAAGCCCATCCAGTACGTCGGCGGGGAGCACAACTCCGTCGTCAAGGACTGGGAGTCGGTCGCCGTGCGCTGGTGCCTGTCCTACCCGGACGCCTACGAGGTGGGCCAGCCCAACCAGGGCGTGGCCATCCTCTACGAGATCCTCAACGAGCGCGAGTGGATCCTGGCCGAGCGGACGTACTGCGTCTGGCCGGACATGGAGGCCAGGATGCGGGAGGCGCGGGTGCCGCAGTTCACGCTGGACGCGCACCGCCCCGTCGGCATGTTCGACGTGCTGGGTGTGTCCTTCTCCACCGAACTCGGCTACACGAACCTGCTCAACATCCTCGACCTGGCCGGCATGTCGCTGCACGCGGCAGATCGCCAGGACGGTGAGCCGATCGTCGTCGCCGGCGGGCACGCGGCGTTCAACCCGGAGCCCATCGCGGACTTCATCGACGTCGCGGTGCTGGGCGACGGCGAGGAGGCGTCGCTTCTGATCTCCGACATCGTCCGGGAGTGGAAGCTCGACGCGCGCGAGGGCGGCCGCGACGGCCTGCTGCTTCGCCTGGCCTCCACCGGCGCGTTCTACGTGCCCCGGTTCTACGACGTGGACTACCTCGACGACGGGCGCATCCAGCGGATCGCGCCCAACCGTGAGGGTGTGCCGTTCCAGGTGCGCAAGCACACGCTGATGAACCTCGACGAGTGGCCCTACCCGAAGCACCCCATCGTGCCGATGGCCGAGACGGTGCACGAGCGCTACTCGGTGGAGATCTTCCGCGGCTGCACCCGCGGCTGCCGGTTCTGCCAGGCGGGCATGATCACCCGCCCGGTCCGGGAGCGGTCCATCGAGACCATCGGCGCCATGGTGGCCGGCGGGCTGAAGGCCACCGGCCTGGAGGAGATCGGGCTGCTGTCGCTGTCGTCGGCGGACCACTCCGAGATCGCGGAGGTCACCCGCCAGTTGGCGGACCGGTACGAGGGCTCCAACGTCTCACTCTCCCTGCCGTCGACGCGCGTGGACGCCTTCAACATCGACCTGGCCAACGAGCTCAGCCGCAACGGCCGCCGCTCGGGGCTCACCTTCGCGCCCGAGGGCGGCTCCGAGCGGATGCGCAAGGTGATCAACAAGATGGTCACCGAGGACGACCTCATCGACACGGTCGCCGCCGCCTTCTCCTCCGGCTGGCGCCAGGTGAAGCTCTATTTCATGTGCGGGCTGCCCACCGAGACCGACGAGGACGTCCTGGCCATCGCGGACCTGGCGCGCCGGGTGATCGAGACCGGCCGCAAGGCCTCCGGCACGCGCGACATCCGGTGCACCGTGTCCATCGGCGGGTTCGTGCCGAAGGCCCACACCCCGTTCCAGTGGGCGGGGCAGGCGAGCGCGGAGACGATCGACCACCGGCTCCAGCTGCTCCGCGACACCATCCGCCAGGACCGCAACTACGGCAAGGCCATCGGCATGCGCTACCACGACGGGAAGCCCGGCGTGATCGAGGGCCTGCTGTCGCGGGGCGATCGCCGCATCGGTCGGGTGATCGAGCGGGTGTGGCGCGAGGGCGGCAAGTTCGACGGCTGGAGTGAGCACTTCAGCTACGAGCGCTGGACCGCCGCCGCGGCGGAGGAGCTCGCCGCCTTCGGCGTCGACCTCGACTGGTACACCACGCGCGAGCGCGGATATGAGGAGGTCCTGCCCTGGGACCACCTCGACGCCGGCCTCGACCGCGACTGGCTGTGGGAGGACTGGCAGGACGCGCTCGACGAGCGCGAGGTGGAGGACTGCCGCTGGACGCCGTGCTTCGACTGCGGGGTGTGTCCTCAGATGGACACCCAGATCCAGATCGGCCCCACCGGCAAGGTCCTGCTGCCGCTCTCCGTGACCCGGCCCACGCTCGCATAGCGGAAGCGCTAGGCTCGCGGTCCGTGGACAGCGCGCGCAGGATCGGGTTCGACAGCGGGAAGTATCTCGCCCTCCAGTCTCAGCACATCGACGAGCGGCGCAAGCGCTTCGGCGGCAAGCTGTACCTCGAGTTCGGCGGGAAGCTGTTCGACGACCACCACGCCTCCCGCGTGCTGCCCGGCTTCACCCCGGACAACAAGATCACGATGCTGGAGACGCTCAAGGACGAGGTCGAGGTGGTCATCGTCATCAGCGCCCACGACCTCGCCCGCAACAAGGTGCGCGCCGATCTCGGGATCACGTACGAGTCCGACGTGCTCAGGCTGATCGACGAGTTCCGGTCCTACGGCCTCTACGTGGGCAGCGTCGTCCTCACGCAGATGACCGACGAGCACCGCCAGGGACGGGCCTTCAAGCGCAAGCTCGAGCGCCTGGGGCTGAAGGTGTACCGGCACTACCCGATCAAGGGCTACCCCAGCGACGTTGCCCTGATCGTCAGCGACAACGGTTACGGCCGCAACGACTACATCGAGACCACCCGCGACCTGGTCGTGGTCACCGCCCCAGGCCCGGGCAGCGGCAAGATGGCCACCTGCCTGTCCCAGCTCTACCACGACCACAAGCGCGGAATCCCCTCCGGCTACGCCAAGTACGAGACCTTCCCGATCTGGAACCTGCCGCTCGACCATCCCGTCAACCTCGCCTACGAGGCTGCGACGGCGGACCTGGACGACGTCAACCTGATCGACCCCTTCCACCTCGCCGCCTACGGTGAGCAGGCCGTCAACTACAACCGCGACGTCGAGATCTTCCCGGTGCTCAAGCTGCTGTTCGAGCAGCTCACCGGCAGCTCGCCCTACCAGTCGCCCACCGACATGGGCGTCAACATGGCGGGCCTGTGCATCTCCGACGACGAGGTCTGCCGGGAGGCCTCACGGCAGGAGGTCATCCGCCGCTACTACAAGGCGCTGGTCCACGAGCGGCGCGACGAGCTCGAGCCCACCCTCTCGGACAGGATCGCGCTCACCATGAGCAAGCTGGGCATCAGCGCCGACGACCGACCCGTCGTCGGACCCGCCCTGGAGCTCGAACGCCGGACGAAGGGCCCCGCGGCCGCGCTGCAGCTCCCGGACGGCTCGATCGTCACCGGCAAGACCTCGGCGCTCCTCGGCAGCTCATCGGCGCTGCTGCTCAACGCGCTCAAGCTGCTCGCGGGCCTGCCGGACGACGTGCACCTCCTGGCGCCCGAGACCATCGGGCCCATCCAGACGCTGAAGACCCGTCACCTGGGCAGCGCGAACCCGCGGCTGCACACCGACGAGGTGCTCATCGCCCTCTCCGTGGGCGCCACCTACGACGAGAACGCCCGGCGCGCGCTGGCCGAGCTCGCCCACCTGCGGGGGTGCGACGTGCACACCTCGGTGATCCTCGGGCCGGTGGACGAGGCCATCTTCCGCAACCTCGGCGTCAACGTGACCAGCGAGCCGGTCTTCCAGAGCAAGAAGCTGTACCGGAAGCGGTGACCGGCGTCCCCATGCACGCCCACTAGACTGCGCCGCGTGGGAAATCGACAGCCGCCGGTCCAGCAGGCACCTCCGGCGCAGAAGTTGAGGCTGCGCTACGCCAAGCGCGGGCCGGGGCGCTTCACCTCGCACCGCGACTTCGGGCGCGCCCTGGAGCGCGCGCTGAGACGTGCGGAGATCCCCATGGCCTACTCCTCGGGCTTCTCGCCCCACCCGCGCATCTCCTATGCCAACGCCGCCCCCACATCGGCGGCCTCCGAGGCCGAGTACGTGGAACTCGGCCTGAGTGAGGTGTGCAACCCGGTCAGGGTGATGGAGGCGCTGAACGAGGTCCTGCCGCACGGCTTCGTCGTCCTCGATGTCGCCGAGGCCCTCAAGGCGCCGCTGGGCGACCTGCTGCAGGCGTCCGACTGGGTGGTCTCGTTGGCCGGGGCCCAAGCGGGCGTGCTCGCCCAGGCCGTGACCGCGCTGCTGGCCCAGGAGGCCCACGTCGTTGAGCGCATGACCAAGAACGGCATCCGCTTGTTCGACGTCCGCGACGCCATCGTCTCGCTCGAGGTCGCCGACGACGAGACGCTCCACCTTCGCTCGATCCACCAGACTCCGCTGGTGCGCCCCGACGACGTCGTGACCGCCCTCCGCGCGCTGGACCCGCGGGTGCCGTCGCAGGCACTGCTGACCCGTCTGGGCCAGGGGCCGCTGGGGGAGGACGGCATCGGGGATCCGCTGCGTTGATCGTGTCGCGATACGCGATGGGGTTGGTCGGTGTGCGAGAATAACGAACAGGTCACGGCACCGCCCGGTGTCACCCTGGAGCAGCGAGGCTGCACCGCGGCATGTCTGCCGCGACTGCTCGCACTGCCCCGGATGGCCTCAGTCTTAGCGCACAGCGCGTCTGTGCCTGTCCGCGCATCCGCGTGTAAGGAGCCCCATGCTCGACACTGAAAACGACGGCACGACCGCCGAAGACACCACCATCCCCGCCACCCCGGTCAGGCGCCGCCGCGCGGCGGGCCGTCCGGCCGGTCCGCCCCAGGAGGGCGCAGCCGCTGCGTCGGCCGCCCCGGCCGACACCTCGGCCACCCCGGCGGACACCTCGGCCGCCCCGGCCGAAGCGGACTCGCCCACGTTGACCCCGAAGCGCCGACGGGTGGCGTCGAAGCCCGACGGCGAAGCGGCCCCCGCGCGCCGCCGTCGCGTCAAGGCCGTGGAGCCCGCCGGGTCCGCGGAGGACACCCCCGTGGTCGAGCCGGTCGCGGAGCCCGTGCAGCCGACGGTTGCCGACGAGGCGCCGGTTGCCCAGGAGGCGCAGGTTGCCGAGGAGGCCCCGGTCAAGCCGGTGCGCCGCAGGGCCACGCGCCGAACGGCTCCGCCCGAGCCCGCCGCTCAGCCGGAGCAGGCCGTGGCCGTCGCACCGGACGAGGCTCCCGCCCCGGCGGAGCAGCCCGAAGCCGAGCAGCCGGCCGCCGAGGCCGTGATAGCGGAGGCCCCGCAGTCGCCGCCCCCGGCGCGCCGCCGGCGGGCGTCGCGTCCCGCCGCCGCCCCGGAGCCCGTGGCTGCCCCCGAGCCGGTGGCTGCCTCCAAGCCGGTGGCCGCCCCGAGCGCTTCCGAGGTACAGGTGGCCACCTCCCCGGAGCCTGAGCCCGAGGCGGGACCTGAGGAGCAGGCTGCGCCCACGCAGCCCGCCGCCGAGCAGGGTCGTGGGCGTCGTCGTCGCGCCACCCGCGCCGCCGCCGCGCCCGCAGCGCCCGTCGAGGGCGACGGTGAGGATGTGATCGGCGACGCGCTCCGTGCCGCGGAGGAGCTGGCCGAGGCCCGCAGGGCTCTGCTGACGGATCCGTTCCTGACCGCCGCCGCGCGCGAGCAGCAGTTGGCGGCCCTGGCGGGCGCCATCGCGGGAGCCGCCGAGGAGGACGAGCCGGAGGCCGACGAGGACCTTCAGGACGCCTCGCTCGAGCCCGGCGCCGAGGAGCCGGACCTGGAGGGGGAGCCCGAGGACGAGGACGTCGTCGAGGACGAGGCCGACGGTGACCGCCCGTCCCGCCGCCGCCGTCGGCGCGGAGGCCGTCGTCGCCGCCGTGGCAGCGCCCGCGACGACGCCGACGAGGATGAGGCCGACGAGGCCGACGAATCCGAGGCCGACGCCTCCGGGACCCCCCGCGACGACGAGTCGGCGGAGGCGGAGCCCGAGGGTGAAGCCGAGGGCGAGTCCGATACCGAAGCCGACGACTCCGGCACCACCCGCCGTCGCCGCCGTCGTCGCCGTCGCGGCGAGGGCGCGGACGCCGAGTCCACGTCCTCCGACGAGGTGACCGGCATCGAGGGGTCCACGCGGATGGAGGCCAAGCGCCAGCGCCGCAAGGAGTCGCGCGCGGCGGGCCGCCGGCGTGCGCCGATCCTCAGCGAGGCCGAGTTCCTCGCGCGCCGCGAGTCGGTGGACCGCAAGCTCGTCATCCGCCAGTCCGAGGACTACACGCAGCTGGCCGTCGTCGAGGACAACATCCTCGTCGAGCACTACGTCGACAAGGCCTCTGCCACCTCGCTGATCGGCAACATCTATCTCGGGCGCGTCCAGAACGTGCTCCCGAGCATGGAGGCAGCGTTCATCGACATCGGCCGGGGACGCAACGCCGTGCTCTACGCCGGCGAGGTGGACTGGGCCGCCTTCGGCGTGACCGGCGAGAACCGCAAGGTCGAGAACGTCCTGAAGTCCGGCCAGAGCGTCCTCGTCCAGGTCACCAAGGACCCGGTGGGCGCGAAGGGGTCGCGGCTGACCAGCCACATCTCCTTGCCCGGCCGCTACATCGTCTACTCGCCCGGCGGCCACCTGTCCGGCATCTCCCGCAAGCTGCCGGACCAGGAGCGCAGCAGGCTGCGCACCGTCCTCGGCTCGCTCATCTCCGACGACGAGTCCGTCATCGTGCGGACCGCCGCCGAGGGGGCCAGCGAGGAGGAGCTGATCCGCGACGTCAACCGGCTGAAGGCGCAGTGGGAGGTCATCGAGAAGAAGGCCAAGCAGGGCAGCGCGCCTCAGGCGCTCTACTCGGAGCCCGACCTCACCCTCAGGATCGTCCGCGACCTGTTCACCGAGGACTTCGGCCAGCTCATCGTCCAGGGCGACGGTGGCCCCGACGACGCCTACGACGCCATCTCGGCCTACGTCAGCCACGTCGCGCCGCACCTGGCCGAGCGCCTCGTCCGCTTCGAGGCGGCCGAGGACGGACGCGACGCCTTCGCGCAGTTCAAGATCGACGACCAGATCGCCAAGGCGCTCGACCGCAAGGTGTTCCTCCCCTCCGGGGGCTCGCTCGTCATCGACCGCACCGAGGCCATGACGGTCATCGACGTCAACACCGGCCGCTTCACCGGCGCCGGGGGCAACCTCGAGGCCACCGTCACCAGCAACAACCTGGAGGCGGCGGAGGAGATCGTCCGGCAGCTGCGCCTGCGGGACCTGGGCGGCATCATCGTGATCGACTTCATCGACATGGTCCTGCCCAGCAACCGCGAACTGCTGCTGCGCCGGCTCGTCGAGTGCCTCGGCCGGGACCGCACGCGCCACCAGGTGGCGGAGGTGACCAGCCTCGGCCTGGTGCAGCTGACGCGCAAGCGCATCGGCACTGGCCTCCAGGAGGCCTTCACCGAGCCGTGTGAGCACTGTCAGGGCGCCGGCTACGTGCGCTTCGAGGAGCCCGTGGACTCGCAGGCGCCCTCGGACGGCGGCGAGCGCCGGTCGCCCCGTCGACGGGGCCGCAAGTAGGGCCTCATTTGGCCATTTCCACGCGGGCGGGTTAACATTGTGCGGTTGCCTGCTCGCGTGGGCTACACCTCAAGAGCAATCCAGGCTTCAATCCTGGGCACAGACAACAAGGAGATTCCAGTGGCCGCCACGTGTGATGTTTGCGCCAAGGGACCCGGCTTCGGTCACAACGTTCCTTGGTCGAAGAAGAAGACCAACCGCCGCTGGAACCCGAACATCCAGCGCGTGCGTGCCACCGTCAACGGCACGCCGAAGCGCGTGAACGTGTGCACCTCCTGCCTCAAGGCCGGCAAGGTCTCGCGCTAGTCCGCATCCCTGAACGCAGTAACCGGCGGTCCGCTTCGGCGGGCCGCCGGTTCCCGTGTCCCCTGCGGTCGGCCCACCGGAGCGTCGGGGGCGCCCGGTAGGGTCGGGTCATGTCCTCCTGGCGCACCCCCATCTACCGCGAGCTGGGCCGCCGCCTCGTCGATGTGCTCGGCTCGAAGACGGCCGACGGGTTCGAGAAGCTGGGCCTCGTCACCGTCGACGACCTGGTGCGCCACGTGCCTCGCCGCTACATCTCCGGCACCGGGATGTCGGACTTCGCGACGCTGCGCGTGGGCGAGGAGGTCGCGGTCGTCGCCGAGGTCCTGGGGGCGAAGACCTTCGGCACCATCCCGAGCGCCCGGGTCCAGGCGGTGCTGAGCGACGGGCACGGCAGGTTGTCCGTCACCCTGTTCGCGCGGTATGAGCGTCACCTGAAGTGGTGGGTGAGCCTGCTGCAGCCAGGGTCCAGGGGCATCTTCATCGGCCGGGTGGGGAGCTTCAACGGGGAGCTGCAGCTCGCCCACCCCGATTTCGTGATGCTCGACGGCACGCGAGTCTCGGGGCGCAAGTCCTCGACGAAGCAGGCGGCGATGGCGCGCAGCGTCCAGCGCGCCACCATGATCGGCCTGTACCCGGCCTCCTCGAAGCTGCCCACCTGGGTGATCGCCGAGTCGGTTCAGCTGGTGCTGCCGTCGCTCACCGGAGACACGCTGCCCGGCTGGGTGGTCGAGGAGGCCGGCGTCCTGCCCTTCCCGGAGGCCCTCAGCGCGGTCCACGAGCCGGTCGAGCTCCGCCAGGCGGAGTTCGGTCAGGCCAGGCTGCGCTTCGACGAGGCCTTCGGCATCCAACTCGCCATGGCCGCGCGGCGGCGGGACGCGGCGGGTGAGCTGGCGACGCCCCGGCCACGGCGGCGCGGCGGGCTGCTGGAGGAGTTCGACCGGAGGCTGCCGTTCACCCTCACCGCCGGACAGCGGGAGATCGGAGAGACCGTCTTCGACGAGCTGGCGAAGGGCGCCCCGATGAACCGGCTGCTGCAGGGCGAGGTGGGCTCGGGCAAGACGCTGGTGGCGCTGAGGGCCATGCTCGCCGTCGTCGACGCGGGGGGTCAGGCGGTCCTCCTGGCTCCCACCGAGGTGCTTGCCAAGCAGCATCACCAGACCATCACGAGGCTGCTGGGGGATCTCGGCCAGGGGCGCCAGCTCGGTGCGCACCCGGACGCGACGGGCGTGGTCCTGCTCACCGGCAGCCGTTCCGCCGCGGCCAAGCGGGGCGTCCTCAACGACATCGTGACCGGTGAGGCGGGCATCGTCATCGGCACGCACGCGCTGCTCAGCGATCCGGTCGCCTTTTTCGACCTCGGCCTGGTCGTGGTCGACGAGCAGCACCGGTTCGGCGTCGAGCAGCGGGCGGCGCTGTCGGCCAAGGCGGAGCGGAAGCCGCACACGCTGGTCATGACCGCCACCCCCATCCCGCGCTCGATCGCGATGACCGTGTTCGGGGATCTCGAGGTCAGCGAGCTGCGTGAGCTCCCCGCGGGGCGCGCGCCGGTGCAGACCGTGTTCGTGGACACCGCCAGGAACGCGCACTGGGTCGCCAGGGCGTGGCAGCGGATCAGGGAAGAGGTTGCGCAGGGCCGCCAGGCGTTCGTGGTGTGTCCGGCGATCAGCGCGAAGGAGGCAGAGAGCGCGGGTGCGGGGCCGGTGGCCGCCGTCGAGGTGTTGGCGCCGGAGCTGGCGGAAGGCCCGCTCGCGGGACTCCGGGTGGGGGCCGTCCACGGAAAGCAGCCGGCGGCGGAGCGCGACGAGGCCATGGCGGCGTTCGCCGAGGGGCGCCTCGACGTCATCGTGGCCACCACAGTCATCGAGGTGGGCGTGGACGTGCCGAACGCCTCGGTGATGGTGGTGCTGGATGCCGACAGATTCGGGTTGAGCCAGCTCCACCAGCTCCGCGGGCGGATCGGCCGCGGTGGGCACGCAGGGCTCTGCCTGCTGCTGGCCGCGGTGGGGGAGAACCTCGACGCGGAGACGCGCCTGCAGGCCATGGTCTCCACCACGGACGGCTTCGAGCTGGCCGAGCTGGACCTGCGGCTCCGGCGAGAGGGCGACGTCCTGGGCGCGGCGCAGTCGGGCGGGGGCACCCTCAAGCTGCTGCGCGCCCTCGACGACGCGGAGGTGATCAAGGCGGCCAAGGTCCTCGCGGAACGTGTCCTGGCCGACGAGCGGGCCGCCGCAGACCCGCTCCTGGCGGACCTGATGACCAAGGCGGAGGCGGTCGCGGCCGGAGAGTGGATGGACAAGACATGAGCAGGATCATCGCCGGACGGGCGAAGGGTCACCGCCTCGCCGTCCCGAAGGGTGCCCGCACCCGGCCCACCACCGACCGCACGAGGGAGGCCCTCTTCTCGGCGCTCGCGAGCTGGTTCGGCACGGCCGACGCGGACGCGTCCGAGCACCTCGCCGGGGTGTCCGTGCTGGACCTCTTCGCGGGATCGGGCGCGGTCGGCCTCGAGGCGGCCAGCCGGGGGGCGGGCCCCGTCGTGCTGGTCGAACACGACAGGCCCACCGCGCGGCTGATCCAGGACAACGCCAGGGCCACCGGCCTCGCGGTGGAGGTCCGCGCGGTCAAGGCCGAGGCGGCGGCCCAGGCCCCGGGGGGACGGTTCGACCTGGTCTTCCTCGACCCTCCCTACGACCTGCCCACCGAGAACGTGGAGGCTCTCCTCGGCGTGCTCGCCGATGGTGCCGTCGCGGAGCGCGGCCTGGTGGTGGTCGAACGCTCAGCCCGGGACCGCGCCCCCGCGTGGCCGGACCGGTTCACAGACACCTGGCATCGCGGCTACGGTGAGACGACGCTCTTCTTCGGAGCTGTGGACTAGGAGCAACGCATGCCGGTCTTGTGCCCCGGGTCGTTCGACCCGATCACGGTGGGTCATCTCGACGTCATCCGCCGCGCGCACGCGCTGTTCGGCGCCGTCGTCGTGGCGATCGGCAACAACTCGACGAAGAACTACCTCTTCAGCTTCGACGAGAGGGTCCGTCTCGTCCAGGAGGCCACGACAGACCTGGACCACATCACGGTCGAGCCCATGGACGGCCTCCTGGTGGACTTCTGTCGCCAACGGCAGATCACCGCCGTGGTCAAGGGCCTGCGGTTCGGCTCGGACTTCGATTTCGAGCTCCAGATGGCACACATGAACCACGCCATGGGGCCGGTGGAGACGGTGCTCCTCCCGGCGGCGAAGGAGCACGTCACCCTGTCGTCGACCATCATCCGGCAGGTGGTGCGGCTGGGAGGCGACGTCACCGCGTACGTCCCGGCCAACGTCGCCGCGGCCATCGACGAACTGCGGCGCGCGAACCGCGCCTAGGCCCACCCCTTCGCCATTTTGGGAATCGGCCCCGCCGTCGGTAGAGTTGGCGGTCGGTCATGACGAGGTCATGGACGGTCTACGAAGGGATTTTCCGACGTGTCACCCGTGCATCCCCACCCGGATCGCCGCTCGCCCCTCGTGTTCGAGGTCCACGAGCTGGCGCGCAGGGCTGGGACGATGAAACAGGTGTCCGCGACGGTGCCCGCGCCGGCCGACCTTGGCACCGTGGTGATCGGGGTGCCACAGGGCACCGGCATCGAGCTGGATCTCCGGCTCGAGGCGGTGACCGAAGGCGTCCTGGTGACGGGCACGGCGACCGTGGAACTCCACGGCCAGTGCGCCCGCTGCCTGGACAGCATCGAGGAGCAGGCCTCCTTCGATGTGCAGGAGCTCTACTTCTATCCCGGTAAGGAGATGGAGGAGGACGAGAGCCTCATCGTTGATGAGCTGATCGACCTCGAAGAGGCCCTGCGTGACGCCGTGGTGCTCGAGTTGCCGTTCACGCCCCTGTGCGAGGATGATTGCCTGGGTCTCTGCCCCGAATGCGGAGCAGACCTCAATGACGATCCCGAGCACACGCACGATCAGCGCATCGATCCCAGGTGGGAGAAGCTGACCGGGCTGAGCGGGGACAATCCCCAATGAGCAGACTTTTGTAGTTCCTGACGAAGGAGAAGATCGTGGCCGTTCCGAAGCGGAAGATGTCGCGCAGCAACACCCGTTCGCGCCGTGCGCAGTGGAAGACTACCGTCGTTCCCACCGTCGTGTGCGCCAACCCGGCCTGCCGCGAGCCCCACCTGCAGCACACCGCCTGCACCAGCTGCGGCCAGTACGGCCCGCGTGGTCAGCGTCGCCAGGTCCTCGAGGCCTGAGCGGAACTGGTTCCCGCGAGGTCTCGGCGGGGATGAGCAGACTGCACACACAGCTGGAGGAGCTGGGCGTCGAGGTTGACGCCCAGCTCTTTGAGTTGTCGTTCACCCACCGCAGCTACGCCTACGAGAACGGTGGGATCGAGTCCAACGAGAGGCTCGAGTTCCTCGGCGACGCGGTCCTCCAGATCGTGGTGACTGAGCACATCTTCCGGAGCTATCCGGAGCTGCCGGAGGGGCATCTGGCGAAGCTCAGGGCTCGTGTGGTCAGTTCCGTCGCGCTCGCGGACGTGGCCCGCACGCTGGAACTCGGCGACCACCTCCTGCTCGGCAAGGGCGAGATCGCCACCCGTGGCCGCGACAAGACGTCGATCCTCGCCGACACCATGGAGGCGGTCATCGGCGCCGTCTACATCTCGGCCGGCGCTGAGGCCGCGGGTCGATTCATCCACCGCAATCTCGATCACCTCATCCTCGAGGCCGAGCGCAGCCGCGATTACGCCGACTACAAGACCGCCCTGCAGGAACTCTGCGCCCAGCAGGGCTGGGCGCTGCCCCGCTACGACGTCAGTGGTGAGGGCCCTGACCATCAGCGGGTCTTCACCGCCGTCGTGGTCGTCGAGGACCAACCGCGCGGCCATGGCACGGCCCCCAGCAAGAAGCATGCCGAGCAGATCGCTGCCAGAGTGGCGTGCGAGGCGCTAGCCGGTGCCTGAGCTGCCGGAGGTGGAGGTGGTGAGGCGCGGCCTGGCCACCCACCTGGGCGGCCGGCGCATCGAGGGCGTCACCGTCCTGCACCCCCGCCCGGTGCGCACGCATCCCTCAGGCCCGGACGGTTTCGTCGCCTCAGTGACCGGACGACCCGTCGACGGCATCCGCCGCCGGGGCAAGTACCTGTGGTGGGTCCTCGGTGAGGATGCGCTGGTGGTGCACCTCGGCATGAGTGGGCAGTTCCGGATCAACCAGCCCGGAGACGAGCACGTCCGCCACACCCGGTTGGTGTTCGCGCTCGACGACGGTCACGAGCTGAGATTCGTCGACCAGCGCATGTTCGGCGGCCTGGACTGGCGCCCGGGAGCCTCCGAGTGTCCCGTGCCCCACGTGGCCCTCGACCCCTTCGACGCCGCCTACGACGAACGGGCGGTGAGCACCCGGCTCCTGGCCAGGCGCACGGGCGTCAAGCGCGCGCTGCTCGATCAGCGACTGGTCTCCGGGGTGGGCAACATCTACGCAGACGAGGCGCTGTGGCGCGCACGGCTCCACTTCGAGACGCCGACTGACACGCTGACCCCCGCCAAGGCCCGGGGCGTGCTCCAAGCCGCGCGCGAGGTGATGGAGGAGGCGCTGGCCCAGGGTGGCACGTCGTTCGACTCCCTCTACGTCAACGTCAACGGCCAGTCCGGTTACTTCTCACGCGCGCTGGCGGCCTACGGGCGTGAGGGCGCGCCCTGCCCGCGGTGCGCCACGCCCATCGTCAGGCGGGCCTTCATGAACCGCAGCAGCTATTTTTGTCCGAGGTGTCAGAGGCCACGGAAGGAACGATCGTGATCAGGGACGTGGTGCACCGCTACCGGCACTCGATCGGTCAGTTCCTCCGCTTCGGGCTCGTCGGCGGTCTCGGCGTGGTGGTCAACATGGCGGTCATCTGGGTGCAGCGCCACACCCTGCCGATCTTCTGGCCCGGCGCCGCGTTCGGCGGTGGGGCCTGGTGGGCCATCCCCGGGACCGAGTTCAACGTCCGGTGGTACCACGTGATGAGCATGGTCGCCTTCGTGGTGGCCAACCTGTTCAACTTCCAGCTCAACAGGTGGTGGACCTTCGGTTCCCACCGGCACTCAGGCTGGTGGCGGGAGTACTGGCCGTTCCTGACCGTCGGCCTCATCGCGCAGCTGATCGGCATGGCGCTGCTGACGCTGCTGATGTGGGAGCAGTCGCCCATCGCCCTGCCGAGCGACGTGTTCGACAACAGCAGCGGACTGCGCACCAAGTTCTACTGGGCGCAGCTGATCATGATCATGTTCACCATCCCCGTGAGCTTCCTGCTCAACAAGTTCTGGACCTTCCGGTCGATCCGCACCCCCAGGCCGGTCGAGGCAGCCTAGAGCGCGCCATGTACCTCAAGCAGCTCACCCTCCGAGGGTTCAAGTCCTTCGCGTCGGCCACCACGCTGGTCTTCGAACCCGGTATCACGTGCGTCGTGGGCCCGAACGGCTCGGGCAAGTCCAACGTCGTCGATGCCCTCAGCTGGGTGATGGGGGAGCAGGGCGCCAAGACCCTGCGCGGCGGGAGGATGGAGGACGTCATCTTCGCGGGCACCGCGAAGCGTGCTCCCCTCGGCCGCGCCGAGGTGGAGCTCACGATCGACAACTCCGACGGCGCACTGCCCATCGAGTACGCCGAGGTGACGATCACCCGCACCATGTTCCGCAGCGGTGGCTCCGAGTACGCCATCAACGGAGCTCCCGCCCGGCTCCTCGACGTGCAGGAGCTGCTGAGCGACTCAGGGATCGGCCGCGAGATGCACGTGATCGTCGGCCAGGGTCAGCTGGACGCGATCCTCCAGGCCACACCGGAGTCCCGCCGCGGCTTCATCGAGGAGGCCGCGGGGGTGCTGAAGCACCGCAAGCGCAAGGAGAAGGCGCTGCGCAAGCTGGAGGCGACCAAGGCGAACCTGGAGCGCCTCGGCGACCTGGTCTCCGAACTGCAGCGCCAGCTCAAGCCACTGGGGCGGCAGGCTCAGGCCGCCCGTCGTGCCGCTGTCATCCAGGCAGAGCTACGCGACGCGAAGGCCCGGCTGCTCGCCGACGATCTCGCCGCGGCCCAGGCGCAGTTGTCGGCGGAGCTGGCCGACGAGGCCGCCGCGGCTGAGGCGAAGCAGCGGGCCGAAGAGGCCGTGAGGCGGACGTTGGAGGCCGAGGAGGAGGCCGGACGGCGGCTCAGGGAGGCCGCCGCGGAGTTCGATGCGGCCCAGGAGCGCTGGTACGCGCTGGCCGGGCTCCGGGAGCGGGTGACCACCACCGTCTCCATCGCCGCCGAGCGCATGCGCGCGGGCGCGAACCAGCCCACCCTCGATGTCGGCGGACGCGATCCCGAGGCGATGGAGGCCGAGGCGGCCGAGGTCCGGGGCAGAGAGCTGGCGCTCAGGGCCCGCGTGGAGCAGGCCCAGTCGGACCTGGCGGACGCCTCGCTCAGGCGCTCGGCAGCGGAGCAGAGGCATGCCGCCGCGGAGCAGGCCTACAGCTCGGCGCTGCGGGCCATCGCGGATCGACGCGAGGGGTTGGCCCGGCTGACCGGACGGGTCAACGCCATGAAGTCCAGGCTCGAGGCCTCCAACGAAGAGGTCCAACGCCTGTCGGCGCGGCGCGCCGAGGCGCTGGCCCGGGCCGAGGAGGCGCAACGGAGGTTCCATATCACCGAGTCGTCTCTCGCGGGGCTCGGCGCGTCCGAGTCGGACCTCGACGACGTCTACGAGCGGGCGGCCGGGGTCGTGGAGAGGACCGAGGCCGAGGCGGCCGATCTGCGTGAGCGGATTGCGGAGATCGAGCGCCGCAGGGCCGCGCTCGGGGCCAGGGTTGATGCGCTGCGCCTCATGGCACAGCGCCGTGACGGGTCGGCGGACCTCATCGACTCGGGTCACGACGACGTCCTCGGACGGCTGAGCGATCTGGTCACCGTCGAGCCGGGATGGGAGGCGGCGGTGGCGGCCGCACTGCGCGGGATGGCGGAGTCGGTCGTCGTGCGGAGCATGGACGGGGCCCTTGCCGCGTCGCGCTACCTGGCCGACGGGGGCCTCGGGCGCGCGCCGCTCGTCGTGGCGGGCGCGCCGCCGCACGATGTGCGGGTAGGGACCGGGCGCCCGCTCCAAGGGCTCGTCCGGGCCCCAGAGGCGCTGTCCGGGGCGCTCGCGCGTCTCCTCGGGGCGGCCGTGGCCGTCGAGACCGCGGATGAGGCGGCGGACGTGGTGGCGGCGCACGCCGATGTCGTCGCGGTGACCCGCTCCGGGGACCTCTACTCGTCGTGGCTCGTCGAAGGGGGATCCACGGCCGCCCCGTCGCTCATCGAGGTCCAGGCACAGCTCGCCGAAGCCGAGGCCCAACTCGAGGCCTGCGGTCACGACGCCGACCGCGCACGCTTCCAGGCCGGGCAGGTGGGCGAACGGCTCGCGACCTCCACCCGCGAGGCCGCGGATGCTCTGGCGGAACTGCACGCATCCGATGCGAGGCTTGCCGCCGTCGCCGAGGAGCTCAACGCTCATCGGCAGGGCCAGGCCGCAGCCCTGCGCGAGGCAGAGAAGCTCGGCGAGGCGATCGACGCCGCCCTCGCGGCACGCGCCAGGGACGAGGAGCAGCTGGCCGAGCTCGCTGATCGCCTGGCGGCTGCGTCATCTGAGGGCGACGACGTCGAACCCGAGCCCGCCGATCGGGACGAGAAGGCCGCGGAGGCGCGCCGCGCCAGGCAGGCCGAGATGGAGGCCCGGCTGGCCCTGCGCACCGCGGAGGAACAGGTGAAGGCCATCTCCGGACGGGCTGAATCGCTGGCCCGGGCCGCCCAGAACGAGCGTCAGTCCCGCGCCAAGGCCAAGGCCCGCGCCGAGCAGTTGAGGCGCGAGGCCGCCGTCGCTGCCGCCGTGCACGAGGCGGCGCTGCGGCTCGCCGAGCTGGTGGAGGGTGCGCGCGGGCGGGCGGCCGCGAGCCGCGACGCGGCTGACGAGGCGCGGCGTGCGGCGGAATCCGCGACCACGCAGGCCAGGCACGCCGCCAAAGCGGCTTCCGCCCGCCTGGACGAGATCGTCCGAGGGGCGCACCGCGACGAGATGGTCCGGATCGAGCACCGGATGCGTGTGGAGCAGCTGGTCGACAAGGCGCTGAGCGAGTTGGGGCTCGAGGCCGACGATCTGGTGGCCCAGTACGGCCCGGACCAGCCGGTTCCGGTCCTGACCCGCCCGGACGGCTCCGCGCTGTCCGACGAGGACGAGCAGCCGGACCCCGTGCCCTACTCGCGCGACCAGCAGACCGCGCGGCTGCGCTCCGCGGAGCGGAACCTTGCCGTGCTGGGGCGCGTCAACCCGCTCGCGCTGGAGGAGTTCGACGCCATGACCGCCAGGCACCAGTTCCTGGCTGAGCAGTTGGACGACCTCAAACAGACCCGGGTGGACCTCCTCGAGATCGTCGGCGAGGTGGACCGTCGGGTCCAGGAGGTTTTCGAGGCGGCCTATCGCGATGTCGAGGCCAGCTTTACCGACGTCTTCGGCCGGTTGTTCCCGGGCGGCGAAGGCAGGCTGATCCTCACCGATCCGGGGGACTGGCTTACCACAGGCGTGGACGTCGAGGCCAGACCGGCGGGCAAACACGTCAAGCGGCTGTCGCTCCTCTCCGGAGGCGAGCGGTCGCTCGTGGCCGTGGCATTCCTCGTGGCGCTCTTCATGGCGCGCCCCAGCCCCTTCTACATCCTCGACGAGGTGGAGGCCGCCCTCGACGATGCCAACCTGGGCAGGCTGCTGTCCATCTACGAGGAGCTGCGCGCGTCCTCCCAGCTGCTGATCATCACCCACCAGAAACGGACGATGGAGATCGCGGACTCGCTGTACGGCGTGACCATGCGCGGAGACGGGATATCCACCGTCGTGTCGCAGCGCCTGCACGAACGCTGAGACGCACAATGGGGTGTCGCCCGCCCGGGGGACACGCCGAGGATTCACGCGCAGCGCCGGGCGTTCGGCAGTATGGAGCAGCTTCCCCAGCCCTCCGAAAGGAGTCTTGCCCATGAGCGTCGCCGTCATCGCGGTCTTTCTCGTCCTCGTCCTCCTCCTCGCCGTCGCCCTGCTCGTCGTGGTGGCCGTCTCCGCCGGACGTCTCGACGTCAAGGACGCCAAATGGGGGCGAGCCATCGACGAGGCCAACCGACACCTCAACGGCGTCGGCGAGGTGCCGAAGTTCCTCGAGAGACTGGACAATCGGGCCGGCTGAGCCAACCACTAGGATGACCGCGTGGATTGGTTCTTCTGGGTCATCATCGCGATCGTCGGTCTGGCGATCCTCATCGGCGGTCTGGTCGTCGCGCTGGACCGGCGCCGACAACTCGAACACCGCGAGAAGCCGGAGCTCGCAGAGCCCGAGCGCCGCCCGGATGTGGTGGTTCCGCCCGAGGCCGAGCCTGCGGTCAGCCCGGAGCCTGCACCGGAGCCTCAGCCTGCGCCGGTCGAGCCGGTCGTCGCCGAGCCCGAGGCCCCGGTGGTCGTCGAGCCCCCGGCACCCACGATCGATCATCCTGAGGCGCCTGCGTCCCGCTGGGCGCGCCTGCGCCGCCGCCTCTCCAGCAGCAACAACGCGCTCGCGCGGGCCTTGGCGGACCTGTTGTCGGTCGACCGGATCGACGCGGACACCTGGGACGACTTCGAGACCACCCTCATCACGTCGGATCTGGGAGTCGGCCCCGCCACCGAGCTGACCGAGGCGCTGCGCAGACGCCTCGCGGTCGACGGCGTGGCCGATGCCACGCAGGCGAGGGCGGTGCTCTACGACGAGCTCCTCAAGCTCGTGGATCCCTCGCTGGACCGCTCGCTGAACCTCACCCCGGCCAAGCCGGGGGACCCGGCCGTGGTCCTCGTGGTGGGCGTCAACGGCACGGGCAAGACCACCACGGTCGGTAAGTTGGCCCGGGTGCTCGTGGCGGAGGGGCGCAGCGTGATCCTGGGTGCCGCCGACACCTTCCGGGCCGCCGCCGCCGAGCAGCTCGCGACCTGGGGCGCGCGCGTCGGCGTGGACACGATCCGTGGAGATGAGGGGGCGGACCCGGCGTCGGTCGCCTTCGACGCCGTCGCGGTCGGCGCGGAGAATGGCGTCGACGTCGTGATCGTCGACACCGCCGGAAGGCTGCACACGAAGGCGGGACTCATGGACGAGCTCGGCAAGGTGAAGCGCGTGATCGAGAAGAGGGCGGGCGTGACCGAGGTTCTTCTGGTGCTCGACGCCACCACGGGCCAGAACGGCATGACGCAGGCCCGGATCTTCGCGGACGTGGTGGACGTCACCGGCATCGTCCTGACCAAGCTGGACGGTTCGGCCAAGGGCGGCATCGTGATCCAGGTGCAGCGCGAGCTCGGGGTCCCCGTCAAGCTGGTGGGCCTCGGCGAGGGCGTCGATGATCTCGCGCCGTTCGATCCCCAGGGATTCGTCCACGGCATCCTGGGGGAGTAGGGCCGTGGCCGTCCGGACGCCCGACAGCTAACGTTCGTGCATGGCGTCCTACACAGGCGCGCAGCCATGATCGGATCATGATCGAGGTGATCCATCTGACGAAGAGCTTCGGCCGCCGGACAGTGGTGGACGACCTCAACTTCCGCGTCCTGCCAGGCGTCGTCACCGGACTGCTCGGACCCTCCGGGGCCGGCGTCACCACCACGTTGAGGATGATCCTCGGGCTCGAGCGCCCCTCGGCCGGTCGGGCGCTGATCAACGGCCGTCAGTTCGCCGATCTCGAGCGTCCTGCCAACACGGTGGGCGCGATGATGGACGGTCACTGGCTCAGCGGCATCGGCAGGTCTCATCACCGGCGATGGTTGACCCCCGCCGGGCTCCGGAGGCGGGCCGCGGTCGCGACGGCCGTGCAGTCCGACCCGGACCACTACATCTTCGACGAGCCGTTCGCAGGCCTCGGCGCCGAGGACGCCCGGTGGATGCGCCAGGTGCTACGGGGCCTTGCGGCCCGCGGCAAGACGGTCCTCGTGTCGGGGCACTCACTGACTGAGATGGCGCATGTCGCGGACCACCTGGTGGTCATCGGCAACGGCAGGCTGGTTGCTGAGTGCACGGTCGACGAGTTCCTCGCCCGGAGCGGGAGGCGCGCTGTTCGGGTGCGCGCCGAGCGACAGACTGAGCTCTACGACCTCCTAGCCGGGATGGGCGCCACGGTCACCCCGCGCATCACCGAGGACGGGGTCGCGCTTCTCGTCCGGGGCCTCACGGTGGAAGGTGTGGCGGAAGCGGCCGTCAACTTCGGCATGCTGGAGCTCGCGGAGGAGGACGTGGCCACCGAGCGCACGCTGCTGGAGGTCACGGGGATGAGTGTCCCGACGGTGGGTACGCTCGCCCGGGGCGGCCTGGGCTGAGTCCGGTCGCCCGGCTTACGCCGTCGTCAGAGGCCGCTGGTGGGATCTGTCTCAGTGAGGTCGACCACGCCCAGCTGGATCGCCCGGACGAGTATCTGTGTCCTCGACTTCAGGCCCATCTTGTCCCCGATGTGGGACAGGTACTGCTTGATCGTTCCCTCCGACACGAACATTCGCCCGCCGATCTGCTGATTGGTCAGGCCTTGGGCCAACCACTTGAGCAGTTCCTTCTCGCGCGGAGCCAGGCCGGGGTCCGGCAGCGGTGAACGCGCGGGGTCTGGTGTGTCCACCACGTTGGAGACGAGTTCCTTGCGCACGGCCGCCGACAGTGGCATGTCACCGTCGATCGCCTGGTCAATGGCGGCGAGCAGCGCAGGCCCGCCGGCATCCTTGAGCAGGTAGCCGGAGGCGCCCGCGCGCAGAGCGGCGACGATGTACTCGCGGGTGCCGAACGTGGTCAGGGCCACGATGCAGGCGCTGGGCCATTCACGGCAGATGTCACGCGTGGCGTCGACCCCTGACTTTTCGGGCATCTGCAGATCCATCAGAACAATGGACGGACGGAGGCGGCGATACGCCTCAACTGCCTCCCTGCCGTCCCGGGCCTCTCCGACCACCTGAAAGTTCTCGTGTCGGGAGAAGAAGGTCCGGTAGGCCTCGCGTACCACGGGGTCGTCATCAACGACGAGGATGCGCCGCGCCATGTTCATGTGACTACCCTATCGGGGTGGTGCGTCCCCGTCATTGTCGGGCCCAGCGACAGTAAACTCTGGCCAATAGTCAGTATCAGAATTGGCGAGACAGCGATTGACTATGACGGAACATGTCTTTCTCCCGCGAAAAGGATATTCCCATGAGACTCCGTACATTTGCGGCAGGCCTGCTCCTCGCAGTGGCGATCGCTCCCACCGCGTTGGCAGCCCCCAAGACCGATCCTGCGCCCGCGCCGATCGGTGGGTCGACCGGTGAGGTCAGCCCGCAGTTCATCTGCCAGATCTGGCCGTCCTTCCCCGTGTGCCGTCACTGACCCCCAGCCTTCGCACCGCGCGGACTCTGCCAGTCAGTGTTGACCGCGCACGATCACTCTGGGAGTCCGGTGACGCAGCAGGAAGTCCTGTGAGTCGTTCATCTGACGCCCCGCTGCTCAACCTCGCCCGCTATGTCATTGCCGCCATGGTGTTGTACGGGTCCTTCAGCGGCCTCGTGACATGGCAGCGGGTGGGCTGGCAGACAGCCGTCTCGCCGATCGCGCAGTTCGCTGAGGGCGTCGCCTGCGTCCTGGTGCTGTGGCGTCCGCGGGCCGGACTCATCGCCGCACTGGTCCCCATGGCGTTGACGCTGTGGTTCGGCACCATGGAGGCCGACCTCCTTGTGCACCTCCTGGTTCCCGCCACCTTCGCGGCGGTGGCGCGTCCGCGTGAGGTGGTCGGCGTCGTCGGCATTTTCCTGGGATACGCCGCTGCCCGGAGTCTCCAGGCGCAGCAGTGGGAAGTCGCGGGTGCCTACCTCATCCTGCTCACCCTGAGCGTCACGGCCGGCCTTCTGCTGCGGGCCATGCTGGTTGCGCGGCGTCGCGGGCAGGGGGGCGTCCAGGTGATGGAGGAGGACGCTCTCCGGATCCGCGGTGAAGAGCGCGCCCTGCTCGCGGCCGAGCTGCGCTCCCTGGTCTCGGTGAGGCTGGCCGACAGCACCTCGGTGCTGAAGGCGGCCCACGGGCTCACAGATCCAGAGGCGATGAGGGCCGCGATCAGCCGGGTCAACGAGGCCTGCCTCGGCGCCCTCGGCGAGGTGCGGGCCCTGGTGGGCATCCTCCGCGAAGACCCGATGGCCGCAGGACAGGACGAGTCGGTTGCCGGTCCGGCCGCCACCACCTCGCTGAGACGACTCCGTGATCGCCTGGAGGAACACGGCGTGAGGGTGAGGGCCTCGGTCCTCGTCGAGCTCGACCGGGTGAGCAGCGTCACGCAGACCACCCTGACCCGCGTGATGGAGGAGGTCGTGGACGCGGTCCTCGCGTCGGACGCCGACGGCGCCGAGGTGCTCGTCACGATCGACCGACGCCGTGGCTGGATCACCATGGACGCCCACTATCCGGACCTTCGGGGAAGCGCGGACGGCCACGAGCATCGCATGGACAGGCTCCGGCAGAGGGCCGAGGCGCTGGGTGGAAGCCTCAGGTGGGAGCGCCATGCGGGCGGGAGGAGCGTGCAGCTCGCACTCCCGCCCGGCATCGAACCACCTCGCGGGGAGAACAGGGACGCACCTCAGTCCGGATGGCGGCGCTGGGTCACGGCCGGCACCGCGCGCGGTGCGCTGACGATGCTGTTGACCATCGGCGGGCTGACGGCGGGGGCTGGACTCGCAGATGCCTTCCTCAACGGCAGGATTCCGTGGGACGCGGTGTGGGAGGTGGCGGGGTTCATCGCCGCCGGTCTCCTGCTGTGGTGGCCGATCGTCGGATTCGTGCCTGCCGGCGTCGCGGCCGTCGCAATGCTCCTCACGCCGCACTCCGATGACGCGGCCCTGGCGGCCATTCTGCTGGTCGCGTGCTGGCAGGCGGCCCGGCTGTCGCAGCGCTGGGTGGCCGTCGTGCTGGGAGTCGTCTCCTTCCTCGCCCTGGTCGCCGCCACCGTGGCGGACGTCGGGGCCGTGCGCGAGAGGGCGATCGTGGCGGCAGTGGTCCTGGTGGCCCTTCCCGTCTTCGTCGCAGCCCGCCACTTCCTGACGACGAGGCGCCGCCAGCTGGACATGATGGCAGCCTTGCGTCGCACCACGGAGGGCATCCGCACCGAGGAGCGCAACCTTCTGGCGCGCGAACTGCACGACGTCGTGGCGCACCATCTGTCGGTGGCCACGCTCCAGTCGATGGCGTACGGCGAGAGCGACAGTCCGGATGAGCTACGGACGGCGCTGTCCAGGATGGAACGGTCCATGACCGGCGCCGAGGAGGAGATGGAACTGCTGAGCCGCATCATGGCAGAGACCGGGGGAGAGGCGACCGGCATGGCACTGGTGCGTCCCACGACCGTCGTCGGCGTTCTGGCCGAGACGCTGCGGGACAACGGCTTCCGAGTCGCCGTCTCTGTCGATCCGCTCTCCGATTCGCTTCCCGCCCCTACTCTGCGCACCCTCACCCGCGTGATGCAGGAGGGCGTGACCAACATCCTCAGGTACGGCCGTCGGGACGCGACGTGCCGGTTGACGCTCACCGTGCACGACGACGAGGTCTCGCTCCGGATCGCCAATGCCCTCCCGAGTCGCCGTCGAAGCTCCGCATTGTCGTTGGGCTACGGGCTGGCCGGCATCCGCGAGCGCGTCGACCTCCTCGGGGGACGGTTCGAGGTCTCCGACGCCGAGGACACCTGGGTGCTCGACGTCGCTCTTCCCCACACCGTCTAGACGGCAGGGACAGGTGCACCGATGGCCGCCACCAGGGCGTCAGCGCTGGACCTCGCGTCCCCGAACAGCATGGCGGTGTTTTCACGGAAGAAGAGCGGGTTCTCCACGCCTGAGTAGCCGGCGGCCATGGACCTCTTGAAGACCACGACCTGACGCGCCTCCCACACGTGCAGGACAGGCATGCCGGAGATGGGCGATCCCAGCTCCATCGCCGCGGGGTTGACGGTGTCGTTGGCCCCGATGACCAGCACCACGTCGGTTCGTGGGAAGTCGTCGTTGATCTCGTCCATCTCGAGCACGATGTCGTAGGGCACCCTCGCCTCCGCCAGGAGCACGTTCATGTGTCCCGGAAGCCGGCCCGCGACGGGGTGGATGGCGAACCGCACGGTCTTGCCCTGAGCGATGAGGCGGCGTGTCAGCTCTGCGACGGGGTGCTGCGCCTGGGCAACGGCCATGCCGTATCCCGGTGCGATGATGACCGAGTCCGCGTCCCGCAACCAACCGGCGACCTCGTCGGCGTCGGCGCTGACGGCGGTCATCGGGTTCCCCTGGGCGTCGAGGACGGGGGCCGATGTGCCCGTCGAGTCGGCGGTGCCGAAGC
Organism: Tessaracoccus yangjingae; assembly: GCF_055326235.1. Taxonomy (NCBI): domain Bacteria; kingdom Bacillati; phylum Actinomycetota; class Actinomycetes; order Propionibacteriales; family Propionibacteriaceae; genus Tessaracoccus; species Tessaracoccus yangjingae. The sequence continues at coordinate 71,712 of NZ_JBUZNN010000010.1, read as the reverse complement.
CTCCGAGGAGCACGTTGGTGATCGAGCGGTTCATGCCGCGGGCCATGACGACGGAGAGGATGATGCCCGACATGCCGACGATCGTGCCCGCCACGACGAGGAGATCGGAGCCGATTGCGAACCCCGACAGCGCCCCTGCCCAGCCGGAGAACGAGTTCAGGAAGCTCACCACCACCGGCATGTCGGCTCCGCCGATGGCCATGACCATGACGATGCCCACCACGTAGCCGAGAAGGTGGGTGAGGATCAGGGCCCACAGATTCGGGGTGGCCAGGTGCCAGGCGAGTGAGCCGAGCAGCCCGATGCCCAACAGGGTCATGACCACGCCCCTGGCGGGCACCGTGACCGGCTTGGACGTGATCCTGCCGCCGAGCTTGCCCCAGGCCACTACCGATCCGGAGAACGTGAGCGCGCCCACGAAGACGGCCAACCACACCTCCACGCCGTGGACGATCTGGTCCGCGAGGACGGGGTAGGCGTCGGTCCCGAGGGCCGAGTTGATGCCCACCAGGGCCGATGCCTGGCCGCCGAATGCGTTGAACAGCGCGACAAGGCCGGGCAGGCCCGTCATCGCCACCCGAGCGGAGTAGGGAAGGCCGACCGCGAATGCTGCGGCGAGACCGACGAGAAGCAGGATGAAGCCGGTGGTGTCCCACCGCTGGCTGAAGGTGTGCAGGACGGTGGCCACGACGGCCAGCGTCATGCCGACGATGCCGTAGGCGTTGCCGCTGCGGGCCGTCTCCTGCTTCCCGAGCCCCACGATGCCGAGGATGAACAGAAGTGCCGCGACGATGTATCCGCCGTAGACGATGTTGGCCAGCATTTGGGTCAGCTCCTCTGGAACATGGCGAGCATGCGATGGGTGATGGCGAACCCGCCGACGCAGTTGATCCCCGCCAGCACGATGGCGACGAGGGCCAGGATCTGCACGTGCAGCAGGTCAGAGGTCAGCTGGGTGATGGCACCGACGATGGTGATGCCGGAGACCGCGTTGGACACGCTCATCAGCGGCGTGTACAGCGCGGGCTGGACGCCCCAGATGACGTAGTAGCCCACCACGCACGCCAGACCGAACACGAGAATGCTGGACAGGAAACTGACCGGGAGGACGAGCGAGAGCAGGAGCCACGCGGCAACCAACATGAGAACGAGTCGGAACCGGGACCATTCGGAGCGCGGCGGAGCGGGGGGCGGCGGCGCGGCGGCAAGGCTCGCCACCGGGGCGGCGGAGGCCACCGAGACCTCGATGGGCGGTGGCGGGAAGGTGACCTCGCCGCCACGGGCCACGGTCATCTGGCGGTGCACCTGATCGTCGAAGTCGAGCTGCGCGACGCCGTCCTTGCCGGGGGTGAGCAGCTTCATCAGGTTCACGACGTTGGTGCCGTACAGCTGGGACGCCTGACCAGGGAGGCGGCTGGCGAGGTCGGTGTACCCCACGATGTGCACGCCGCCGTCGGTCACGTAGGACTCGCCGGGGCGGGTGAGTTCGCAGTTGCCGCCCCCGCTGGCGGCGAGGTCGACGATGACACTCCCGGCACGCATCGAGGCCACCATCTCCGCGGTGATGAGCTTCGGCGACGGGCGGCCGGGGATGGCCGCGGTGGTGATGATGATGTCCACCGTGCGGGCCTGCTGGGCGTAAAGCTCGGCGGCACGTGCGGCGTAATCGGCCGTGGTGGCCTTGGCGTACCCGTCGGACGACACGCCCTGATCGTCGTGTGCCACGGTGAGGAACCTGGCGCCCATCGACTCGACCTGCTCGGCGGTCTCCGGCCGCACGTCCGTGGCGTACACCTCGGCGCCGAGGCTGCCGGCGGTGCCGATCGCGGCGAGCCCCGCGACCCCGGTGCCGATCACGAACACCTTCGCAGGGGGGACCTTGCCTGCAGCGGTCACCTGGCCGGCGAAGAACCGGCCGAACGCGTGACCTGCCTCGATCACGGCTCGGTAGCCCGAGATGTTGGCCATGGAGCTGAGGGCGTCCAGGGACTGCGCCCGGGAGATCCGCGGCACCATGTCCATCGAGAGCGCCGTCACGCCCCGGGCGGCGAGCGCCTCCACCAGGTCCGTGCCGGTGCGTGGGTGCAGGAATCCGATGAGGATCTGCTCGGCGCGCAGCCGCGACACCTGATCGGGTGTCGGTTCCCCGACGATCGCGACGATGTCGGCCGCCCACACCTCGGCCGCGTCCACCACGGTGGCCCCGGCCTCCACGAACGCCGCATCGGGCAGGGCGGCAAGGACGCCGGCCCCTTTCTCCACCACGACGTCGTAGCCCAGCTTCAGCAGCGCGGCCACTGTCACGGGCGTCGCGGCGACGCGCGTCCCGGGGGCCTCGTTGGGGATGCCGATCCTCATGCGTGGGGGTCCTTTCGCCGGCGGGTTCAGTCCTGAAGGAGCCTAACGCCCGGGTGGGCCGTTGTCCCGGGCGGGGCCCACTCGCCTATCCTGGTGCGGTTGCATCATCTCCGAAGGGCTCAGATCAGTGTTCGACACGCTGCAGGACCGGCTGTCGTCGGTATTCAAGGGGCTGCGCTCCAAGGGGCGCCTCACCGAGGCCGACATCGACGCCACGATGCGGGAGATCCGCATCGCGTTGCTCGAGGCAGACGTCAACCTGGGCGTGGTCAAGGAGTTCGTCGCCGCGGTCAAGTCACGGGTGCTCGATGCGGAGGTGTCGAAGGCACTCAACCCGTCGCAGCAGATCATCAAGGTGGTCAACGAGGAGTTGATCGGCATCCTCGGAGGCGAGGCGCGCCAGGTCAGGTTCGCCAAGCGCCCGCCCACCGTCATCATGCTCGCCGGCCTCCAGGGCGCCGGCAAGACGACCCTCGCCGGCAAGCTCGCGCGCTGGCTGAAGTCCGCGCAGCACACCCCACTCCTCGTCGCCGCTGACCTGCAGCGCCCCAATGCGGTCAACCAGTTGCAGATCGTCGGGGAGCGCGCCGGCGTGCACGTCTTCGCGCCGGAGCCGGGCAACGGGGTCGGAGACCCGGTGGAGGTGGCCCGGCGGGCGATCGCCCATGCCGAGTCGAAGCTCTACGACGTGGTCATCGTCGACACGGCCGGTCGCCTCGGCATCGACCGGGAGCTCATGCAGCAGGCCGCGGACATCAAGGCGGCCGTCAACCCTGACGAGACCCTGTTCGTCGTCGACGCCATGATCGGTCAGGACGCAGTCAACACGGCCAAGGCGTTCGACGAGGGCGTCGGAGTCGACGGCGTCGTCCTGACCAAGCTCGACGGCGACGCTCGCGGTGGCGCGGCGCTCTCGGTGGCGCGGGTGCTCGGCAAGCCCATCATGTTCGCCTCCAGCGGCGAGGGCCTGGCCGACTTCGACATGTTCCATCCGGACCGGATGGCGTCGCGGATCCTGGGCATGGGGGACGTCCTCACCCTGATCGAGCAGGCTGAGAAGACGTTCGACGCGGAGGAGTCCCGCGCGGCTGCCGAGAAGTTGATGGGCCGGGGGAAGTTCGGCCTGCAGGACTTCCTCTCCCAGATGCAGCAGCTGCGCAAGATGGGCCCCATGTCGAAGATCCTCGGCATGCTTCCCGGTGCAGGTCAGTTCAAGCAGGCGATCAACGAGATCGACGAGAAGGAGATCGACCGGATCGAAGCGATCATCTACTCGATGACCCCGAAGGAGCGCGACGACGTCTCGATCCTCAACGGCTCCAGGCGCGCCCGCATCGCCAAGGGCGCGGGCGTGCAGGTCTCCGAGGTCAACAAGCTGGTCAACCGCTTCGTGGAGGCCCGCAAGATGATGGAGGCCATGGCGGGCGGCGGAATGCCGGGGATGGGCGGAATGCCTGGAGCGCCCGGCATCGGCGGCGGCCGCCGGGCCCAGCAGAGGAAGCAGCAGCCGAAGAAGCAGCAGCGCAAGGGCCCCAAGGGTGTGCGCCAGCAGCCGGCCGCGCAGGCGGGGCTGCCGCCGGTCCCGCAGACCATCGACGACTTCCAGCTGCCGCCCGACCTGCAGAAGATGTTCAACGAGAACAAGCCCAAGTTCTAGGAGCCTCCATGTCAGCTCTTCATCTCACCGGGGTGTTCCTCCCCGACGCCGAGCCGAGGGAGGTGTGGATCGCCGACGGTGTGATCTCGGAGGAGCCGGTGGCGGGCGCCGAGACGGTCGCCTCGGACGCCTGGGTGCTCCCAGGGCTCGTCGACGCGCATTGTCACATCGGGCTTGGTCCTGAGGGCGCAGTCAGCGCGGACACGGCCCGCGGGCAGGCCGAGACCGATCTGGCCGCCGGGACCATGCTCATCCGCGACGCCGGATCGCCGTCGGACACCCGGTGGATCCAGCGGACCGCCGGGCTGCCACGCCTGATCCGCTCTGGACGGCACATCGCCCGTCCGCTGCGCTACATCCGCTACCTCGGCGTCGAGGTGGAGCCCGAGCAGCTCGTCGAGCAGGCGCGGCATGAGGCGCGCGACGGAGACGGCTGGGTCAAGCTCGTGGGGGACTGGATCGACCGGTCAGTGGGAGACCTGGCCCCGCTGTGGCCGGCGGATGTGGCCGCCGCGGCCATCGCCGCCGCGCACGAGGAGGGCGCACGCGTGACGGCCCACTGCTTCGGGGAGCAGTCCGTCCACGAGCTGGTGGCCGCCGGCATCGACTGCATCGAACACGGCACGGGGCTCTCGGACGACGGGATCGCGCAGATGGCCGAGCGGGGCACCGCATTGGTGCCCACCATGATCAATCTGGACAACTTCCCCCGCTACGCAACCCCGGCGCGCGACAAGTTCCCCTCCTACTACGCGCACATGATGGATCTCTACGCTCGCCGCAAGCAGACGATCGGTGCCGCGATCGAGGCCGGCGTGCCCGTGTTCGCAGGGACCGACGCTGGGACGGTCGTCGAGCACGGCCGCATTCGCGACGAGATCGAGGCACTGGCGGAGCTCGGCGGCACGGAGTTCGCGCTGGGCGCGGCCAGCTGGGGGGCGCGGTCCTGGCTCGGTGCGGACTCGCTGACGGAAGGTTCGAGCGCGGACCTCATCGTGCTCGATGCCGATCCCCGCGAGGACCTCTCGACACTCCGTCGGCCTCGCGCGTTGATCCTCCGCGGCACGGTGGTCGGCTGACTGGGTACTGTGGCGGCTGACCGAAGGAGGCCCCACCGTGTCCGACCCCAGCCAGTCGTTCCCGCCACCCAGCGTGGATCAGCGCTCAACAGATCTGCCCCAGCCGGCACCCTCGCCCCAGCCCGCTCGTCCCGTGGCTCCGGGGCCGGTCCTGCCCCCCGCGCCAAGGGCCCAGGGCGGATTCGGCCGCGGGTTCGGCATCGGAGCGGGCATCGGGCTGGGCCTCGGGGCGGCGTCGCTGCTCATGGCGCTCGTGCTCGGCGCCGTCACGATCATCGGTTCGATGACGCTCGTCTCGACAGCCGGGGGGGTTGCCACCACGCAGCTGGCCACCATCTGGGGCAGTGGGAGCCAGAGCCTCCGCGCCATCACGGTGGCCGGCCCCATCCTGGCGGACGCCTCCGACGGGGCGCTGCTCAGCGCTGGATCGTACGGCTACGAGATCGCGGCCCAGCTCGACGAACTGACCACCGACGATGCGGCCGGGGTGGTGCTGCTGGTCAACACCCCGGGAGGCAGCATCGCCGGATCCCGCGCCATCAGCGATGCCGTGCTTCGTTACCAGGAGCGCACCGGTCAGAAGGTCCTGGTTCACGTGAGCTCCATCTCCGCCTCGGGCGGGGTCTACGCCACGGCGCCGGCGGACGAGATCATCGTCGACCATGGGGCGCTGGTGGGCTCCATCGGCGTCATCTTCGGCCCGTTCGACCAGTACACGGACGTGGTCGCCACCAGCGGCACCCTGTTCGAGTCCGGGGTGACCACCACCGGAGGCATCACGCGCGAGTACCTCACCCAGGGTGAGGGCAAGGACTTCGGCAATCCCTTCCGGCCCATCACCGACGAGGAGCGGGCCGTCTACACCGCAGGGCTGGCAGCTGAGTACGACACGTTCGTGGCCCACGTCGCGCAGCACCGCGACATCAGCGAGGCGGCGATCCGTGATCAGATCGGGGCGCACCTGTACGACTCGGTGCGCGCGCAGGAGTACGGCCTGATCGACGGCGTGCTCGGCCGCGACGAGTTCTTCCGCCACGCCGCAGAGGCAGCCGGGCTGGACCCGGCCGACACGCGGGTGGAGGCCATCCGCCAGCCCAGCACGTGGGAGGTGTTCCTGGGTGTCGGGAGGCCGTTCGGCGCCGCGCCCGCAGTGGAGACCGGCGACGGGGTGGTGCCGGTGCTGAGCCCCGCCTTCTGCCGCGCGGCACAGCCGTTGGCGCTCTCCGGCAGCGTCGAGGGCCTGTGCTGACGGTGAGGCGACCCGCCGCCCCGCTGCTCAGCCCCACCCGAGTGAGTGGAGGGCCTCCTCGTCGATGCCGTGGTAGTGGCCCAGCTCGTGGACCAGGGTGATCCAGATCTCCTCGTACAGCTCGTCTTCGGTGTGGCACATGCGCGTGAGCGGGCCGCGGAACAGGACGATCCTGTCGGGCAACTGCCCGTACCCGTACTGGTCACGCTCGGTGAGGGCCGTGCCCTCGTACCAGCCCAGCGAGTCGGAACCGTCCTCCGGTTCGTCCTCGATGACGAAGATGACGTTGTCGAGGTTCGCGACGAGCTGTTCGGGAAGCGCGCCGAGCGCTTCGTCCACGATCGCCTCGAACCGGGCTTCTGAGATGTGCACGTGGCAGATGGTACGTCGCCTGCGTCGGCACCCGGATTGGCCCTCGCCCGCCGATCTGGCACAATGTCGGATGCACCTCTTTGCCCGGGCCCTCTCATCCGAGCGTCGAGGCCCCTAGGTTTGCGCGCGGCGTGCCCCACACGTCGTGAGCGTCCATCCGCATCGTCTGCTGGCAGACACTTTCATCAACAGGAGAACCACACCCGTGGCAACCAAGATCCGCCTGAAGCGACTCGGCAAGATTCGCTCGCCCCACTACCGCATCATCGTCATCGACTCGCGCGCCAAGCGTGAGGGCAAGGCCATCGAGGAGATCGGCCTCTACCACCCGAAGAACGATCCGTCGGTCATCCGCGTCGATTCCGAGCGCGCTCAGTACTGGCTGTCGGTCGGTGCCCAGCCCACCGAGGCCGTTGTGGCCCTCTTCAAGCGCACCGGGGACTGGCAGCAGTTCACCGGCGACAAGACGCCCTCCGGTGTCGACCCGCAGCCTGAGCGCCGCGACCGCGAGGCCGAGTTCGCCAAGGCGCTCGCCGAGGACAGCGGCGCCACCGCGCCCGCCATCTCGAAGGCGAAGAAGAAGGCCGACGACGCCGCCGCCAAGGCCACGCCCGCTGACGACGCCCCCCAGGCTGAGGCCCCCGCGGCCGATGCGGCCGAGGCTCCGTCCGAAGAGGCCTGAGAGTGCTCGCCGAGGCTCTTGAGCACCTCGTCGCCGGGATCGTGTCGAACCCGGACGACGTGAGCGTCAAGGACAAGGATCTGCGCCGCGGGCGTCTTCTCGAGGTGCGGGTGCACCCGGACGACGTCGGCAAGGTGATCGGCCGCCAGGGCCGCACCGCTCAGTCCCTGCGCACCGTGGTCGCGGCTCTGGCCGGCAAGGAGAGCGTCCGGGTGGACTTCGTGGACGTGGACCGTCCCCGTCGCCCCTGACACAACCCCGTGCGATGCCCCGGAAACCCCAACGGGTCCGGGGCATCGTCGTCCCCGCGGAGCGTGGACCTGATCGTAAGGAGTGAACCGTGGGCGACATGGTGGACGTGACGGTCGGCATCATCGGCCGCCCGCATGGAGTGCGTGGCGACGTATTCATCGACCTTCGCACCGACGAGCCGGGCCGGCGATTCGCCGTCGGCACGAAGCTCAGCTTGGGCGAGTCGGGACGGACCGTCGAGATTGCGACGGTGCGTTGGAACCGCGGGAGGCTCATGTTGACCTTCCTCGGGTATCCCGACCGCACCACCGTCGAGCCCTTGGTGGGGCAGTCGCTGGGCGCCAGGGTGCCCGCTGACGAGCGCCCGAGTGAGGCGGAGGAGTACTTCGACCGTCAGCTGGTGGGCTTGGCAGTGCTGGATCACGCGGGCAGCCGGGTGGGCACCGTCCGTGAGGTGCTGCACCTCCCGGCCCAGGATGTGTTGGAGGTCGCCGTGGAGGGCGGCGAGCGGCTCATCCCGTTCGTGAGCGCCCTTGTCCCCGAGGTGGACCTGGAGTCCGGACACGTCCGGCTCGCGGACGTCGAGGGCCTTCTGGAGGACATCGAATGAGGCTCGACGTCGTCACGATCTTCCCCGACTACTTCAGCCCGCTCGGACTGAGCCTCGTGGGTAAGGCCATCTCGACCGGGATCGTGGACCTCGCCGTCCATGACCTGCGGGACTGGACCCACGATCGGCACCGCACCACCGACGACACGCCGTACGGGGGAGGCGCGGGCATGGTGATGAAGCCTGAGCCCTGGGGCGAGGCCCTGGACGCGCTCGAGTCCGCATCGCCACTCCCCATCACAGTGGTGGTGCCCAGCCCCGCGGGCGTGCCATTCACTCAGGAGATGGCCTACGATCTGGCGGGCCGGGAGCGGCTCGTGTTCGCGTGCGGGCGTTACGAGGGCATCGACCAGCGGGTGATCGACCACTGCGCGGAGCGTTACGAGCTGTGTGAGGTCTCGCTGGGGGACTACGTCCTCAACGGCGGTGAGGTGGCCACCCTGGCCATCGTCGAGGCGGTGGTGCGCCTGCTGCCCGGGGTCCTCGGGAATCCGGAGTCGCTTGTGGAGGAATCCCACTCGCAGGGCCATGAGCAGTTGCTGGAATACCCCAACTACACCAAGCCTCCGGTGTGGCGGGGCAGGCCGGTGCCGGAGGTGCTGCTGAGCGGCCACCACGCCCTCATCGAGGCGTGGCGGCGTGAACAGGCGCTCCGCCGGACGGCGGAGCGCCGGCCGGACCTTCTCGCATGACATTTCGTGAGTCAATCGGAACGTAAATGCCCTAGCGAATCGCCCCTTCGATAAGGTCACCCCACTGCCCGAATGTTCGTCCCGTTGGCTAGAGTGACCCCGTGGCAACAACACTCACCATTCATCAACGGGCGTTGCGAAGCACGGTCGTCAAGAAGGTCATCATGGCAGTGACCGGCTTGATCATGATCGCCTTCCTCCTCGTGCACATGTACGGCAATCTGAAGATGTTCCTCGGTCCCGAGGCCTTCGATCATTACGCCCATTGGCTGAAGGGAACCACCGAAGACGGTGGGATCCTCTATCCGATCCTCCCGGCCGGCTGGTTCATCTGGATCTTCCGGTCGGCCCTTGTCCTCTCCGTGATCCTGCACATCTGGTCCGCGTACACGCTCTCGATGGAGACGCGCCGGAACCGCGGCAGCAAGTACGTCAACAGCCAGAAGAAGGTCCAGACCTACTCCTCGCGCACCATGCGCTGGGGCGGCATCATCGTCGCGGCCTTCCTGATCTTCCACCTCATCCAGTTCACCATCGTCCCCGGTTCCGTCAGCGGCGGTACGGGCGACGAGCCCCACACCATGGTGCTGGCCGCGTTCGAGCTGTGGTGGATGGTGGTTCTGTACGCCGTGTGCATGGTGCTCATCTGCATGCACGTCCGTCACGGCTTCTGGAGCGCGTTCACGACCCTGGGTGGAAACACGAGCGCCAAGGCGGCCTCGCTGCTCAACCTGCTGGCCATCATCGTGGCCGTGGTCCTGTTCATCGGCTTCATGATCATGCCTCTGGCCGTCCTGTTTGGAGTTGGTATCTGATGACTGCAACCACCACGACCCCCCCGGTCGCCGACCAGTACTGGGTCGACGGCGCCGATATCGCCGACACCAAGGCCCCCCGCGGCGTCGACATCGACAAGGTGTGGAAGACGCGTCAGTTCCAGGCCCGCCTGGTCAACCCGGCCAACCGTCGCAAGCTGAGCGTCATCATCGTCGGCACCGGCCTGGCCGGCGGCGCGGCCGCCGCGACACTGGGCGAGGCCGGCTACAACGTCCTCAACTTCTGCTACCAGGACAGCCCCCGTCGCGCGCACTCGATCGCGGCCCAGGGCGGCATCAACGCGGCGAAGAACTACCGCAACGACAACGACTCCACGCACCGTCTGTTCTACGACACGGTCAAGGGCGGCGACTACCGCGCCCGCGAGACCAACGTCTACCGCCTGGCAGAGGTGTCGGCCAACATCATCGACCAGTGTGTCGCCCAGGGCGTCCCCTTCGCCCGCGAGTACGGCGGCCTGCTCGACACCCGCTCGTTCGGCGGCGTGCAGGTGCAGCGCACCTTCTACGCCCGCGGCCAGACCGGTCAGCAGCTGCTGATCGGCGTCTACCAGCAGCTGGAGCGCCAGATCGCGGCCGGCACCGTGAAGATGTACGCCCGCCACGAGATGGTCGAGATCATCATCGTCGACGGTCGTGCCCGCGGCATCGTGACGCGCAACATGATCAACGGCAAGGTCGAGACGTGGACCGCGGACGCCGTCGTGCTCGCCACCGGCGGATACGGCAACGTGTTCTTCCTCTCCACCAACGCCATGGGCTGCAACGTGACCGCCACGTGGCGTGCGCACCGCAAGGGCGCCTACTTCGCCAACCCCTGCTACACGCAGATCCACCCCACCTGCATCCCGGTGCACGGCGACACCCAGTCGAAGCTCACGCTGATGTCTGAGTCGCTGCGCAACGACGGCCGGATCTGGGTGCCGAAGCGGGCCGAGGACTGCGCCAAGGATCCCCGCCAGATCGCCGAGGAGGATCGCGACTACTACCTGGAGCGCATCTACCCGGCCTTCGGCAACCTGGTTCCCCGCGACATCGCGTCGCGGCAGGCCAAGAACATGTGCGACGAGGGTCGCGGCGTGGGCCCGGCGGTCACCGAGCGCGATTCGGACGGCACCGAGCGTCAGGTCCGTCGCGGCGTGTACCTCGACTTCTCCGATGCCATCAACCGCATGGGGCAGAAGACTGTCGAGAACAAGTACGGCAACCTGTTCGACATGTACGCGCAGATCACTGGCGAGAACCCGTACGAGACCCCCATGCGCATCTACCCCGCGGTGCACTACACCATGGGCGGCCTCTGGGTCGACTACGACCTGCAGTCGTCGATCACCGGCCTGTACGTGACCGGTGAGGCCAACTTCTCCGATCACGGCGCCAACCGCCTGGGCGCCTCGGCGCTCATGCAGGGCCTCGCGGACGGCTACTTCGTCCTGCCGAACACGATCAACGACTACCTGGCCGACGCCCCGTTCGAGAAGGTGGCCGACGATCACCCCGCGGTCGTCGAGGCCAGGGAATCGGCTCAGGCGCGGATCGACACGCTGCTGTCCATCCAGGGCACCCGCTCGGTCGACTCGTACCACAAGGAACTCGGCCACATCATGTGGGAGTACTGCGGCATGTACCGCACGGATGCCGGGCTGAAGAAGGCCATCGGCCTCATCCGGGAGCTCAAGGCCGATTACTGGAAGAACGTGCGCGTCACCGGCGTGAACGAGGACTTCAACCAGGCGCTCGAGCGCGCGGGTCGCGTTGCGGACTTCTTCGAGCTCGGCGAGCTCATGTGCGTGGACGCCCTGCACCGACGCGAGTCCTGCGGTGGTCACTTCCGCGGCGAGTCCCAGACCGAGGAGGGTGAGGCGCTGCGTCACGACGACGAGTTCCTCTACGTCGGCGCCTGGGAGTGGGGTGGCGAGGGCGGCAAGCCCGTGCTGCACCGTGAGCCGCTGATCTACAAGGCAATCGAACTGAAGCAACGGAGTTACAAGTGAAGCTCAAGCTACGTATCTGGCGTCAGGCCGGCCCCGGTGCAGCCGGCCGGATGGTCGAGTACGACCTGGACGGCGTGTCCGACGACATGTCCTTCCTGGAGATGCTTGACCTGCTCAACGAGAACCTCACGGAGCGCAACGAGGAGCCGGTGGCCTTCGACCACGACTGCCGCGAGGGCATCTGCGGCATGTGTGGCGTCGTCATCAACGGCGTCGCGCACGGCGCACCTGAGGGTGTCCGCACCACCACCTGCCAGTTGCACATGCGTTCGTTCGCCGATGGGGCCACCATCGACATCGAGCCGTGGCGGGCGGGCGCCTTCCCGGTGCTCAAGGACCTCGCCGTGGACCGCACCGCGTTCGACCGGATCATCCAGGCCGGCGGGTTCATCTCGTCGAACACCGGATCGGCCCCGGACGCGCACGCCACCCCCGCCCCCAAGCGGGAGGCCGACGTCGCCTTCGACAACGCCACGTGCATCGGCTGCGGCGCCTGCGTCGCCGCCTGCCCGAACTCCTCCGCCATGCTCTTCACGGCGGCGAAGATCACGCACCTGGCCATGCTGCCGCAGGGCCAGCCCGAGCGGTACCGTCGCGTGAAGTCGATGGTGGCGCAGCACGACGAAGAGGGCTTCGGCAACTGCACCAACATCGGCGAGTGCGCGGCGGTCTGCCCGAAGGGCATCCCGCTGGAGTCGATCTCGCAGCTCAACAGGGACCTCATCTCCGCGCTGTTCAAGAAGGACGGCAAGATCTGATCCGCCACTGAGAGGGCCCCTGGGACTTGGTCCCAGGGGCCCTCTTTGTCAGCCGGGGCGTCGCCCGACGGCGTCCCCGCCTCGATTTCGTGCCCCTCGTCTCCCTCTGCCATAATGACTAGTCGTTGCCCGCACTCGGGCAGCCCGGGTTCGTCGCAGCTCCTGCCACTGGGGGACTGTCTGAGGCGGTCCGGTCAGAACGAACCGCGGTGACCTGTGGCACTGACGGAAGGGTTAGGAAATGACCAACCAGCTGATCCAGGAGATCAACAAGGCCTCGCTCCGCGACGACATCCCGGAGTTCCGCGCCGGCGATTCGGTCAAGGTCCACGTCAAGGTCGTCGAGGGCACCCGCTCCCGCGTCCAGGTGTTCGCGGGCGTCGTCATCGCCCGCAACGCGGGTGGCGTGCAGGAGGCCTTCACGGTCCGCAAGGTGAGCTTCGGCGTCGGTGTCGAGCGCACCTTCCCGCTGCACAGCCCCATCATCGAGAAGATCGAGGTCGAGCGTCGCGGTGACGTGCGTCGCGCCAAGCTGTACTACCTCCGCGGCCTGCGCGGCAAGGCCGCCAAGATCAAGGAGAAGCGCTACTGAGCGCCTCGCTCCGCGCACTTCACGAACCGCCGGTGGCCCTGGGCCGCCGGCGGTTCCTCGCGTCCGGCCCCGGTGTGGGGTCGCGGTATGCTCAGGGGAGCGCTACGCCCATGCCACTGAAGGACTGATCTGTGGAACCGACGACGAACCCGACCGATGACGCCCGGCCGGGAACCCGGAGTTTCGGGGCACGCCTGCTGGGGTGGCTCACCGAGGGCGTACTCATCCTCGTCGGGGCGATCGTCATCGCCACACTCCTGCGCACCTTCGTCGGCCAGATGTTCGTGATCCCCTCCGGCTCCATGGAGAACACCCTGCAGGTCAACGACCGGGTGCTCGTGGCCAAGTTCGGGGGATTCCAGCGCGGCGACGTCGTGGTCTTCGAAGACCCCGGCGAGTGGCTCGCCCCGAGCGTGCCGTCGACCAATCCCGTCAAGATCGCCCTGGAGTTCGTCGGCGTGCTGCCCAATTCCGGCACCGAGCACCTCATCAAGAGGGTGATCGGGATGCCGGGAGACCATGTGCGCAGCACGGAGGACGGGAAGATCGAGGTCAACGGATCGGTCCTGGACGAGACGTCGTACCTCTACAGCGAGAGTGGGATCCAGGTTGCGCCGGTGACGGTGCCCTTCGACATCGTTGTCCCCGCGGACCGGCTGTTCGTGATGGGTGATCACCGCAACGCGTCCGCGGACTCGCGATGCCGCCTGGCGGAGGTGTCCCAGACACCGGGGGAGCGGGCGTTCGTCCCGGTCTCGAACGTGGTGGGTGCGGCCGTCGCCATCGTCGCGCCCTTGGACAGGCTGGCGACGTTCACGCTCCCGCGGACCTTCCTCGACGTGCCGGTTGCCGACGGTCCCGCACCCGAGGACCCGGACCTCATCCACGTGGAGCCTGGCTGCTGATGATCCGTCTCGGGCGAGGCGCCTACGGGTACGAGCGGGCACTGGTGCGGGCAGGGCTGGGCCCGGTGGCCGGCGCCGACGAGGCCGGCCGCGGCGCGTGCGCGGGTCCGTTGGTGGCCGCTGCCGTCATCCTCGATCCGGATCGTCCGATCGCCGGCCTGGATGACTCCAAGGTGCTCGGCGAGGCCACGCGGGAGCGCCTGCACGACCTGATCATGCGCCGGGCCGTCGCGGTGGCGGTGGCGGTGGTCGAGGCCGACGAGTGCGACCAGCTGGGCATGCATCAGGCAGATCTCCAGGGGCTGCGCAGGGCGGTGGGGCGGTTGGACGTGGCGCCCAACTTCGTCCTCACGGACGGGTTCGCCGTCGACGGATTGGGCGTGCCCGGACTGGCGATGTGGAAGGGGGACAAGGTGGCGGCCTGCGTGAGCGCGGCCTCCATCGTCGCCAAGGTCACCCGCGACCGCATCATGGTCGCGCACGATCCCACGTACCCGGCCTACGGTTTCGCGATCCACAAGGGTTACTGCACGGCGCTGCACCAGGCGGCACTCGACGAGCACGGCCCGTCGGAGATCCACAGGTGGTGCTTCGACAACGTGGCCCGAACGGCTAGAGTGATGGGACCATGAGCGCCGAAGACCTAGAGCAATACGAGAGCAAGCTCGAGCTTGACCTGTACCGCGAGTACAAGGACGTGGTGGGGATCTTCACCTACGCGGTGGAGACGGAGCGGCGCTTCTACCTGTGCAACGTCGTGGATCTCAAGGTCCGGACCGAGGGTGGCGATGTCTACTACGAGGTGTCCATGGGGGATGCCTGGGTCTGGGACATGTACCGGCCTGCACGGTTCGTGAAGTCGGCCAAGGTGTTGACCTTCCGCGACGTGTCGATCGAGGAGATCGCGCACTCGGATCTTCAGGTGCCCGAGAACCAGTGACCCGTCTTCCTGTGGACAACGGGAGATAGGGCGTCGCGTTTCCGATCAAGGTGATCGGAGGTGGTGGCGATGGAGAGCCCAACGCAAGCACTCGGCCGTCGGGGTGAAGACCGGGCGGCCGAGTTCCTGGAAGCGCGTGGGTGGCGCGTCGTGGAGAGAAACTGGCGGTGCCGCGAGGGCGAGATCGACATCGTGGCCCTGGAACCCGACGGCAGCACTCTCGTGGTGGTGGAGGTCAAGTCCCGGGCGGGTCTGCGTTACGGTGCCCCACTGGAGACCATCACCTACGCCAAGGCCTGTCGGCTACGCCGGCTGGCGGCGCTCTATGTCAGACAGTCCGGGCTGCGGCCCCGGCTGATCAGGGTGGACGCCGTCGGGGTGCTATGGCCACGGGGCGGCGAGTGCCAGTTCACCTATGCCCGGGGGATCGACGAGTGGTAGGCCGGCGGGTGTGGTCCGTTGCGCTGTCAGGGATCGACGGCTTCCCTGTCGAGGTGGAGGCAGCCAAGGGGGGTGGCCTCCCACGGGTTCAGCTCGTCGGGCTTCCGGACGCATCGCTGAGCGAGGCCAAGGCCAGGGTGAGGGCCGCGGTCCTGGCCACCGGCCTGTCCTGGCCGCCCGGCCTGGTCACCATCAACCTGTCGCCGGCCAGCCTTCCCAAGGCCGGCACCCACTTCGATCTGGCCATCGCGGTGGCGGCCCTCATCGCCGAGGAGCAGATGGAGCTGGTCTCGGACACCCGCACCGTTCTGATCGGAGAGTTGAGCCTGGACGGACGCATCCGCAAGGTGCGTGGCGTGCTGCCGGCCATGCTGGCGGCCTCCCGGGCGGGATTCGAGCGGGCGATCGTCCCCGCGGGGCAGCAGGCGGAGGCATCCCTCGTTCCAGGCATCACTGTCTGGGGGGCCGGTCGCCTCGCGGAGGTGGTGGACCTGCTGGAGGGCAAGCCCGTCTTCAACCCAACGGAGGCCGCGCCGTCGTCGTCACCGCCCCTGGAACAGCCGGCGGCGTTCACGCCGGATCTGGCGGACGTGGTCGGCCACGAGGACGGGAAGTTCGCGCTGGAGGTGGCCGCGGCGGGCCGGCACCACCTCTTTCTGCACGGCGCTCCGGGCGTTGGCAAGACCATGCTGGCGTCGCGGCTTCCATCCATCCTCCCTGATCTCGCCGAGGACGAGGCCGTCGAGGTGTCTGCCATCCACTCGTTGGCAGGGCGTGAGCTGACCGGCCTGATCGTCCGGCCGCCCTACTCGGATCCCCACCACTCGGCTACCCCGGCGGCGCTGGTCGGTGGGGGGACCGCCGAGCTCAAGCCCGGCGCCATCTCCCTGGCCCACCGGGGGGTGCTGTTCCTCGACGAGTGCCCGGACTTCGGCTCCAAGCTCGACGCGCTGCGCACACCGCTGGAGGACGGGACCGTCACCGTCAGCCGGGCCCGGCACAGCACCAGGTTCCCGGCCCGATTCCAGTTGGTCATGGCAGCGAACCCGTGTCCGTGCGGCAATCACGGGGTGGCAGGGCTGGAGTGTCGCTGCGAACCCGTCCGGGTGCGGAAGTACCAGGAGCGGTTGAGCGGGCCCATCCTGGACCGGATCGACATCAAGCACCAGATGGCCACCGTCAACCGGGTGCTCCTGGACGTCGCGGCCGACGCCTCCGAGTCCAGCGCCACGGTGCTGGCCAGGGTGGTGGAGGCGCGTGACAGGCAGAGGCGTCGCCTTGCGGGCACGCCCTGGGCCACCAACGGCGAGGTGCCGGGCTCTTACCTCAGGCAGCAGCTCAGCCTCCCGGAGGATCTCGGGGTGCTCAACACCGCGCTGCAACGAGGCCTGATCAGCGCACGAGGGGTGGACAAGGTGATCAGGCTGGCGTGGACGCTGGCTGATCTGGCCGGGCAGGACGCGATCGGCGAGCGCGAACTGCGCGCGGCCCTGCACCTCAGGCAGGGCGAGCAGCGGAGGGGGGCGGCATGACGGTCACGGACCGTGAGGCGCGCATGGGTCTGTGCGCGCTGGCGACGATGGGCTCGGCCCCGCTGGTGGCAGCGGTGGAGGAGTTCGGGGCCGTGGACGTGTGGCGCGGACTCCTGGCGGACCCGGAGGGTGGGCCGCTGTCGCGCAAGGCTGCGGCCGTGGACCTCGGTGCCGTCGAGCGGGACACCGGGACCTGCGGCGCCCGGTTCCTCACCCCAGCGGACGAGGAGTGGCCCACGGCGTTGTCGGATCTGTCCGGGGCGGTGGTCTCGAGCCAGACCGGCGCTCCTCTAGGGCTGTGGGTGAAGGGGGAGCCGCTGCACCGACTCGCGGGAGGCGTCGCCGTGGTGGGGGCGCGGGCCTGCACGTCGTACGGGGAGCAGGCGGCCGTCACACTGGCCGCGGACCTCGCGGCGTCCGGGACGCCCGTGGTCTCGGGCCTGGCCTTCGGGATAGACGCCGCGGCACACCGCGGGGCGCTGGGGGTGGGCGGGCTCACGCTGGCGGTCGTCGCGAGCGGGCTGGACGACCCGTACCCCTCGGCCAACTCCAGGCTCGCCGACGCGGTCAGCCGGAGCGGAGCACTGGTCTCCGAGCTGCCACCCGGTCACCGGCCCACCAGGTATGCCTTCCTGGCCCGCAACCGGATGATCGCCGCCTTGGCGAAGGCGGTTGTGGTGGTGGAGGCGTCGAGCCGGTCGGGCGCGAAGAACACCGCGTCCTGGGGGTTGGCCATGGGCCGCCCCGTGATGGCGGTACCAGGCCCCATCACGTCGTCGCTGTCTGCCACGCCGCACCGCCTGATCCGCGACGGCGAGGCCGTGCTGGTGAGCAGCGGACAGGAGGTCAGCGCCTTGCTGGCCCCGATCGGGTCCCTCCCTGAGCCCACCGGTCGCGGTGGGCGCCGCCCCATCGACACGCTCGCGCCTCATCTGCGGGAGATCCGCGAGGCGGTGCGCAGCAAGGAGGAGGTCACGGCCGCCGAGCTGGCCGCCCGGACGGGTCAGACGATGCTGGACGTGCTGTCCAACGCATGGGAGCTGGTGGAATCCGGGTGGCTCGCCGACGGCGAGGGTGGAACGTTCCGGCTTCCCGGACGGGTGAGGAGAGCGGGCGGGTGAATCAGGAGAAGTAGACCAGGTTGTTGAAAACCCAGTCCTGCTTCCACTGGTAGCGGGGAGGCTGCCCGGCGGGGGCCACGTTCGCGATGAAGCTGCCCCAGATGTAGGCGCGGCAGCCATTGCGGCCGGTCACCGCGGTGTCGCACTCGGTCTTCCACAGCCGCCCGTTCTCGGCTGTCCAGGTCTTCGATGTACCCGGCGCGGCGTTGGCGAGGTTGTTCGCCGCCCACAGCGAGCGGGGCGACGGGAGGTAGGACAGATTGTTGAATGTCCAGCCGTTCACCAGGACGAAGCGGCCGTTCTCCTGGCGCACCTGGCTGGCCCAGATGTCGGTGAAGCAGCGTGTGGTCTGGGAGTACGGCTCGCAGCGGGTGCGCCACTGGCGTCCGTTGAAGGTGTGCGTGCCGGGTCGCGTGTACACGCTGAAGGGCGTGAGCGTGGAGAAGTCGACGGGTGCGAAGGCCAGGACGCCCTGCGTGGTCGCCCGGACCCACACGCCACGCGAGGCGGCCGTGATCGCCTTTGTCTTGTCCACGGCGGTGTGGGCGATCGCGCCCGCGTCGGCGCCGGTGGTCAGCTGCATGGTGGCCATCCATGTGCGCACGTCGGCCACGGCGTCGGAGCGGAGGTCGGCGAGGGCCGCGGCCGCCAGACCTGAGGTGTTGGAGTTCTGCGGGGGGTCCTGTCCGGCGACCACCCTGGCCGAGCGGAACGATCCGTTGGTCTCCTGGACCGCGGTGAGGTAGCTCACCGCATCGGTCAGTGGCGTCGTGGCGGCGGCGATGCCTTCGGCCTGTGCGGCACGCAGGGCCATGATCATGATGGCGGTGCCGTCGGGGTCCGAGGAGGACCCGGCTGCCGCGCACGTCTTCCCGGCGGAGAAGAACATCGGGAATCCGCCGTCGGCGCACTGCTTGGCGGCGACGAATCCGACAGTTGCCGGATCGAGCGCCCCCGTGCGGGCCAGGCCGAGCATCGCGTACGCCTGTCCGAACGCGTTGGTGCCGGTGGGTTGGGCAGGGGCACCGGCCCAGCCCGGCTCTGCGCCCTGGGTGAGTGCCTCCTCCGTCAGGGAGCGGGGGTTGATGCCGCCGAAGGAGGTGGTGCTGCGGCGCGTGACCGCGAGAGCGAGGAGGGCCTTGGCGATGGTGCCCGTGTCCCTGGTGAGCGTGCCCGACCCGTCGTCGAAGATCACCTTCGGCTGGATCGCCGCGGCCACGCCGTCCATCCACCGGTCCAAGGTCGCCTGGGGCGCGCCGGCCGCGGCGCCGGCAAGGACGGCGTCCAGCGTCAGCCCGACATCGCCGTACCCGGCGCTCGACTCGAGCAGCCCGGCAGAGTTGGTCTGGTTCGCCAGCCAGGTCATCGCCGGCGCGGCCTTGGGAAGGTCGCTGGTGTCCGCCCGGGCCGGGGCGGGGAGGAGCGCAGCCGATCCGACCACGAGGCCGAGGATGAGGGGGAGCGCCACCAGGCGCAGATGGACTCTCATGAGATCCTTTCGCGTCGCCGCCCACGGGCGGATGATCGGAGATGATCAGCCGACCCTGGTCCGACTCCTCCGAACGGAGTAACGGTTGCGCGTCAGTCCCGGGATCGCACCGGGTTCAGGGCCTGCCCGCTGAGCGTATCACCGCGGTCCGCGCTCGCGGCCAGAAGGGGGGACCCCGCCTCCGGGGCGACGACTCGCGCCATCCCGGACGCCCGGCGCAGCACCGTGAGCACGGGCCGCCCGACGATGAGCAGCGCCAACGATGTCGTGATGGCGCGCCCCGTGTCCCAACTGGCCGTCGACGTGATGAGGGTGAACCAGCCGAAACGCACCAGGTTCTCACTGATGGGAGCACCTGGCACGTAGTCGAGGCTGCCACCCGCGCCCTCCATGCCGATGCCGCTGATGAACGGCCAGAACCACATGTTCATCAGGGCGCCGTAGGCGTAGGCCGCCAGGATGCCCAGCGCGATGAGCATGCCGATCTCCGCCTTGCCCGTCACCCGCCTGGGAAGCAATCCAGCAGCGAGGCCGACCCACGCGGAACACAGCATCTGGAAGGGGAGCCAGGGCCCGACCCCCGCCGTCAGCAGCGCCGAGGCGAACATCGAGGTGAAGCCCAGGAGATACCCGAAACCTGGCCCGAATGCCCGCCCTGCCAGCACGAGGAGGAAGAACACAGACTCCACCCCGGCGGTGCCGGCGCCCAGCGCGGGACGGATGGCCGCGTTGACGGCCGACAGCACCCCCAGAACGGCCAGGGACCTGGCGTCCAGTCCTCCCTCGCTCAACTGCGCGACGACCAGAAGGAGGACGATCGGGAGCAGGGCGGCGAACACGAACGGTGCGTCGCCCGAGTGCTCCGGAGCGACGCCGACGGCGGGGATGAGCAGTGGCCAGCCGAGGGCGAAGAGCCCGAGCAGGGACGAGGCGAGGATCACCGCCCAGGTCCGGGGGCCCAGCTGCACGCCAACGATCGGGGCGGGAACGGCCAGGGTGGGGTCACGTGGCGGCATCGAGGT
Source organism: Tessaracoccus yangjingae (assembly GCF_055326235.1). Lineage (NCBI taxonomy): Bacteria > Bacillati > Actinomycetota > Actinomycetes > Propionibacteriales > Propionibacteriaceae > Tessaracoccus > Tessaracoccus yangjingae. The sequence continues at coordinate 51,131 of NZ_JBUZNN010000010.1, read as the reverse complement.
ACTCCTTCACCGTGAGCACCGGGGTGGGGTTGGCCAGCTTCGCCACCTGGGTGGCCAGGAGCGCCGACCCGGCAAGCACGTCGCGCGTGGGCCCGTCGGAGACGATCTCGCCCTCTGCCATGACCACCACGCGTGAGCAGGTCTGAGCAACCATCTCCACGTCGTGGGTGGCGATGAGTACCGCCCGTCCCGCCGCCGCCATGGACTCGACGATGTCGGTGAGCACGGCCTTCGCCGCGTAGTCGAGGCCGCGCGTCGGCTCGTCGAGCAGCACGACGGGCGGGTCGCCGGCCAGCTCCACGGCGAGGACCACCGCCAGCTTCTGTCCCTCAGACAGATCCCGTGGATGGGCCGAGGCGTCGATCGTCGGGACCAGACGCCTGAGCAACGCCAGCGTGGAGCCCGCGCGGAGGCCGGAGCTGTCATCGCTGGCGGCACACTCCGCCTCGACTGTGGTGAGGTAGAGCAGATCGGCCGGTGTCTGCGGCACCAGGGCAACCCGTGCGTCATCGCTGAGCCGCACCGTGCCGGCTTCGCGGCGCCCGGCGCCATGCAGCGCCCAGAGCAGGCTGGACTTCCCGCATCCGTTCCTGCCCATGAGGGCCGTGACCTCGCCCGCGTGGAGCGTGAGGTCCACGTCGGCCACCGCCACCTTCGCGCCGTAGCGGACCACCACGCCGTGACCGGACAGGGCCGGGCCCGAGTGCGCCGGAGCGGAGGGAAGCGTCGGCGGCACCTCCACCCAGGCCCGTCGCTGCTCTGCGGTCGCGCGTCGGCCCTCGCGGACAGTGAGCGGGAGCGGGGTCCATCCGAGCTCAGCGCCCAGCTCCACCAACGGCGGGCGGATCGGGGCGTGGGCGAGAACCTCACGGGTGGGGCCGTGGAGGACCGTGTCTCCCACCAGCAGGACGGTGTCGGCGAACTCGATGACGCGTTCCATCCGGTGCTCGGCGATCACCACCGTGGTGCCGAGGTCGCGGACGAGGCGGCTGATGGTGGCCAGGACCTCCTCGGCGGCGATGGGGTCGAGCGCAGAGGTGGGCTCGTCGAGCACCAGAACCCTCGGTGACGCGGCCAGGACGCTGCCTATCGCCACTCTCTGCTGTTGCCCCCCGGACAGCGTCCGCAGCGCGCGGTGGCGGAGGTCCGCGATGCCGAGCAGATCGAGGGTCTCCTCCACCCGTCGTCGCATATCGGCCTGGGCGAAGCCGAGTTGTTCCATCGAGTAGGCGATCTCGTCCTCGACGGTGTCGGTGACGAATCCAGCTAGCGGATCCTGGCCCACGTAGCCCACCGTCGTGGCGAGCTCGCGGGGCTGGAGCATGGTGGTGTCGCGGCCGTCGATCAGGATCCGGCCCGTCCGGACGCCGCCGGTGAACCGTGGGACGAGGTTGTTGATGCAGCCGAGCAGGGTGGACTTCCCGCTCCCCGTGGGACCGACGGCGAGGCACAGCTCGCCCTCCTCGATCCGGAAGGACGCGCCGAGCAGGCGGAGGGTGTCGTTGCCGGCGTAGCGGAATGAGATGTCCTCGAATCGGATCATGTCGGGGTCCTCGCGGCGACGGGTGCAGGGGTGAAGAAGGCGGGCAGCGCGGCGATGGTCAGCGCGACGACGAGGAGCGGAGTCAGCGTCGGCCACACGAACGGGATGATGGAGGGGTAGAGCACGGCGGCGTTGCCCCGGGCTGCGATCCATCCGACGATGCCCGCCGCGGCGAGGCCGCAGCCGACAGTCGCGCTCTCGGCCAGCCTCCATCGGATGGGCCGGTACTGGGTCCGATGGACGGTGGACCCGGAGATCCGCAGGGCCGCGACAGCGCACGCGATGCCACCGCCGACCAACGCGACGGAGACCAGGGGGATGCCGAGCACGGTCGGCTCGGGCGCCGCCGCGAGGAAGCGGAAGGACCACACGGCCAGCAGCATCATCCCCAGCAGGCCGAGGCCTGCCGACAGGTAGCGCCCGCCCCTGGTGGCGAGCCCGGCACGCCCGTAGCCGCGCACGTCCATGGACGCCGCCAGCGCAAGCGAGCGCTCCAGCGCATCGGAGAGCACCGGCACGATGATGGTCTCGACGGCGCGGAGGCGGTCTCGCCGCGTCCGCCGCGCAGGCGTCCGGCGGAGTCTGCGAGCCCGCATCACCCGCTGCAGCGACTCTCCCAGCTGCGGCAACGCGCTGACGGCCACGACCATGACGGTGCCCAGCTCGTAGAGGGCGCCGGGGAGGCTGGCCAGCAGCTTCTTCGGGTTGGCCAGGGCGTTGGCGGCGCCGATGCACACGACGATCGTGGCCAGGCGCAACCCGTCGTAGAGGCCAGCCAGGAGGGACTCCAGCGACACCGGTCCCAACAGGCGAATCCCCTGCACCCATGAGGGCAGCGGGATCTGGGGAAGGGTGAACAGGATGGTCGGGCCGTCGCCGCCGCCGAAGAGCACCCTGAACGCCACGCGGAGGACCACGATGAAGAGGGCCAGCCACAGGTACAGGGAGAAGGACCGCGCCCAGGGCGTGTCACCGCGGCGCGACATCGTCACCAGGCAGGCGACACCGATCAGGGCCAGCAGGAGCAGGGGGTTTGTCGTCGAGGACGCCGCGACGGTGAGCGTGAGTGCGTAGGCCCACCAGGCGAAGGGGTGGAGCTGCCGGGGGAGTGCGCGCCGGAGCATCAGAGCCCGCGACGGCGCCACCACACCACACCGCCGCCGACTCCCAACGCGACGACGGCGCCGGCACCCATGAGCGTTCCGGTCGGGACGCCGGAGGGCGGCAGCGCGGCCACAGGTGGGGCGGCCGGCGGGGCCGAGGGGGACACCGCGTCGGGCTCAGCCGTCGGGGTGTCGGCAGCAGCCGTCGCCGACGAGGTGCCCAGGGCCGCGGACGCTGACGGCGAGGCGCTCGGCGGCGCCGACGGGGTGGCGCTGGGTGGCGCGGCGGCGGTGGAGCTGGCGGCCGGGTTGAGGGTGGTCGGCGCGGTGGACGAGCGGGTGGGGGAGGGGGTCGCCTTGGTGGTGCTCGGCTTGGCGGTGGGCGCAGGCTGAGCCGTGGGGGGAGGTGGGGTGGTCGGCTTGGCGCTGGGGGTGGGCTTCGCAACGTCGTGGGCGGGGGTCACACCCGGAGCCGGGTTGCTGGAGCCGGTGTTGTTGAGGGAGAACGACCATCCCTCGTAGCCGCCGGGGATCACTTCCCGCGCGGACGCCCCGTAGTTCGAGAATGCCCAGGAGCCGCCGTTGTCGGCGTGCCAGTAGGACCAGAACGCCGTGTCTGGCGCCGCCTGGACGCAGCTCTCCCGGTACCCGTCGGTGCCGGTGACCGGCAGCGTCTCGGTGGCGCTCGGGCGTCCGGCAATCCTGCATACGAAGGAGGGGCCCTCCTTGATGGTGCCCTCGGGTGACAGGCCCGCCAGGCGCAGGACCTGGAGCCCGGTGGTGCCCGCCTCGACGTCCTCGACGCAGCGCACGACGGTGCCACCTCCCAACTCCTGGAAGTCCACCACCACCGTCACACCGGTGGCCGTGCTGCAGTGCCCGTCCGACACCTCGGCGCCGGCCTGGGGTGCGAGGAACCACACCCCGGCCACGGCGAGAGCCGCAGCCGAGGCCAGGGAACCGAGGCGTCGGGACATCGGGTCAGTTGCCGGTGCTGGGCAGGCCGGGGGCAGGAGCGGAGTCGTCCTCGGGCTGGGGGGTTGCGGAAGTGTCGTCGTCGGTCTCCTCGAGGGGGGTCTCGCCCTCCGGGGCCTCATCCGATTCGGCTGCGGGGTTGAACATTGGGGCCTCGGCCTCGAGGTTCCAGTCGGGCAGGAGGCGCCAGCCGATGACGCTGCCCGCTTCCGGCTCCAGGTCCGCGATGCCGACCTGAGAGAACTCCCACTCGCTCAACGCGCCGTCGCTCTCAGGGACCGAGGTCCAGAGGCTCCACCACTCCGGGTCTTCAGCCGTCACTTCGGCGATGGTCTGAACCCAGTTCCCCTGGTCCTCGGCGAGACCGCTGCTGATCATGGCCTCGGTGCCGGTGGAGAACTCCGTGGCGCAGGCGCCGGTGTACTCGTCCTCGATCTCGACGTGGACCCAGACATTACCGGCCTCCACGCACTCCGAGGCGGTGACCTCCGCAGAGGCGGTGGGCGCCCAGGTGGCCAGGCCGACCGCGAGCAGGAGGGCGGCGGGGATGGCCAGTCGCCGAGTCGACGGGGTGGGGGACATGTGGACCTCTATCCGTTAGGTCCGTCGGCCAAGGCCTCTCCGCTGGTCGCGACGGAAGTGAACATCCTTCTCGCGTTGACGGGCGGTCCGACTCCCCACCAGTGGGATCACGGTTGCGCGACAGTTCCGGGATCACACCGGATTCACCTGCCAACGGCCACACCCTACCCCACCGGTAGGCTGGCCAGCACCCCACCCCCGAGGAGTGCGAAATGCTGCCAGACGCCGTCGTCTTCGACATGGACGGGACCCTGACCGACACGGAGGCCACCTGGGACGTGGTGCGTCGCCAGCTGGCCACCGACGCCGGACTGCCCTGGCCCGACGGCGCCACCCAGGCGATGATGGGCATGAGCACCAGGGAGTGGAGCACCTTCCTCGTCGAGACCGTCGGGCTGCCCGTCACCCCGGAACGCGCCGCGCAGTCGACGGTGGAGGCCATGGCAGCCCACTACCGCACGGGCATCACGGTCCTGCCTGGGGCCGTCGAGGCCGTGCGGCGGATGGCCGAGCGGTACCCCGTGGCCATCGCCAGCTCGTCGCCCCGGACGCTGATCGACGCGGCGGTGGAGGCGCTCGGGTTGGCCGATGTCCTTGCCGCGACCGTGTCCACGGAGGAGGTGGAGCGGGGCAAGCCGGCGCCCGACGGTTACCTGCGGGCCTGCGAGCTGCTCGGCGCCCACCCGCTGCGCAGCATCGCCGTCGAAGACGCACCCAACGGCCTGCTGTCAGCCCTGGCGGCGGGCATGACGGTGATCGCCGTCCCCCCGCACTTCCACCCGCCCGCGCCCGAACTGCTGGCCCGGACGAGGGTGATCGCGACCCTCGACGAGCTCACGCACGAACTCGTCGAGGGCCTCGTGCCTACCGCAGCTGCCAGGTGACCTGACGCCCCAGGGTGCCGCTCAGCCGGTCGGCCGCGTCGGGGCTGGTGGAGGCCTCCAGCCCCGCCTGCATCGCCTCGATCCGAGACCGGATGCCCAGCCGCTCAGCGGCGGCGGCGTTGGTGGGCTCCTCCACGAACCTGGTCATCGACGCCACCGCGTTGCGCTGGTGGGTGGCGTCCGAGGCGCACTGCGACTCGAGCCGCGCCCGGTACCAGTCGGAGTTGAGGACCTCGTCCCGGTCGAACAGCCGCCTGAACCTCTCGTCAGCCAGCGTCATGCCGTCGGACACGCCGGTGGCCATGATCTCCAGAAGTGCTCGGATGGGCGGGACGGCCAGCGCGATGGTGCCGTCGTCGATGTAGGACTGGGCGACCCGCTTGTGGGTGGTCACGATGGTGCGCACTGACTCGACGTAGGCCTCCACATCCTGGAGTTCGGGCTTCAGCATGTTCTCCGAGAACACGACGTGGGGGTGCATGAAGATCCGGCCGAAGTACTTCGACTGGAACTTCGAGGTCATCCGGTAGCCGAGCCGGCTCGCCTCGATCGTCTCGCCGTCGTGCTCGAAGTCGGGCACCCGCTCCAGGGCGCCCTCGGCGATCAGTGCCGCGGCGCTGCGCTCGTCCGGGGTCATCCTGGAGAACACCTCCGGCACCAGCAGCGAGATGTCGTGGTCGACCCGCACGTTGGGGCCGATGACCCCCGCGCTCGAAAGCCAGCCGTCGTAGCCGGTGAGGGCGAACGACAGGAAGGCCGCGTTGAGGTCGATCACCGAGGGGAGCGCGTTGAAGGGGCCCTTCGTCATGGCGCCCTCGGAGCCGGCGCCCGTTGTGGACGGCGACTTGCCGGTCATCGACGAGATGAACTCCATGAACAGCTCCGGCAGCTCCATGTAGTGGAGGGGAGCGTAGGCGCAGAGCGGGGGAACGCCGTCCTCGGCCGCGTTGTTGCGCCGGCCGGCCGCGACCACGTCGACGGGCAGACGCAGCGGCGCCCGCATCGGCAGTCGGCGATGCAGCCGCGCCACCATCTCCGCCAACGCGGTACCGCGGGGGCGCGCGAGGTCCTGGCGGACCTGGAGATAGCGCGGGTTCTTCGACCGCGCCCCGTTGATGAGGCGGGGGTGTGCAGAGGAGACGAAGTACCCGGGCACGCCCGGACCCCCCTTGGCCACCTTGCGGATCAGCTTCTGGATGGGCTTGGAGAACCGGGAGAAGGCGATGGCGTCGTTGACGAGGTCGCGGGCGTCGGCCGTCGTCAGGGGCTCGAAGTTGCTGAGGAAGGCGCCGTGCGCGATGTCGTACTCGGCCTGCTTGTCGTAGCCGCGGTGGATGGCGTCGTCGGGCCGCTGGAACAGGAGCTGCTCGCAGTTGGTCACGAACTTGCGCGACAGCCCGTCCTCGCGGCCGGCCACGTCGCCCGGCACGACGATGCTCGCGGTGATGTCGTCCTCGGTCTGGACCTTGGCCGCGGGGTGGAAGTCGTGCCGCAGCCCGAACAGCCGCCATGAGCCGTCCGGCGCGAAGCCGACCCGCAGCATGTTGACGGTGATCTTGTCGCCGTCCAGGCGCAGCGCGTGACCCGCGCGGCCGTTGATCCGGCCGACGGAGAAGTGCGAGGCCCAGTCGGAGCCCCATTCGGGGCGGTAGAACCGCTTGACGACGAAGACGAGCTCCTTGATGTGGTGCGGGATGGACTCCACCCAGGCGTTGTAGCCGTCGGTGAAGTCGGGGCTGGGGGTGAGGAGCTTGATCACGCTGCCCACGGACCGCGCATCCGAGAGGAGGGGCCTCGGGTCGACGGCGGAGGAGTCGCGGAACCGGTCGGTGAAGTCGCGGTCGACGATGGCCGCCACCTGCGCCATGTCGTCGGCGAAGTCCGCGATGTAGGCGTTGCCGAACACGAACGCGTCGGTGATGGACTTCGAGATCTCGGACTTGCCGCCGCCGGAGACGGTGGCCGGCTTGTGGCACGAGGTGGCGACGGGGGAGGTGCCCAGGAGGGTCCACTGGTCGCCGTCGGCCTCGATGTGGGCCAGCTCCACCACGTAGCCGTCCGGCAGCACGTAGTGGGTCTCGGCACGCAGGGCGATGGTCTGGGGGACGCCGTCGACGGTCCACGTGATGGTGCTGTCGCGGAGGGAGAAGGTCGCGGTCCCTGGCACCAGCACGATGTGGCGCTGTTCGAGGTCGACGGCGTGGCCCTCGGGCCGGCGCTCGAACCGGTCGGGGTCGCGTGCGATGACGTCGTCGAAGCGGTAGGAGGGATCCCAGTACGTGTGGGTGTAGGTCTGGCCGAGGTTGTAGCGGGGGAAGGTGATGGCGCCGCCGGAGTGCTCCTCCTCGACCAGCCCGAGGAGGTTCGCCGAGTAGCTGATCTGGGCCTTGACCTCCTTCTTGCAGTAGCCGAAGTAGTTGTCCGCGATCACGGTGACGATCACGCCACGCTCGTCGCGGGCGCACGCCTTGAACGCCGAACCGTTGTTGTAGCGCTCGTCCTCTGTGCGCCAGCACATGCCGTCGCGGCGTTGGCGGTCGGTGGCCTCGTCGAAGTGCGGAAGCCCGAGCTCCTTCTTGGTGAGCCGCGTCAGATGGGGGGCGAGGACCACGAGGCCGGTGTGCCCGGTCCAGGTCTCGGGGTTCAGCGACGCGTCGTTCTCCGGAAGGTATGGGTCGCCGCCGTTGCCGAAGATCCCCTCGACGAAGTCGAGGTTGGCCATCATCGTGGCGGGCGCGATGAAGCGGGTCTCCATCCGGCGCTCGACGGTGTAGCCGGGCACCGCCGGAACCACGATCGGCCGCAGCAGCAGGGACACCCAGCACCTCGGCCGGTCAGGGTGGTTCGAGGTGTAGGGCAACACCATCGCCTCGTCCGGCGGCTGGAACGCCTGCTCCATGAGCCGCCCGAAGGTCTCCCTCGGCACCGCGATCTTGTCGTCCTGGATCGGCAGGCCGCCCTCGGCGATGTGGAAGACGCCCTTGGTGGTGCGGCGGTCGTTGGCCGGGTTGTGCAGGATTCCGTTGACGAGGCGGTAGCTGGTCAGCAGGTCGGAGGTGAACGTGTCGCCGTCGACGGGAAGTGACATGTCGCGGGCGAGGCCGGCCTGGTCCAGGACCAGCGTCTGGCGCGGCAGGCACGGCCGGGTCCCGGTGCCCTCGAGGTAGGTGTCGAGGAAGTTCTGGACTCGGGTGTCGACGGCGGGGAGCCGGTGGGCGAGGCGCCTGTTGAGCTCCCGCTGGCGGGCCAGGATGGGCCTCACCAGGTCCACTGCGCGCCCGGCCGCACCCTCAGAGGGGAGCGGAAGACCGAGCAGGCCGAGGCGGAGGTTGATAGCTGCTGTGTCCGCGAAAGTCGCCATGATTCACTATGGACTCACCCCTCGTCATGACAAAGCAGGGGGTGCCAGGAAAGCCCCGGGGTGGCTCCCTTAGGATGCGGCGGCCCGGTGCACGGCCTCGATGGTCTCGATCACCCGATCATTGAGCGGTGCAAGGTTGGCGAAGTCCTTCGGCGGGGCTCCGCGGTACAGCGGCCGCACACACACCAGCTCCTCGAAGAGGTCCTCCTTGGTGAACGAGGGCTTGCGGGCCAGCATCCGCAACCCTCCGCGGGACTCGCGCAGGTCGTGGAGCCTGCCCCGCCAGCCCGGATTGGACAGCGGGGCCTCGTCCGAGTCCATCGCGTCGATGAGCGCCTCCAGCGCCTCGATCAGGTCGCTGAGCGCGGGCTGGACCGCCTCGGAGCTGAAGGGGGAGAGCTGCACCGGCCCGTCGTCGTCACCGGTATCGCGCCGCAGCAGCTTGTCCAGAAAGCCCATGATGGTCCGCCCTTCGTCGTCGATCCCCCAACCGTAGCGCCTGCCCCCAGGCCTCCGGTGCCGGGCCGTCCGCGGGGTCAGTCGAAGCGCGTCTCGCTCTCCGCATTGCTCAGTCCTCCGAGCGAGTCTCCAGGCAACTCGCCCGAGACGGGATGGTGGGCGTGGCCGCCGGCGTCTGGGTCGAGGACGGTGTGGCCAGGCGCCGCGTCCGGCTGCAGGATGTCCTGGCTGGGGTGGACCTCGGGGTCGTAGACCTCGTCGTGCTGCTCGCCGGTCATGGTGGCTCCTCTCCATGGGGTAATGACGTTACGCGTCCAGCCCATGGGGCGGGGCCGTTTCGCAGCACCGGAGGATGAGCGGTGGGACACTGGGAGGACAGGAGCGGGCGACGACGCCCGACGGCCCGCCGCCCCTCATGCTCGCGCGTGACGAGGAGGCTGAAGATGTTCGAGCAGCAGTATCAGAAGATGGCCGAGGCACCCGGCTTCGTGGCGGCGCTGGACCAGAGCGGCGGGAGCACCCCGAAGACGCTGCAGCGCTACGGCCTGGAGAAGTGGGCCGACGAGGCGGAGATGTTCGATCTGGTGCACGCCATGCGAACGCGGATCATGTCGAGCCCCAGCTTTGACGGCGAGCGGATCCTCGCCACCATCCTGTTCGCCCAGACCATGGACCGAGAGGTGCAGGGGCAGCCGACGCCGCGCTTCCTGTGGGATGTCAAGCACATCGTGCCCATCCTCAAGGTCGATCGCGGGCTGGAGGATGAGGTCGACGGCGCCCAGCTGATGAAGCCCATCGACGGTCTGGACGAGATGGTGCGGGCCGCGGGTCAGAAGGGGATCTTCGGCACCAAGATGCGCTCCGTGGTGCGGGCCGCCGGTGCGGGCGCCGAGGCCGCCGTCGCGCAGCAGATCTACCTGGGGCGGCGCATTCTCGCGGGCGGTCTGGTGCCCATCCTGGAGCCCGAGGTGGACATCGCCTCACCCCACAAGGCCGACGCGGAGCGGCACGTCCACGATCTCCTCGCGGCAGGCCTGGACGAGCTGCCGGAGGGGGAGAGGGTGATGCTGAAGCTGACCCTTCCCGAGACCGACGACCTGTACGCCGACCTCGTGTCGCATCCTCGCGTGCTGCGGGTGTTCGCCCTCTCGGGCGGGTACTCGAGGGCCGAGGCCACGGCCCGCCTGGCGAGGCAGCACGGCGTTGTCGCGAGCTTCGCTCGGGCGCTGATGGAGGGGCTGCAGGTCAGCCAGAGCGATGAGGAGTTCGACGCGATGCTGGACTCCTCGATCGCCGACATCTACGCAGCGTCCATGGCCTGAAGGCCGGTGCGGTGGGCAACGCTGGAGCGGCCATGCGGGTTCGGGGGCCCGCGCGGGCTATGCTCGGTAGGTTCACGCCCCTCCGGCGGGTGGATCGGAGGATTGGGTGCAGCGACTGAAACCGGGACTGGTGCTCTCGGAGCGCTACCGTCTGATCGGCCATGTGGCCTCCGGCGGGATGGGGCAGCTCTGGGAGGGTTTCGACGAAGTCCTGGAGCGGCGGGTGGCGCTCAAGATCATGCACCCCCACACCCAGGACGAGTTCGCTCTCGTGGAGCGGTTCCGTGACGAGGCGCGCTTCGCCGCCCAGTTGGTGCACCCCAACATCGTCACCGTCCATGACTACGTCGACGTGGACGGCCTGTCCTGCCTGGTGATGGAGTTCGTCGACGGGCCCACGCTCGCGACGCTCCTGTCCTCCGGTCCGCTCAGTCACGACGCGACCCGCACCCTTCTCTACGAGTTGGCGTCGGCACTGGTGGTGGCGCACGAGGCGGGGATCATCCACCGCGACATCAAACCCGCCAACGTGCTGGTGCCGGAGACCGGCGCGAAGCTCACCGACTTCGGGATCGCCCGGTCTGTCGAGGGGGAGTCGCACACGCTGACCGGGCAGGTCCTCGGCACCTCGCACTACCTGAGCCCGGAGCAGGCACTCGGGCAGAAGCTGGGCCCTGCCTCCGACATCTATGGGCTCGGGGTGCTGGCGCACGAGATGCTGACCGGTTCCCGCCCCTTCGACCGCGGGACGCCGATCGCGACGGCGCTGGCCCACGTCCGCGACACCCCGCCCCCGCTGCCTGAGGAGACGCCGTCGGACCTGGCGGCGCTGGTGACCGCATGCCTGGCGAAGGATCCCGCGGAGCGGCCCTCCGCCGCCGTCGTCGCGCAGATGATGGAGCCGGGCGGAGAGGCGACACTGTCAGACCAGCCTGTCCCGGACGGTGTGGTGGAGCCAGCCCTGCCCCGCAGGGCGCTCGTCGAGGGCTGACGTCCCCGTCCGGGGCACGTGCAACCACCTGCCCCCAGCGTTCAGGCGCGCGCGCCGGGGTGCCCCAGCTGGCGCCAGGCCTCGTAGACCGCGATGGCGGCGGCGTTGGCCAGGTTGAGCGAACGCATGCCCGGCCGCATCGGGATCCGGCACCGAGCGGTCACGCAAGGATCAGCCAGAACCTCCTCGGCCAGCCCCGTGGGTTCAGGACCGAAGAGCATGACGTCGCCGGGCAGGTAGGCGATGTCTGTGTAGACCGTCTCGGCGTGGGCGGTGAAGGCGAAGACCCGCGCCGGCGCCAAGGCGCTCAACGCTGCCGAGAGGGACTCGTGGATGAAGGTGGCCGCCTCGTCGCGGTAGTCGAGGCCCGCGCGCCTCAGCCTGGCCTCGTCCATGTCGAAGCCCAACGGCCGGGCCAGGTGCAGCTCGGCGCCGGTCACCGCAGCCAGCCGCATCGTCGCGCCCGTGTTGTTCGGGATCCGCGGCGAGTCGAACAGGATGCGCAGCGGGAGGCTCATTCCGCCATCATCGCATCGTGCACGAGGAGGTTCGAGCTGTCCGAGCTGTCCTTGCGCGCGGGAGCCGGCCCCGAACGCACGAAGGCCGATGCGGCGGCCGTAGCCCTGACCGCGGCCCGGTACATCGCCGGTGACCGTGGCATGCCCGCCACCACGTGGGCCCGATGGAACTCCACCCCTACGACGGCCGCGAAGACATCGCCCGCCCCGACGGTGGTGGCGGGATGGAGCAGCGGCCGGGTGCTGATCGGCGTCGCGGTGCCCTCGATGCACAGGGTGGCGCCCAGGTGCCCGCGGGTCACGATGAAACCGGTGCCCGGGGAGGATGCAGACCAGCGCGTCGCCCTCTCCACCGCCGTCGGTTGATCGTCGTCGGAGAAGACGACGATGTCGAAGCAGGACCAGGTCGCGGCCTCCTCGTCGCCGATGTCGCGGCGGAGAACGGGCGTGTACGAGCGGTCCCCGGGCGTCCCGCTGGTTCGCATCAGTCCCTGCGCCAACAGGACCCGAACCTCGGCGGCGCCCCCGTGGGCATCCCTGATCGCCGCGATGTCGGCGGCCCGATCCAGGTCGGGGATCAGGGGGCAGAAGTACAGCAGGTCGTGGGTCGTGTCGAGGGCCTGCCTGCTGATCGGCGCGGGCTCCCGATCCGAGGGGCGCCAGTACTGGACCCGTGGGGGCGTACACCCGGCTGAGTCATTGTCGCGGAGCGCGGCCTCCACGACATTGCTGTAGGACAGCGAGCGCAGGCCGTCCGGCCCCCGGTCCAGCCGGAAGTCGCCCAGCAGGCCCAGCAGGTCTGTCCCGTAGGACCCGCTCACCAGGGCGGTGAGCCCATATGAGGTCTGTAACTGCCGGGCGATGAACAGCGCGGGTGACCCCCACGCGGGCTCGAGAACCCGCCCACCCTCCTCGTTCAGGTCCAGGCAGAGGTCGCCGATGACGATGGTGGACGGCGTCGGGCCCGTCTCCGTGGTCCACACCGCGTGGGCGCGCGAGGCCGGTGTCGCAGTGTCCCGCTCCTGCCGCACGTGCACGCCTCGCTTTTCGCCGATTCAGTCTGGCGTCGGATCTTACGCCCAGCCGCCCGTTCCGGGCGTCGTGGCCCCCACGGCTGGAGGGTAGAGTCGGACTACCTGTTTCCCAACGATTCGTGTGACGTGATGCGGGAATCCGTGGGGGCATCCGGTCGTTGGCCCAGGAGAAGATCCACCTGTCGTGAAAGGCGCGTGCCGTGCAGAACCCCTCCGATCTTTACCGGTTCACCACCGACGCTCACCGCGGCGAGCGCGGCTCCGGGGTTCTCGTCGTGGCCCTCGGCGCCTTCATCGACGCCGGACAGGTGCAACGCATGCTCAGTGAGCATCTCATCGGGACCGGGCATGCCTCGATGGTGGCCACGTTCGACATCGACCAGCTCTTCGACTATCGCGGCCGGCGCCCAACCATGATCTTCGACACCAACAGGTGGTCGGACTACGAGGCGCCGTCGATGGTGCTGCAGCGGCTCACGGACCGCGACGGCCACCCGTATCACCTGCTGACCGGCCCTGAGCCGGACTTCCAGTGGGAGCGGGTCGTCGAGGCCATCCGCGAGTTGGTCGTCGAGCTCGGGGTCAGGCTGGTGGTCACCGTCAACGGCATCCCCATGGGCGTGCCGCACACGCGGCCCGTGGGGATGACGGCGCACGCCACGGACGCCGCCCTCATCCGCGACGTCCATTCACCCTTCGGGCGCGTGCAGGTGCCCGCCTCGATCGGTGCGCTCCTCGAGCTTCGCCTCGGGGAGTCCGGGCACCAGGCCGCAGGCTTCGCCGTCCACGTCCCCCACTACCTCGCGGCATCGGAGTTCGCCGAGGGCGCCCTCGCGGCGCTCAACGCCATCGTCGACGTCACCGGGCTCAACCTCCCCAACGACGACCTCGTCGCCCTGGCCGAGGAGAACCGTCGCGCCATCGCCTCCGAGGTGGAAGGCAACGACGAGGTGCGCGCCGTCGTCGCTGCGCTTGAGCAGCAGTACGACGCGTTCGTCCAGGGGCAGCACCGTCCGAACCTGTGGGCCGCCGAGGGTTCCGAGATCCCCTCAGCCGATCAGCTCGGCGCCGAATTCGAGAACTTCCTGCGGACGGTCTCCGACGACGACGACTGACGTCGACCTGGATCTGACGAACTGCTGACCCCCTCCTCGCGGCGCCGATGAGCCGAGCGGACCGGGCACGGGCGGCGCCTTCCTGTTTGAGGTCGCACTGGCCTGGGTACGAGGGGGACGTCGGGACCGGCCCGCGGGCTGGTTCCGGCGAGGCAGTGACCTGACAGGCAGTGACCCGTCGGCAGTCCGATGGCGGCCTGCCCCGGGTGTCGAGGTGAAGGAGCACCAGAGATGTCGCCCACCCCATCGAAGCCCACCGAGCCGTTGACCCCGCCGCAGGGGCCAGGCGTCCCCGGGCCCGCGCTCGAGGAGCCCACCGCGCCGGTGGCGCCGCCTCCGCCGAAGCCGTCGCAGCAGGGGCCGGCCACCGTCACGCCTACGGGTGCCCCAACCGGGGCGCCCGCGGAGGCGATGGCGCAGCAGGGCGAGTACCTGACCACCTCGCAGGGCGCGCGGCTGCGCACCACGGATCACGCGCTGAAGGCGGGGCCCCGGGGCCCGGTGCTGTTGCAGGACCATCACCTGCGCGAGAAGATCACCCACTTCGACCATGAGCGGATCCCGGAGCGCGTCGTGCACGCGCGCGGGACAGGGGCTCACGGCGTGTTCGTGGCCAACGGTCGCGCGACCAAGCTCTGCCAGGCGGCATTCCTCAAGCGCGGGGTGGAGACGCCGGTGTTCGTCCGGTTCTCGACCGTGCAGGGCTTCCGCGGGTCGTCTGACACGGTCCGCGACACGCGCGGGTTCGCGACGAAGTTCTACACCTCCGAGGGCAACTACGACCTCGTCGGCAACAACATGCCGGTGTTCTTCATCCAGGAGGGCATCAAGTTCCCGGACATCGTGCATGCGGTCAAGCCGGAGCCGGACCGGGAGATCCCGCAGGCGCAGAGCGCGCACGACACCTTCTGGGACTTCGTCTCCCTGCACACGGAGGCGCAGGCGCACGTGGCGTGGGTGATGTCGGACCGGGGGATCCCGTTGTCATATCGGATGATGGAGGGATTCGGAGTCCACACCTTCCGGCTGATCAACGACGCCGGCGAGACGTCGCTCGTGAAGTTCCACTGGAAGCCGAAGCAGGGCATCCACTCGCAACTGTGGGAGGAGACGCAGCTGACGGCGGGCAACGACCCTGACTTCCACCGCCGCGACCTCTATGACGCCATCGACGCCGGCGCCTACCCGTCCTACGACCTTGGAGTGCAGGTGATGCCGGACACCGAGGACGAGACCTTTGAAGGCATCGACCTGCTGGATCCGACGAAGCTCGTGCCCGAGGAGCTGTGCCCGGTTCAGATCATCGGCACCATGACCCTCAACCGCCGCCCCGTCAACTTCTTCGCCGAGACCGAGCAGGTGATGTTCAACCCGGGCAACCTGGTGCCCGGGATCGACGTGACCAACGACCCGCTGCTGCAGGTACGCCTGTTCTCCTACATCGACACGCAGATCACGCGCCTCGGCGGCCCCAACTTCAGCCAGATCCCGATCAACCGCGCGCAATGCCCGGTCAACGACATGTTCCGCGACGGCTTCCACCAGAGCGCCGTGCACGGCGGGGTGGCCCCCTACCGGCCCAACTCCCTCGACGGCGGCAACCCGGCCGAGGCCGACGGGAAGGCGGGCGCCTTCATCGACGTGCCCACCCCTGTGGCCGGCGACAAGGTGCGTGAGCTCTCGGCCAGCTTCGACGACCACTTCAGCCAGGCGACCCTGTTCGTGCGTTCCCTGACCGACGTGGAGCGCCGGCACATGGCCCGCGCCTACACCTTCGAGCTGGGCAAGTGTTACGAAGAGTCGGTGCGGGTCCGGCAGCTCCAGTGCCTGGCCAACATCGACGCCGACCTTTGCGCCGAGGTCGCCCAAGGTCTCGGCCTGCCGGCGCCGGAACCGACGATCCCGCCTGCTTCCGATGCCCCGCCCAGCGCCGCACTGTCACAGATTCGAGGCAGCTGGCCGGTGACCGGCCGCAAGATCGCCGTCGTGGTGGACGCCGATACCCCGCCCGACGCCGTCGCGGCAGCCAGGGACGCGGTGCGCGCCGCGGGCATGCTGCCGTTGGTGACAGCACCACGCGGCGGGAAGTTGGGTGAGGTGGTCATCGACCGGGCGTTCCTCACCGCGGCCTCGATCGAGTTCGACGCCGTTCTCGTCGTCGACGCGCCTGCTCCGGCACCCGACGCGGTGGAGACGTTCGACGCCAAGGCCGGGCACGACACGGCCGGGGAGCCGGTCGATCCGCGAGTGGCCAAGATGCTCTCCGAGATGTACCGCCACTGCAAGGCGATCGCGGTGGCGCCCGAAGCCACGGCCGCGCTGGTCGCGGCCGGGGTCCCGGAGTCGGCGGCAGGGGTGGTGATCGCCCCGCCCGCTGAGGCCGTGGCGAAGTTGGCCAAGTTGCTGGCCGCCCACCGGGTGTGGAAACGGTTCCCGGCCGGCCCTCCGACCAACCCCTGACCCACACGGGGTGAACTGGCGCGTCCGGCTCAGAACCGCTCTGGGAACGCGCCTTCTGCGCGGATCCTGGCGTTGAGTCTGGTTCTGGTGACGACTGTGCTCGAGTCGCGCATCGAACTGTCGGTCAGCGACCGGCTCGGCCTCTCGACCCACGTCGGTGACGATCGTGCGGCGAGCGTGCCGTCAACATGCTACGGATGGGCGCTTCCTGGCGGAGAGTGGCGGAAGCCTGGAATGACAAAACCCCCAGTCAGAGCGGCTATTTGCCGGTTTGACTGGGGGTTTCAACTTGTGTCCGAGAGAGGACTTGAACCTCCACGCCCTTTACGGGCACTAGCACCTCAAGCTAGCGCGTCTACCTATTCCGCCACCCGGACTGGTGGTGTCCCCCAAGGGGGAGCGACAAGGAACTCTAGCAGGCGCCCACCGGGTCTGCGCAAATCACCCTAGGCTGGGGGCACCCGAGGAGGACGCCATGATGGTCAACGCCACGTTCGAGATCGCTATCACGCCCGAAGAGGCGCTGCTGCCGGAGACTCGACGTTTCGAGTTCGCCAAGGTCTGGGAGGGTGAGGCCGTCGGCGCCAGCCGTGGGGTCATGCTGTCGGCCGGCGAGCCCGCCGACGGGACCGCTGGATACGTCGCCCTGGAGGTCTTCGAGGGACGGATCGGCTCACGCACCGGCAGCGTCGCCTTCCAGCAGTTCGGCACCATGCGTGGTGGCGAGCAGGAGGTGCGCTACGAGCTGGTGCCCGGGTCGGGCACGGGCGAGCTGGAGGGCGTGACCGGGACGCTGACGCTGGAGATCGATCCCGACGGGGTGCATCACATCGCGTTCGACATCAGCTGAGCGGTCTCAGCGGTAGGCGTTGGTCCCGCCGGAGATGTCGTCCAGGGCTGCCACGATGGGTGCCACGAGCTCCTTCTCCTCGGCGTCGAGCAGTTCGGCCAGCTGGTCCGAGGTCCGGGGGCCGACCAGCGCCGAAGCCACCTGGGGAGCGTCGCGGACCCACATCAGGGCCACCTGCGCCGGGGTGAGCCCCAGCCCCTGCGCGGCGTGCGCCACCGCGTCGACGATGGCCGCGGACCTGGGCTGCAGATACGGCTCGAGGAACCATCCGAAGTGGTCAGACGCTGCCCGCGAATCCCGGGGGAGACGCCCGTCGCGGTATTTGCCGGTGAGCGCGCCGCGGCCGAGGCCGGACCAGGCCAGCACCCCCATGCGGTGATGCTGCGCCGATCCCACCACCTCGACCTCCGCGCGCCTGGCGAGGAGCGAGTACTCCACCTGGACACTGGACAGCGGCGTCCTCCCGCGGTCCGCCTGCTGCCAGGTGGCCGCCGTCGCGGTCTGCCACCCGACGAAGTTCGAGACGCCGACGTAGCGGGCCATGCCGCGGCTCACCGCGGAGTCCAGCGCGGACAGGGTCTCCTCCAGGGGGGCATCGCCCCAGGCGTGGACCTGCCACAGGTCCACGTGGTCGGTCTTGAGGCGGCGCAGCGACTGCTCGAGGTCGCTGAGGAGGGCGCCGCGCGAGGTGTCGATGACCCGCTTGCCGTCGCGGATGACGAATCCGGCCTTGGTGGCGATCACTAGAGACTCTCGGGGCACTCCCGTGGCGAGAGCCTTCCCGATCATCCTCTCGGCGACCCCCGCACCGTAGGCCGGGGCCGTGTCCACGAGGTTGCCGCCGCCGTCGACGAAGTCCGCGATGAGGTCCCTGGCGGCGGGCCACTCCACGTCGCGGCCCCAGGCCATGGTCCCCAGGCCGAGCCGCGACACGTGGAGGCCGGAAGCGCCGAGGGGCCGCAGTTGCATGTGCCTGACCCTACGCGGACAGCACGCCGGTGAGGATCAGCACGGCGACGACGGCGGCGAGGATCAGCCGGTACAGGACGAAGATGCGGAAGTCGTGCGTGGAGATGTAGCGCAGCAGCCAGGCGATCACCGCGTAGCCGATGAAGAAGGCCAGCACCGTCGCGGCGATCGTCGGCCCCCAGGCGGTGGCCTGCTCCCCGCCGATGTCCTTGAGCTTGTAGAGGCCGGAGCCGAAGACCGCGGGGATGGCCAGCAGGAAGGCGTAGCGGGTGGCGGCCTCGCGCTTGTAGCCCATGAACAGTCCGCCGGAGATGGTGGCGCCGGAGCGGGACACGCCGGGGATGAGGGCCGCGGCCTGGAACAGGCCGAAGAGCACCCCGTCGCGCCACGTCAGCTGCTTGAGTTCCCGGGTGTTGTCTGCGGCCATGCGGTCCGCCACCGCGAGGAAGATCGCGACACCCGCCAGCATCGCCACGGTGATCCACAGGTTCCGCAGCGACGTGTCGATCGCGTCCTGGAAGAGCAGCCCCAACACGACGATGGGGACCGAGCCGATGATCACCAGCCAACCCATCCGGGCGTCCGGATCGGAGCGGTCGACGGTGCCGCGCAGGCTGCCCACCCACGAAGTGATGATCCTCCAGATGTCCTTGCGGAAGTAGACCAGCACCGCCGTCTCGGTGCCCAGCTGGGTGACTGCAGTGAAGGCGGCACCGGGGTCGCGGCCATCGAACAGCAGCTGTCCGATGATCGAGACGTGGGCGCTCGACGAGATGGGCAGGAACTCCGTCAGCCCCTGCACGATGCCCAACACGATCGCTTCGAACCAGTTCACGTCACAGTCCCCTTCGTCGACGCCGGGCGACACTGTACCGCCGGGCGCCGATCTGGCGACGACTACGCTGGCACGTATGACGAAGGTGGTCCTGATCCGGCACGCGAGATCCACTGCCAACGCCGAGGGCGTGCTGGCCGGCCGGATGCCGGGGGTCAGGCTCGACGAGGTGGGGCGTCGCCAGGCCCGCGACATCAGGGATCTGCTGGCGGGTGCCGCCATCGCCGCCGCCTACACCTCGCCCATCGAGCGCTGCCGCGAGACGGCGCTCCTCGCCGGCTACCCGGACGCCGCGGTGCTCGAGGGTCTCAGCGAGTGCGACTACGGCGTGTGGACGGGCGCATCGCTGTCCACCCTGCGGGAGGAGAGCCTCTGGGCCGAGATCCAGTCCACCCCGTCGTCCGTTGCGTTCCCGGGAGGGGAGTCGATGGTCGAGATGTTCGAGCGCACAGTGGAGGCCGTGACCACCCTGGCAGCCGGGCACAGGGCCGGTGAGACGGTCGTGGTCTTCTCCCATGGCGACCCCATCAAGGCCATCCTCGCCCACGCTTTCGGGATGGCCCTCGACGACTTCCAGCGCCTCCACGTCGGCCCCGCAGGTTTGAGCGTGGTGGACTACGCCGGTGGCCGCCCCATGGTGCTGTGCGTCAACGCGGGTTCGGACCTCCCCGCCCTGCTCAGCTCCTCCGCGCCTCCGGTGGTCGGGGGCGGCGACGTCGCCCCCGGGTCCGTGGACCAGGGTTAGGCTGGACGGCATGCTGCTGGAGTTCGAGCGCCCCGACCGATGCGTCGTCGGCACCATCGGGGAGCCCGGCCACCGCCTGTTCCTCATCCAGGTGGCCCAGGGCAGCCGGTTGGCGGCCGTCGCGCTTGAGAAGCAGCAGGCTCAACTCCTCGGCATGCGCGTGGGGGAGGTCCTGGACCGTCTGGCCGAGCTTGGGCACGACGTCCCCGAGCGGCGCACCCCGGCGGACATGGGTCCACTCGACGCGCCGGTCACAGTGGCCTTCCGAGCCGCGGCGATCGGGCTGGCCTGGGATCAGGAGCGCGGCCGGCTGGTGCTGGAGCTCTTCTCCGACGAGGTGGACGACGAAGGGGAGACCTCCCTGCTCCAGGTCCTCATGACCCCGCCCATGGCGCGGGACTTCTCCGTCCGGGCAGAGCAGGTCGTCGCCTCCGGACGGCCCGCCTGTCCGGCCTGCGCCCAGCCGCTGGACCCGGCCGGCCACATCTGCCCCCGCGCCAACGGCTACCGGGGACCCCTGTTCACATGACCGGCCCCCAGGGCGAACTGCGCCTCATCGGCCGCCTCGTCGGCGCGTCGAACGGCACGTTCCTGGGTCTCGACGAAGCCGGCGGCCGCTGGGTGTACAAGCCCGTGGCGGGGGAGGCGCCCCTGTGGGACTTCCCCGACGGCACCCTGGGCCGGCGAGAGGTGGCGGCCTACGCCCTGTCGAACGCGTTGGGGTTGGACCTCGTCCCGCTCACCCTCTGGGTGGACGGCCCGCTGGGGGAGGGCTCCGCCCAGGCATGGGTCGAGGGGGAGCCGACCGGGCTGATCGACCTGCTCCGGCCCGAGGAGATCACCGAGGCCTGGATGCCCATCCTCAGCGCCGTGACGCAGGACGACCAACCCGTCGTCCTGGCCCATCGCGATCACCCCCTGCTGCGCAGGGTGGCGCTGTTCGACGCCCTGCTCAACAACGCCGATCGGAAGGCCGGGCACCTGATCGACCGCGGTGACCGGCTCGCGGGGGTGGACCACGGCGTGAGCATGCACACCGACGACAAGCTGCGCACCGTCCTGTGGGGCTGGGCGGGGGATCCGCTCGACGAGGCCGAGCGCGCCCTGGCCGCGGAAGTGGCGGCCATGACGGCACCCCTCGCGCCCGGGCTGGCCGACGAGGAGTGGGAGGCCCTCGTCGCGCGCGCCGACGCGCTGCTGGCCGCCGGTTGCCTCCCGGAGCCGAGCGGCCTGCGGCCGGGCATCCCCTGGCCACCGCTTTAGCTCTCAACCAACGCGGTAGGTTTGGGCCCATGTATGCGTGGGCACCCGTCACCGTCCCCAGTCTCCCCGAGTCACAGGGCGACGTTCCCGACCGTCTGAGCCTCTTCGACACCGCCACCAGAAGCCTGGTGCCGGTAGGCCCGAGCGAGGGCGCGGCACGGATGTACGTGTGCGGGATCACGCCCTATGACGCCACCCACCTCGGCCACGCCAACACCTACGTCGCGTTCGACATGGCCAACCGGGTGTGGCGGGACCTCGGCGTCGCCGTCGACTACACCCAGAACGTCACCGACGTGGACGACCCCCTCCTCGAGCGGGCCGCGGCCACAGGCCAGGAGTGGGAGGAGCTGGCCGAGGACCAGATCGAACTCTTCCGCAGCGACATGCAGGACCTCCGGGTCATCCCCCCGGACAACTACATCGGCGCCGTGGAGTCCATCTCCTGCGTCATCGAGCTCATCGAACAGCTTCTCCCCAGCGGGTTGGTCTATCAGGTCGACGACGAGGAGCACCCCGACTGGTACTTCAACACGGTGGCAGCACAGGGCTTCGGCGGGGTCAGCAACCTCGACGAGGCGCGGATGATCGAGCTCTTCCGGGAGAACGGCGGGGATCCGGACCGCCCCGGAAAGCGCCACCCGCTCGACTGCCTGGTGTGGCGGTTCGCGCGCCCGGAGGAGCCCAGTTGGGCGTCGTCGCTCGGCGCCGGGCGGCCGGGCTGGCACATCGAGTGCACCGCGATCTCGTTGCGTTTCCTCGGGGCCAACTTCGATGTGCAGGGCGGAGGCTCCGACCTGGTGTTCCCCCATCACGAGATGTGCGCCGCCGAGTCCATCGCGGCGTCCGGGGAGCCCATGGCCGAGGCGTTCGTGCATTCGGGCATGGTGGGCCTCGACGGCGAGAAGATGAGCAAGTCGAAGGGCAACCTCGAGCTCGTCAGCCGGCTGCGCCACAGCGGCGCCGACCCCATGGCGATCCGGCTCGCGCTGCTCAACCACCACTACCGCAGCGATTGGGAGTGGACCCGGGACCAGCTCGATGCCGCGACTGCGCGCCTCCAGCGCTGGCGCGGGGTGCTCAACAACCCCGCCGCGCTGCCGGCCGGCGAGACGATCGCCGCGATGCGCCGGGCGCTGCGCACGGATCTCGACACCCCGGCCGCGCTGGACGCGGTGGACACCTGGGTGGCCGGCAGCCTCGCCATCGAGGGCGACGACACCGAGGCGGTCGCGGAGATGACCACCGCGATCGACGCGCTGCTGGGCATCCGGCTGTAGGCGGTAGGCTGCGCCCCGTGAAGTCCTTCGACCAGCTCTTCGAGCAGTTGTCCGAGACCGCCAGCACACGTCCGGAGGGCTCCGGCACCGTGGCCCGGCTGGATGCCGGTGTGCACGGGATCGGCAAGAAGATCGTCGAGGAGGCCGCCGAGGTGTGGATGGCCGCCGAGTACGAGTCGAAGGAACAGGCCGCCGAGGAGATCAGCCAGCTGCTCTACCACCTCCAGGTGCTGATGCTGGCGCTCGATCTGGACCTCGAAGACATCTACCGCTACCTCTGACGAAGGCATTATTCGTGAGCACTGACCGCCTCCTGCGCATCGCCGTCCCCAACAAGGGCGCCCTGGCCGAACCGGCGGCCGCCATGCTGCGCGCCGCCGGCTACCGCCAGCGCACCGACGCCAAGGACCTCACCCTGATCGACGCGGACCACGGCGTCGAGTTCTACTACCTGCGCCCCCGCGACATCGCCGTCTACATCGGTCGCGGCCACCTGGACGTGGGCATCACCGGCCGCGACATGCTGCTGGACTCTGGGGCCGCCGCCACGGAGATGATGGCGCTCGGCTTCGGCGGTTCGCGGTTCCGGTTCGCCGCTCCCGGCGGCGGGGACCTCTCCGTGTCGGATGTCGCAGGCAAGCGCGTGGCCACTTCGTACCCGGGCCTGCTCCAGGCCTACCTCGACGAGCTCGGCATCCAGGCGGAGATGGTCAAGCTCGACGGCGCCGTCGAGTCGGCCATCCGGCTCGGTGTCGCCGACGTCGTCGCCGATGTCGTGGACACCGGAACCACCCTGAAGCGGGCCGGCCTCGAGCTGTTCGGGGACTCGATCTGCTCCTCCGAGGCCATCCTCATCCGGCGCACGGACGGCGCCCTGCCTCCGGGGGTCGCGGGCCTCGAGACGCGGCTCAACTCGGTGCTGGTGGCCCAGAACTACCTGATGATGGACTACAACGTGGCTCAGGAGAACCTGGCCGACACCACGGCGCTCGCACCGGGCGTCGAGGGGCCCACCGTCTCCGCGCTCGCCAAGGACGGGTGGTGCGCAGTGCGGGTGCTCGTCCCGCGCGAGGGCGCCCACCTCCTGATGGACCGCCTCTACGAGGCCGGGGCTCGCGGCATTCTGCTGACCGAGCTTGCGGCCTGCAGGCTGTGACCGGCGCGTCGCGCCCCGAGCGGCTCTCCTACACGAGCCCTCCGGCGCTGATGACCGGGGTGGTTCTCTCGATCGTCCTGATGGCGTCGTCGCTGTTCTTCTGGTGGGCGCTGGGCAAGGACGTCAGGGACCGGGTCACCTGGCCCCAGGCGGGGACCCTGCTTTTCTTCGTCCTGGTCATGGTGGCGATCATGCTGTCGCTGGGGTACTCGCGGCTCTGGGCCAACGAGGACGGGGTGACGGTTCGCAACGGCCCGTTCCTGCACCGCTACCGCATCGACGAGGTGGCCGGGGTCCGGCTGCGCCCGGGCGATGCCTGGTCCTCGCTGCTCATCAAGGGCGAGAACGAGCTTCGGCGCCGTCCAGTGCTGGCCATCCAGTTCCTCGAGGGTGAGGCCGCTCAGCGCAAGGTGGTGGAGTTGCGACGATGGCTCGTCGAGCAGGGCGCGACGAGCCGCGACGTCGATCCGAGCCACCTGGACGACCTCGGAGTGCCGCGCCCGGAGGAATGAGTCACATGATGCCGCGCTTGCGGAGCAGCGCCTCGATCTCGGCGTCCTCGGGATCCACGCCCTTCGCCGCGGGCTTGGCGGGTGCCGGCTTGGCCGCCGGCTGAGCCACCTGGGGGCGTCCCTGGGCGGGCGGCTTGGATGCCGGGCTGCCCGGAGCCGCGACACTGCGGGTCTTCGGCAGGAATGCCGCCACCACGATGAGCAGCACCCCGCCGACGAAGAGGCCGAGGCCCCAACTGGTCACGACCGTCCAGGGGGTGCGCATGAACCAGTCGATCAGCGCGCGGACGCCGTCGGCCACCAGTTGGGTGATGCCGGTGAGGTACAGCCCCACCGGGAGGAGGGCCAGGCCCACGCCCATCACCGCAGGGCGGGCGCGGTGCGAGCGCGCCGTCAACCCCGCCGCCACGGCGAGGATCACGATGGTCAACCCGATGGTCATCAGCAGTGTCACAGGCATGCCCCCAGTCTGGCACAACGCCTCGTCTCCCCTGGGGACGGATAGGCTCGGCCCATGCCCGAACCGCGCTCCCTCGCCCAGCCCAGCGCCCGCTTCAAGGGGGACGACGGCTCCCCGGACCCTGCGGTGCGCGCGGCGATCGCCGGTGCGGTTGAGCAGGTGGGATACGCGCGTGCGCTCGTCGCGCTCTGCGCGGGCCGGCTGCTGCTGCCCATGGTCGCCAGCGGCGACGACACGGGCCACCACGACCCGGACAGGCACGCGGAGATGGCCGCGGTCACCCTCAGTGACGCGTCGGGCACCTACCTCCTGGCCTTCACCGGCTACGACTCACTGCGCGCGTGGCAGGCTGATGCCCGCCCCGTGCCGTGCCTGCTCGACGAACTGTGCGCGACGGTGGGGCCGGCAGGCGCCACGCAACTCCTCCTGGACGTGGCCGGTCCGGTGCCCTTCGTCATCGGGGAGGACGCGGTGGCGCTCATGGCCGACGGGAACGCGCTCACCGAGCTGGGGGACGGGTCGTTCGCCTGGGTCCGCGCCGAGTGACCGCGGTGCTTTTGGTGAAAGCTCCGGCACCGGCGTAGACTCCTGCGAGTTATCCGGCGGCTCATGCTGCCGCGCAAAGTGGAGTCACTCCCACCCGCGCCGCCCCAGGCGGCCGGGTCGCCTGAGGCGGACGGTCTTCCGTGTGCCCGGCTACAGTGGCCTCCGCATGTGCGGGGGCCTTTGTGTTGCCGGCATGACAGACACATCTCACACTGGAGGACCCATCAGCACTGAACCGCGGATCAATGATCGCATCCGAGTACCCGAAGTCCGGCTCGTCGGCCCCAAAGGCGAGCAGGTAGGCATCGTGCGCGTCGAGGACGCCTTGCGTCTCGCGGCGGAGAACGATCTGGATCTTGTCGAAGTGGCGCCGATGGCCCGGCCGCCGGTTGCCAAGCTGATGGACTACGGCAAGTTCAAGTTCGAGGCCGCTCAGAAGGAGCGCGACGCCCGGCGCAACCAGTCGAACGTGAGCACCAAGGAGATGAAGCTCCGGCTCAAGATCGACTCGCACGACTACGAGACCAAGAAGGGCCACGTCGTCCGGTTCCTCAAGGCCGGTGACAAGGTCAAGATCACCATCATGTTCCGTGGACGCGAGCAGTCGCGCCCGGAGTTGGGCATGGAACTGCTCAAGCGCCTTGCCGGAGACGTGATCGAGTTCGGCTACGTCGAGTCCTCGCCGAAGCAGGACGGCCGCAACATGATCATGGTCCTCGGCCCCACGAAGAAGAAGACCGAAGCGAAGGTCGAGCTGGCCGCAGACCGCGACCGGCGCATGGCCGAGCGGCGTGAGCACGCCGAGCAGGAGCGCCAGGCGGAGGCCGAGATGCGCGCCCACGCCACTTCGGCGCCGGCGCCGAAGAAGCGGCGCGGACCCGCAGACAACATGGACCCCGACATCGACCTCTGACGAGGTCGATCACATAAAGAAAGCGAGCATTTGATATGCCGAAGATGAAGTCGCACTCCGGCGCGAAGAAGCGGTTCAAGACCACCGGGACGGGGAAGCTCCTGCGTCGCCAGGCGAACCTCGGCCACCTCAACGAGCACAAGTCGTCGACGCGCACCCGTCGCCTCGGCAGCCCCGAGACCGTCTCGGCGCCCGACGCCAAGAAGATGCGCAAGCTGCTCGGCAAGCACAAGGGCCGCTGAGCCACACCGCCCGGCGGCCCTGCCGCCATCCCCACCCAGACCACCCGTCGGCGAGGCCGACCACATTCAAGGAGAACCCACATGGCACGCGTGAAGCGTTCTGTGAATGCGCACAAGAAGCGCCGTGAAGTCCTGGAGCTCGCCTCCGGTTACCGTGGCCAGCGCTCGCGCCTGTACCGCAAGGCCAAGGAGCAGCTGCTGCACTCGGCCACCTACTCCTACCGCGACCGTCGCGCCAAGAAGGGCGACTTCCGCAGCCTCTGGATCCAGCGCATCAACGCCGCTGTCCGCGCCGAGGGCATGACCTACAACCGCTTCATCAACGGTCTGAAGAACGCCGGCGTCGAGGTCGACCGCAAGATCCTCGCCGAGCTCGCTGTCAACGACACCGCCACCTTCAACGCCCTGGTCGCGGTCGCCAAGGACAACCAGCCCGCCGCAGCCTGAAGGCCGTCCCCGTGACGATGGAACCGAACGCCGCCCCCGGCCTCCCCGCCCCGGTGCTGCGTTCGGTTCGTCGTCTCACCCAACGCCGCGGTCGGGAGCTGGCGGGCAAGTTCCTGGTCGAGGGCCGGCAGGCGGTACGCGAGGCGATCGCCGCCGGCACGGTCGTCGAGGAGATCATCGTCGACGACCCGGCCAGGCACGCAGACCTCCTGAGCGGGCTGCGGGTGCCGGTCTGGCGCGCCGCCGAGCATGAGATGCGCCAACTCAGCGACACCGTGACCCCGCAGGGCATCGTGGCCGTGTGCCGGCAGCTGGACTTCGGATGGGACGCGCTCGACGGCGCCCGCCTCGTGGTGATCTGCGCCCAGGTCAGGGATCCGGGCAACGCGGGCACCGTCATCCGGTGCGCGGACGCGTTCGGCGCGGATGCCGTCATCCTGACGTCCGGCAGCGTCGAGATCTACAACCCCAAGACGGTCCGCTCGACCGTCGGCAGCCTGTTCCACATGCCCATCCTGACGGGGGTGCCCCTCGCGGACGCCGTCGATCGGGTCAAGCGGCTCGGTATGAAGGTGCTCGCGGCCGATGGCGATGGGGACCCCCTGGACCTGAAGGCCGCTGCCGGCGAACTCAGCGGCCCTGTTGCCTGGATCATGGGCAACGAGGCATGGGGGCTGCCGGACGAGGACGCCCGGCTGGCGGACGAGGTGGTCGCCGTGCCAATGTGGGGGCAGGCGGAGAGCCTCAACCTCTCCAGCGCGGCAGCGGTGTGCCTCTACGCCACCGCGTCAGCGCAACGTCGAACCGGTGAAGGAGGACCCGACCATGTCCGGGCCCAATGACAACTTTGATCCGAAGCAGGTGGCGGCGCTCGACGCGGACGCCATCGCCGCGTCCGTCGAGGCCGCGCTCGCGGCGGTGGCGGCCGCCTCCACCACGGCGGAACTGAAGCAGGCCCGCCTCGACCACGCGGGGGACACCTCGCCGCTGGCGCTGGCCAACCGCGAGATCGGCGCCCTGCCGCCGCAGGCCCGCAAGGAGGCCGGCCAGCGCGTCGGGCAGGCCCGCGGCGCCGTCGCGAAGGCCGTCGCGGAGCGTCAGGAGGCGCTCGCCGCCGCAGAGCTCGAGGCGGCCCTCGTCGCCGAGCGGGTGGACATGAGCCTCCCCGTGGAGCTGTCCCCGCGGGGCGCCCAGCACCCGGTCACCGCCCTCATCGACGAGATGATCGACGTGTTCGTCGGCATGGGATGGGAGGTGGCCGACGGCCCCGAGCTGGAGGCGGAGTGGTACAACTTCGACGCGCTCAACCTCGCCCCTGACCATCCGGCGCGGGCCCTGCAGGACACCCTCTGGATCGACCCTCCGTCCGCGGGCAAGCTGCTGCGCACCCAGACCTCCCCGGTCCAGGTGCGTGCTCTGCTCGAGCGGGGGGTTCCGCTCTATGTGATCAGCCCCGGCAAGGTCTTCCGGGCGGACGAGTACGACGCCACCCACCTTCCTGTCTTCCACCAGCTCGAGGGCCTGGTCGTCGACAAGGGCATCTCGATGGCGGACCTGCGCGGCACGCTCGACCACCTGGCACGCGCCATGTTCGGAGACGTGGAGACGCGGATGAGGCCCCACTACTTCCCCTTCACCGAGCCGAGCGCCGAGGTGGACCTCCAATGCTTCGTCTGCCACGGCGAGTCCGTGGGCAATCCCGACCGCCCCTGCCGCACCTGCCGTTCCGAGGGGTGGATCGAGTGGGGCGGCTGCGGCGTCGTCAACCCGAGGGTCCTCGCGGCCTGCGGCATCGACACCGACGTGTACTCCGGGTTCGCGTTCGGGATGGGCGTGGACCGCACCGTCATGTTCCGCACCGGCGCCCCAGACCTCCGCGACTTCGTCGAGGGTGACATCCGCTTCAGCCGTTCCATCCTGGGAGGAGCCCGATGAAGGCCCCCGTCTCCTGGCTGCGTGACCTGGTCACGCTCCCCGCATCCGTCACCACCGCACGGCTGGCGGAACAGCTCACCGCCGTCGGACTGACCGTCGAGCACATCGAGTCCACCGAGTCGCCCGTCACCGGGCCGCTGACCGTCGGGCGGGTGCTGACCTCCGTCGACGAGCCGCAGAAGAACGGCAAGACCATCCGGTACTGCCGGGTGGACGTCGGCTCGCACAACGACGAGGCCACCGAGGAGTTCCCCGCCAGCCGTGGCATCGTCTGCGGGGCGCACAACTTCTCCGAGGGCGACCTCGTGGTGGTGGCTCTCCCGGGGACCGTCCTCCCCGGGGACTTCCACATCGCGGCTCGCAAGACCTACGGCCACATCTCCGACGGCATGATCTGCTCGCAGCTCGAACTGGGTCTCGGCGAGGACCACGACGGGATCATCGTCCTGCCGGCGGGCGCGGGTGAACCCGGAGACTCCGCGGTAGACCTGCTGTGGACGGCCGACCAGGTGCTGGACCTCGAGGTCACCCCCGACCTCAGCTACTGCCTGTCGATGCGCGGTCTCGCCAGGGAGGCGGCCATCGCCAACGCCGTCTCATTTGAGGACCCGTACCGTCACCACCTCCCCGCAGCCACGGACGGGGGCCATCCCGTGGTGCTCGAGGATCAGCGGTGCCCCGCCTTCGTAGCCCTCACCATCGACGGAATCGATCCCGCGGCCCCCACCCCGTCCTGGATGGCTGACCGGCTGCGGGCCTGCGGGGTGAGGTCCATCTCCCTGGCCGTCGACGTGACCAACTACGTCATGCTGGAGTCCGGGCAACCCCTCCACGCCTACGACGCGGACACGCTGCAGGGCCCCATCAGGGTCCGGGCGGCGCGCGCCGGCGAGCGTCTCCGCACGCTCGACGGACAGGACCGGGAGCTGGACACCGACGACCTGCTGATCACCGACGACAGCGGTCCGATCGGGCTGGCCGGCGTGATGGGCGGCGAGGCCACCGAGGTCTCCTCGACGACCGTCCGGATCGTGCTCGAGGCAGCCCACTTCAACCCCGCGTCGGTGTCGCGGACGTTCCGCAGGCACGGGCTGCCGTCGGAGGCGTCCAAGCGGTTCGAGCGAGGGGTGGATCCGCAGGTTCCCTACGCCGCCGCCCGCCGCGCGGCGCGGCTCCTCACGACCCACGGCGGGGGAGCCGTGACGGCCGAGACCGTCGTCGGATCGACGCCGGTCCCGCACAAGGTCTCGCTGCGTGCCGGCCTGATCCCCACCGTGCTGGGAACCCGCGTCGACCAGGAGGAGAGCGTCAAGCTGCTGACCGCCGCGGGTGCGACGGTCACCGCGCTGGGCGACTCGCTCACCATCGAGGTCCCGAGTTGGCGAGCGGACCTCGTCGACCCCTATGACGTGGTCGAGGAGGTGGGCCGGCACATCGGCTACGACCGGATCGGGCTGAAGGTGCCGGTTCCGCCAGTGAGCCGCGGCCTGTCCCCGCGTGTCCGCGACAGGCGGGCCGCGCTCCGAGCGGTGGCCGCGCTGGGCTTCACCGAGGTGATGTCCCTGCCGTTCGCCTCGTCGGAGGAACTGGACCAGCTGCGGGTCGACGGTGACGATCCCCGCCGTCGGCTGATCCGGCTGGCGAACCCGCTCTCGGAGACGCACCCCTTCCTCCGGACCACGCTGCTGCCCGGCCTGTTCGCCGCGGTCGCCCGCAACACCTCGCGCAGCCTGACGGACCTTGCGCTGGTCGAGCAGGGGAAGGCCTTCTTCGACGGGGGCGAGGGCGCCGCGCCCCGCCCGGGCGTCGCGCATCGCCCCTCTGACCAGGAGGTGGCCGAGATCGACGCGTCGATTCCTGCCCAACCGCACACGGTGGCGGCCGTGGTCGCGGGCAATTGGCGAGCCGCGGGGTGGGCCGGCCCCGCCGTCGCCGCTGACTGGACACATGTCGTCGCGTTGGCGGAGGCGGCGGCCGCCGCCGTCGGGGTGCGACTCACCCGGCGCAACGTCGAGATGGCCCCGTGGCATCCGGGGCGATGCGCCGAACTGTCGGTCAACGGCATCGTGCTCGGCTATGCGGGTGAGGTGCACCCCGCGGTGGTCTCGTCACTGCGCCTGCCGGAGCGGGTGGCCGCCGTGGAGTTCAATCTCGACCTCCTGCTGTCCCAGGCCGTCCCCGGGGGGACCATCAGCTCACTCTCGTCGTTCCCCCTCGCCAAGGAGGACGTCGCGTTGATCGTTGACCGCGACGTGCCGGCCGCCGAGGTGGAGGAGGCGCTGGCGGAGGGAGCCGGCGACCTGCTGGAATCGATCGCGCTGTTCGACGTCTACACCGGTGACCAGGTGGGCGAAGGCAAGAAGTCGCTGGCGTTCGCGCTCAGGTTCAGGGCGGACCGCACGCTGACCGACGCAGAGGCCGCCGGCGCCCGCCAGGCAGCGGTGGCCGTTGCCGTCGAGCGCTTCGGAGCCGTGCAGAGGGCCTGACCACAGGGATGCAGTCGTAGGCGGGGACCCGGCTGGCCAGTAGGCTGCGGGGGTGAACATCACCCGCCTCGACTACCCAGCGGGACCAGAGGACGCGGACTTCTGGGTCTTCGACCTCGACGAGAAGCTCTGGACCGGCGTGGTCCAGGGCCTCTTCGGCAACGACGACCTCAGCCACTCGGCACTGCGCCGTTGGGCTGAGGGCACCCGTCCCGAGTACTCCACCCATGTGCCGTTCGTGGCCTACGACTCCTCGGAGGCCGTCGCGGTCGCGTTCATGGAACTGCCCAGGATCGACAACCGTCACCTGGCGTTCCTCAGCATCGCGGTGGCGGAGACCCATCGCCGCCGCGGGATCGCTTCGGCACTCCTGGAGCGTGCGCTGGAGGAGGCGCGGGCAGACGGGCGCACCACATTCCAGGCCTGGACATGGGAGCCGGCCACTCCGTCGGGGACCAGGACCCTGTCAGCCGCCGAGGGGGACGGCTCGATCGATCCCGATTCAGCGGGCGCCGCATTCCTGCTCGGGCGCGGATTCAGGCTGGTGCAGGTCGAGACGGTCTCGGGTCTGACGTTGCCCGCCCAGTCGCGGCTGGACGCGGACGCTGCCGCGGCTCGGGCGGCCACCTCAGACGACTACGACGTCGTCCAGTGGCTGGGGTCGACTCCACAGCACTGGCGCGGCGACGTCGCGGACCTGATGGTCGCGATGAGCACGG
The DNA here is from genome assembly GCF_055326235.1 of Tessaracoccus yangjingae. Classification (NCBI taxonomy): domain Bacteria; kingdom Bacillati; phylum Actinomycetota; class Actinomycetes; order Propionibacteriales; family Propionibacteriaceae; genus Tessaracoccus; species Tessaracoccus yangjingae. Next base: position 19,426 of record NZ_JBUZNN010000010.1, on the reverse strand, counting down.
ACGTCCCCAAGGGCGACGCGGCCCTCGAGGCCGAGGTCGTCGACGAGGAGCGGGTGGCCAGCGCCGACGAGGCGATCATCAGAGGCGGGTGCGAGTCCTTCTACACCGCGGTGCGTCACGTCCCGAGCGGGCGCCTCGTCGCCTTCACCAGGCTGATCAGGGAACACGGGCGCCCGGTGGTGGACCAGTGGGAGACACTCGTCATCCGCGGCCATCGGGGCCGCGGGCTCGGCTGGTTCGCCAAGACCCACAGCCACGCCAAGGTGCGCTCCGCCTGGCCGGAGACCCACAGGCTCATCACGGGCAACGCGTCCGAGAACTCCTACATGCTCGACATCAACCGACGCCTCGGTTACGTGCCGATCGCGGCGTCGGGCTGGTTCGAGTTGAGCGACCAGGGCTGAGGCGCGTGGCGCTGACGCGGCGGTCCATCGTCGAGGCCGGTCTCCGGATCCTGGACGAGTACGGGCTGGGTGACCTCTCCATGCGGCGCGTGGCCGACGCCCTCGGGGTACAGGCTGGGGCCCTCTACTACCACGTCCCCAACAAGCAGTCGCTGCTGGCGGCGGTTGCCGATGAGATCCTCGCCGGCCCTCCCGCAAGCCCTGAGCCGGCCTCGCCGATCGACGACTGGCTGGTGGGATGGGCGTCCGGTCTGCGCCAGCGGCTGCTGGCGCACCGCGACGCGGCGGAGCTCGTCGCGTCGGCGCACGCGCTCGGGCTGGGCGCCGTGGACCCGTGCGCGCCCGGGCGTGAGTGGCTGGAGCGCCACGGCACCCCCGAGCCGGCCGCGACCATGGCGGCACTCCTGCACTTCGTGCTGGGTCACGTCCTCGAGGAGCAGACGAAGGCGCAGATGCACGAGTTGGGGGTGGTGCCGCACTTCGACGCCGCGGCACACGAGCGCGACTTCTCCTGGGGCCTTGCCCTTTTCACGTCAGGCGTGGGGGGTGCGCGCGGCGCATGAGCGAACGGAGCGCGGGGGCCGTCATGCGCTCCCTGGCCTGGCCCGTCTACGCGCCGACGTTGGCCCAGGCCGTCGGCATGGCCGCAACCATGCCGGTGATCCCGCTGATCGCGCTGGAGCTGGGGTTCTCGGTCCCCGGGGCCGCGACCCTGGCGATGATCACGGGCGTGGTCGGCGTGCTCGGACCCATCCCCCTGGGCACGTTGATGACCGTGGTGGGGGAGCGTCGCGCCATGATCGCGACGGGGACCGCCGTCACAGCCACCCAGATCGGATCGCTTCTGCTGATCGAGCACGCCAGAACCGCCGGCGTCACGCTCTGGCATCAGGTGGGGTTCGTCGTGGCGCTCGTGATCTCCTCCCTCTCCCACGAGGTGTGGATCATCGGCCGGCAGGCCTACCTGGGCACCGTGCTGCCCCCGGAACTACGCGCGCGCGGGATGAGCACCTTCGGGGGCATGATGCGCATCGGGCTGGTGATCGGCCCCCTGCTCGGCGCCGGCATCATCGCGATCGGTCACGAGGGCTGGGTCATCGGCGTCGACGCCGCCGCGATGGCTCTGGCCACCATCATGGTCGCGGCCACGATGCTCCCGGGGGATCGCACGGTCCGGCGCCCCACCGTCCGGCAGGCGTCAGGTCGGCTTCCGGTCGCGCCGTCGCCCCACGCCCCGGACCGCACAGCCGGGGTCACCATGGTCCTCGCGGGCCTGGCGACTGTCCCGCTGACCATGTCGCGGATCTGCCGGCCGCTCATCCTTCCGCTGCTCGGGGCGATGCTCGGGCTCCGCGGCGACGAGATCTCGCTCGTGTTCGCCGTCGCGGCGGTGGTCGAGATCGCGATGTTCGTGCCGGCGGGGACGCTGATGGACCGCTACGGCCGCACCGCCGTCCTCGTCCCATGCCTCGTGTTCTCGGGAGCGGGGTACCTCCTTCTCGCGGGGCTCACCGCGACCCTCACCGACGCGTCGCGCACGGCTGCCTTCTGGGCGCTCGTCGCGGCCGCCTCGCTCGTGGCCTTCGGGAACGGCTTCGGGGCCGGCATCGTGATGACGCTGGGGGTCGATCTCTCGCCGGAGGAGCACCGCACGCGTCACCTCGCGAGGTGGAACACGATCAACGGCGCGGGCCGGCTGTTGGCGCCCGGGCTCGTGGCGGTCGTGACCCTGGCGTGGCCCATCACGATGGCGGGAGCGGTCGTCGGCGCGCTGTGCTGGGCGGGGGCCGCGTGGGCGTGGCGGTTGGTGCCGCAGGTCACGCCCGGGCCAGCAGCCGGACCTGTTCGTCGAACTCGGCGTCGATCTGAGGATCCGGGCGCCGTGTCGCCACGGACACCGCGACAGCCGCCACGAGGTTGAACACGAACCCGGGGAGGATTTCGTAGACGTCGAGGATTCCGCCCTCGAGCGAGCCCCACACGCCGACGGTGACGGCACCCACCACCATGCCCGCCAGCGCGCCCCAGGCGGTGAGCCGGCGCCAGTAGAGGCTGAGCAGGACCGTGGGCCCGAAGGCGGCGCCGAACCCGGCCCAGGCGAACGCGACGAGGGCGAGGATCGTGTCGTTCTGTTCCCAGGCCATCGCCGCCGCGACGACGGAGACGAGGAGCACCGCCGCGCGGCCGAGGAGCACCCCGGTTCGCTGGTCGAGGCTCCGCCTGGCGAGCCCGCGGTAGAGGTCCTCCACGAGCGCTGATGCCGTGACCAGCAGCTGCGAGGAGATCGTGGACATGATGGCGGCGAGGATGGCGGCCAGCATGAAGCCCGCGACGAGCGGGTGGAACAGCATCTGACCGAGCGCGATGAACACGGTCTCCGGATCCGCGAGGCGCTGCTCGTCGCGCCCGTACACCGCGATCCCGACCAGTGCGGTCCCGGCGGCACCCAGGCACGACAACGCCATCCAGCCAATCCCGATGCGACGGCTGGGTGCCGCCTCCTGAGGGGTCCGCAGGGCCATGAACCGCACGATGATGTGCGGCTGCCCGAAGTAGCCCAGGCCCCACGCCACCGAGGACACCATGCCGAGCACCGTGGTCGTGGCGCCCCAGAGGGCGAAGGTGTGCGGGTCGAGGGTGGTGACCGCCTCGTAGAGGGCCACCGGGCCGCCGACGTGGATGACGCCGGCCACCGGCACCGCCACCAGTGCGGCCACCATCATCAGCCCCTGGACGAGGTCGGTGTAGGAGACGGCCAGGAACCCGCCGACGAGGGTGTACAGCACCACGATGCCGGCGACGAGCACCATGCCCAACCGGTAGTCCATGCCGAAGGAGGCGTTGAAGAACTTGCCGCCCGCCACCATCCCGCTGGACACGTAGAAGGTGAAGAAGACCAGGATGATCACCCCGGCGGTGATCCGCAGGATCTGGGTGGAGTCCCTCAGCCGGTTGCCGAAGAAGCTGGGGATGGTGATCGCGTCGCCGGCCACCTCCGTGTAGACCCTGAGGCGTGGGGCGACGAACTTCCAGTTGAGCCAGGCGCCCACGGTGAGTCCGATCGCGATCCAGAACTCCACCATGCCCGCGGCGTAGAGGGCCCCCGGCAGGCCCATCAGCAGCCAGCCGGACATGTCGGAGGCTCCCGCCGAGAGCGCGGCTGCCACTGGGCCCAGCCCTCGTCCGGCAAGCATGTAGTCGCTCAGATCGGTGGTGCGGTAGTAGGCCCAGATCCCGATGGCGATCATCACGGCGAAGTACACGACCATGGCGATGCCCTGGTAGGTGATGGCTGACATGGCGGTCCTCTCGACCGCGTCAACCTATCGCGCGGCAGCCGGAGGCCGACGGCCGAGCCCGGTTTAGCGGCTTCGTGGCCGCCACACCCAGGCAACCACCAGCGCCACACCGCCGAGCACCAGGAGCACCCAGCCTGTGGTGACCGCCGGCGCGGTCCAGGTCAGCAGCGACGACGTGGCGCCGTCGACGAGGGCGGCCTGGACCACCGCCTGAAGCGAGTCTCCTCCCGCAGCGGCGGCACGCTCGGCAAGGAGGCCCCGCGCGAAGGTCAGGCCGGCCAGACCTCCTGCGACGGCGAGGATCCATGCCACCCAGCGTCCTCGCCACGATCCGACGGCCAGGCCGATGACCGCCAGCGCCGCGGCTGCCGCGTAGAACCAGATCCAGTGGCGTGCCAGGCTCAGCGCGTCGGCGGCATACCCCGCCTGGACGGTGTCCGGGCGTCCCAGGGCGACGCGCAGGTCCCCACTCATCGGGATCTGGGTCACGTACGGGCGCAGGATCTCCGGCGAGATCTCCACCAGCCGGCTCATCCCCAGCTCGACGAAGGGGTCGAGGGTCAGCCAGAGCGTGGGTGCGTCCCCACCTGACCGCATGAGGTCCAGGCCCGCCACGAAGTCGGCCCTCGAGAGGTCGATGCTCTCCTCCCAGGCCTGGTTGAAGCCCTCGCTCCCAGCGATCTGATTCATCGCGAGGGTGACGAGCTCCTCCACCTGGTCCCGCACGCCGGGAATGCGATCCACCACGGGAGGGAGTTGTTCGACGACTGCAGCGGTGAGTTCCACAGCGATGGCCCCGAGCACCCGGGGATCCGACGCCACGGGCCCGACGATGACCCGCATGGGCTCGGACGTGCGGGCGGTCGTGTCCAGCCACTGCGCCGCCACCCCGCCCAGCGCCGACATGACGCCCGCCGACATGAGCAGCAGCGCCAGCAGCGAACGCACGAAACCGGCCACCATGCCTCCCTTGGGTACGGATCTCAGGGTAGTTGCCGCAGCAAGTGGAATATCTATCGGAGAAGTGGAATACTCACGCCCATGACCTACACAGTGGCAGTCGCGGGATGCACCGGATACGCGGGCGGCGAGCTCCTCCGCCTGCTGCTCCAGCATCCGGCGGTGGAGATCGGGGCGCTCACCGGCAACTCCAGCGTGGGAGACCGCCTGGTGAACCATCAGCCGCACCTGTATCCGCTCGCCGACCGGCTGGTCGCGGCCACCACCGCCCAGGAACTGGCCGGTCACGACGTGGTGTTCCTGGCCCTGCCCCACGGCACGTCCGCCGCGATCGCGGCGGAGTTGGACGACGACGTCATCGTCGTCGACGCCGGCGCGGACTTCCGGCTGACCGACGCCGACGCCTGGGAGCGCTTCTACGGCACGCCGCATGCGGGCACCTGGCCCTACGGCCTCCCGGAGCTGCCCGGGCAGCGGGCGCGCCTCGCAGGAGCGACGAGGATCGCCGTCCCGGGGTGCTACCCCACGGCGTCGACTCTGGCGCTGCTCCCGGCGGTCGCCTCCGGCCTCATCGACCCGGCTCAGATCGTCATCGTCGCGGCCAGCGGAACCTCGGGAGCAGGGAAGTCGCTCAAGCCCAACCTGCTCGGGTCCGAGGTGATGGGCAACATGAGCCCCTACGGGGTCGGGGGCGTGCATCGGCACACCCCGGAGATCGTCCAGAACCTCTCCGCCGTGGCCGGCACCCGGGTCAACGTGTCCTTCACTCCACTCCTGGCACCCATGCCCCGAGGCATCCTGGCCACCTGCTCCGCGCCGATCGTCCCCGGCGTCACCACTGCGTCGGCGTACGCGGCGTACACGGAGTTCTTCGCCGACGAGCCGTTCGTCGAGGTGCTGTCACCGGGGGTGTGGCCGCAGACGGCCGCCGTCTCGGGCTCGAACCGGGCGACGGTCCAGGTCGTCGTCGACGAGGCCGCGGGCCGGTTGATCGCCATCTCGGCCATCGACAACCTCACCAAGGGCACCGCGGGCGGAGCCATCCAGTCGATGAACCTGGCGCTGGGGCTCCCCGAGACCCAGGGCCTGTCCTCCGTCGGCGTCGCGCCCTGAAAGGCAATGAACATGTCCCATACTGAATCCGCGTCGGACGCGGGCGTGGGAGTCACCCTCCCGCAGGGTTTCTCCGCCTCCGGCGTCACCGCGGGGCTCAAGGCGAGCGGCAGGCCGGACGTGGCCGTCGTGCACAACCTCGGCCCCGGGATGTCGGCGGCGGCGGTGTTCACCTCCAACCGCGTCCATGCCGCGCCGGTGAAATGGTCCCGGCAGGCTGTGGCGGACGGACAGGTGCAGGCCGTGGTCCTGAACTCCGGCGGTGCCAACGCGTGCACGGGCGCCGAGGGGTTCACCGACTCGGCCACCACCGCCGCCAGGGTGGCCGACCGGCTGGGCGTGATCACCGACAACGTGGCCGTCTGCTCCACCGGCCTCATCGGGCTGCGACTCCCCATGGACCTGCTCCTCAACGGCGTCGACGACGCATGCGCGGCCCTGTCACCCGACGGCGGAGCCGCAGCCGCCACCGCCATCATGACCACCGACTCGGTCCCGAAGCAGGCGGGCATCGTGGTAGGCGGCTGGGCCATCGGCGGGATGGCCAAGGGGGCAGGCATGCTCGCGCCCGGCCTGGCGACGATGCTGGTGGTCCTCACCACGGATGCCGTGGTCCCCGCAGAGGCCCTGCAGGGCGCGCTGCGCGAGGCGACCCGGCTGAGCTTCGACCGCGCGGACTCTGACGGGTGCATGTCCACCAACGACACGGTGCTCCTCATGGCGAGCGGCGCCTCGGGGGAGTCGCCGGACCCGGCGGCCTTCCAGGCCGCCCTGACCGAGGTGTGCCAGGACCTGGCCCGGCAGCTGATCGCCGATGCGGAGGGCGCCTCCCACGAGATCGCCATCGAGGTGGTGGGGGCGGCCTCCGAGAGGGACGCGGAGGTCGTCGGTCGCGAGATCGCCAGATCCAACCTCTTCAAGTGCGCCATCTTCGGCGGGGATCCCAACTGGGGGCGGGTCCTGTCCGCCATCGGCGTGACGGACGCCGCCTTCGACCCTGACGAGCTCGACGTGTCCTTCAACGGCGTCATGGTGTGCCGGGGCGGCCAGATCGGCGACGATCGCGGTCTGGTGGACCTCGGCCCCCGCCAGGTGAGGGTCCTCGTGGATCTCCACGCCGGCGTCGAGACGGCCACCATCCTGACCAACGACCTCACCTACGACTACGTGAAGGAGAACGCGGAGTACTCGACGTGAGTCTGGGCCGACCATCCGCCCACGTCCCGCCCGCGCCGCACTCCCAGGGGAAACCATGATGACCAAGACCCGCATCCAGCAACAGCCCGAGCTCATCGCCAAGGCCGGCACCCTGATCGAGGCGCTGCCCTGGCTGGCGGAGTACGCCGGCCGCACCGTCGTCATCAAGTACGGCGGCAACGCCATGACCGACGAGTCGCTCAAGCTCGCGTTCGCCGAGGACATCGTCTTCCTGCGCCGCGTGGGGGTGAAGCCGGTCGTCGTGCACGGTGGAGGCCCTCAGATCTCGTCGATGCTCAAGCGGCTGGACATCGCCTCGGAGTTCCGGGGCGGCCTGCGCGTCACCACCCCGGAGGCCATGGACGTGGTCCGGATGGTGCTCGTCGGCCAGGTCGGCCGCGAGCTCGTCAACCTCATCAACCAGCACGGGGCGTTCGCCGTCGGCATGTCCGGGGAGGACGGGGGGCTGTTCACCGCCAAGCGTCGCGGCCTGGTGGTCGACGACGAGGAGATCGACCTCGGCCTGGTGGGCGACGTCGAGTCCGTGGACCCGGCCTCCATCCTCGACCTCATCGACGCGGGCAGGATCCCCGTGGTCGCCACCGTGGCGCCGGACGTGGAGGGCCAGGTGCACAACGTCAACGGCGACACCGCCGCGGCCGCCCTGGCCGTCGCCCTCGGGGCGAAGCGGCTGGTGATGCTCACCAACGTCGCCGGCGTCTACGCCAACTATCCCGACGAGGAGTCGGTGATCACCCAGATCTCGACGGCAGAGGTCAGCGCCATGCTCCCCAGCCTCGACGCGGGGATGATCCCCAAGATGGAGGCCTGCGTCCGGGCCGTGGAGGGCGGCGTGACCTCCGCCACGGTGATCGACGGCAGGATCCCACACTGCCTGCTGCTGGAGATCTTCACCGACGAGGGCGTGGGCACGATGGTCACCAACGAGGAGGTCCAGCCATGACCCAGAGCGAGCTCACCGCCCGCTACGGCGCCGTCATGATGAACGCGTTCGGCCCGCCCAAGCGGGTGTTCGAGCGCGGCGAGGGGGTGCACCTGTACGACGCCGACGGCCGGCGCTACACCGACCTTCTTTCCGGGCTGGCGGTCAACGCGCTGGGGCACAACCATCCGGCGGTCACGGCGGCGATCACCTCGCAGCTCGGCCGCCTCGGCCATGTGTCCAACTTCTTCGCCAGCGAGCAGCAGATCCGCCTCGCCGAGCGGCTGGCGGGGTTCACGGGGAACCCCCAGACCAGGGTGTTCTTCACCAACTCCGGCACCGAGGCCAACGAGGCGGCCTTCAAGCTCTCGCGGCTCACCGGCCGCACGAGGCTGGTGGCGATGGAGGGCTCGTTCCACGGCCGGACCATGGGCGCCCTGGCCCTCACCCACAACGCCAAGTACCGGGAGCCGTTCGAGCCTCTCCCTGGCGAGGTGACCTTCGTACCGTTCGGTGACGTGGAGGCCCTGAGCGCGGCGGTGGACGAGCGGACGGCCGCCATCGTGCTGGAGACGGTCCAAGGCGAGAACGGCGTGGTCCCCGCGCCGGACGGATTCCTGGCCGCGGCGCGTGACATCGCCACCGCCAACGGTGCCCTCCTGTGGATCGACGAGGTGCAGACGGGCCTCGGACGCTGCGGCGAGTACCTGGCGCATCGGGCCGACGGGGTGGTGGCGGATCTGATCACGCTGGCCAAGGGCCTCGGCAACGGGTTCCCGATCGGAGCCTGCCTGGCCACGGGGGAGGCGGCGTCGCTTCTGCAGCCGGGCCTCCACGGCACCACCTTCGGCGGCAACCCGGTCGCGGCGGCCGCGGGCAACGCGGTGCTCGACGCGCTGGAGTCCGGCGTCCTCGACAACGCCCGCTCCGTTGGTGCCTGGCTGGCCGCGGCCGTGCGCGACCTCGGCCATCCGCTGATCGACGGGGTGCGCGGCCGCGGACTATTGCTGGGCGTCCTGCTGACCAGGCCGGTCGCGGGCGAGGTCGCAGACGCGGCGCTCGACGCGGGCTTCGTCATCAACGCGCCCCGGCCGGGCGTGCTCCGGCTGGCGCCGCCGCTGATCTCGGCGCCGGAGGACCTGCAGGGCTTCCTCGACGCGCTCCCAGGGCTGCTGGACCCGCATGTCTGACGTGACGAGGGCCGGCCGGCTGGCCACCCTGCGTCAACTCGTCAACGAGGCCAGATACGCCTCGCAGGCGGACCTGATCGAGGCGCTGGCAGCCGAGGGCATCAGCGTGAGCCAGCCCACCCTGTCGAAGGACCTCCTGGTCCTCGGCGCCGTCCGGCAGCGGGCCGCGGACGGCTCGCTCGTCTACGCCGCGGGGTCCGACGAGGACCGGGGCGTCACCATGGACAAGCTGGCCCGCCTCTGCGCGGAGATGCTTCAGTCCCTGCGCGCCGCCGGCAACCAGATCGTGCTGAAGGTGCCGCCCGGCGCCGCCCAGTACTTCGCGGCAAGCCTCGACGCCGCCGCGCTCGCGGGGGTGATGGGTACGATCGCCGGGGATGACACCATCCTGGTGATCGCCACCGACGAGGGGGCGGCCGAGGACGTGGTGGTGCGGATATCCGAGATGACGAAGAGTGGCCGACCGGGAAGAGGACGCGACGATGAGCACTGAGCAGGGGAGACTCTGGGGAGGCCGGTTCGCCGGCGGTCCGAGCGAGGCCATGTTCGCGCTGAGCCGGTCCACCCAGTTCGACTGGCGGCTGGCGCTGCACGACATCGCTGGCTCGCGCGCCCACGCGAAGGCGCTGCACGCCGCGGGCCTGCTCGACGCGGACCAGGCGTCGGCGATGGACGCCGGGCTGGCGGAGCTGGCCGGGCGCGTGGAGTCGGGCGCGTTCGTCGCGGCGGACACCGACGAGGACGTCCATGGGGCCCTTGAGCGGGGCCTCAAGGAGATCGTCGGCGCGGACCTGGGCGGACGCCTGCGCGCCGGCCGGTCCCGCAACGACCAGATCGCCACCCTGATCCGCAGCTACCTGCGTGAGGAGGTCCGGCTGATCGCGCAGGACATCGACGGCGTCGTCGAGGCCCTGAGCGGCCAGGCGGAGCGCCACCTGGGGGCGGTGATGCCGGGGCGGACGCACCTGCAGTCGGCGCAACCCATCCTGCTCAGCCACCACCTGCTCGCGCACGCGTGGCCGCTCGTCCGCGACATCGAGCGTCTGCGCGACCTCGACCGTCGACTCGCGGTCAGCCCCTACGGCTCGGCGGCGCTGGCGGGGACGTCGCTCGGGTTGGATCCTGCACTGGTGGCCCGCGAGCTGGGGTTCACCTCCTCGGTGGCCAACTCGATCGACGGCACCGCCTCGCGGGATCTCATCGCCGAGGCCGCGTTCGTCCTGGCGCAGGTGGGTGTGGACCTGTCGCGGCTGTCGGAGGACGTGATCCTCTGGTGCACCGCGGAGTTCGGCTTCGCCACGCTCGACGACGCCTGGTCGACGGGGAGCTCGATCATGCCGCAGAAGAAGAACCCGGACGTCGCGGAGCTCGCCCGTGGGAAGGCCGGGCGTCTCATCGGCAATCTGTCGGGGCTGCTCGCCACGCTGAAGGGGCTTCCCCTGGCCTACAACCGTGACCTGCAGGAGGACAAGGAGCCCATCTTCGACGGCATCGACCAACTCCACGTGCTGCTGCCCGCCGTCGCCGGGATGGTCGCCACGCTGACGTTCCACCCGACGCGCATGGCTGAGGTGGCGCCCCACGGCTTCTCGCTGGCCACCGACGTCGCCGACCACCTGGTCCGTTCGCGGGTCCCCTTCGCCGTGGCGCACGAGGTCGCGGGGGAGACGGTGCGGTACTGCGAGTCGCGTGGAATCACGCTGCAGGACCTGACGCTCGAGGATCTCCCGGCGATCTCTCCGGTGCTGGACGGGTCGGTCCTTGAGGTGCTGACCGTGGAGGGTTCCGTCGCCTCGCGCGACGGCCGGGGCGGCACCGCGCCGTCGCGGGTCCGCGAGCAGCTCCTGGAGCTCGACGCGGCGCGGGGTGGCTTGGCGGACTTCCTGGCGGGCTGACCGCGGGCGCCATGAGGCTATGCTGACCGGCGTGAACGCACTCCTCGACGACCTCCGCTGGCGTGGGCTACTCGCCCATTCGACAGACCCGGATGCGCTGGCCGCGCATCTCGACGAGGGGTCCGTGAAGTTCTATGTGGGGTTCGACCCCACAGCGCAGAGCGTGCACACCGGCAACCTGGTTCAGCTCCTCCTCGCCCGGCGCCTGCAGGACGCCGGGCACCGGCCCTTCATGCTGGTGGGCGGAGCGACGGGCCTCATCGGGGATCCCAAGGAGTCCGGGGAGCGGATCATGAACTCCACGGACGTGGTGGCCGGCTGGGTCGAGCGGATCCGCGAGCAGGTCGGGAGGTTCGTGACCTTCGACGGCCCCGCGGCCGCCACCATGGTCAACAACTTCGACTGGACCAGCCGGATGTCGGTGCTCGACTTCCTCCGCGACGTGGGGAAGCACTTCCCCGTGAACCGGATGCTCGCCCGGGACGTCGTCGCCCGGCGTCTCGAGTCCGGGATCTCCTACACCGAGTTCTCGTACGTGCTCCTGCAGTCCATGGACTACCGCGAGCTCTACCGGCGTCACGGCGTCACGCTGCAGACGGGCGGATCGGACCAGTGGGGCAACCTGACCGCCGGTGTGGAGCTGATCCGGCGCAGCGATCAGGGCCGCGTGCACGCCATGGCGACGCCGCTCCTGACCAAGGCGGACGGCACGAAGTTCGGCAAGACCGAGTCCGGCACCGTCTGGCTGGACGCGACGCTCACCTCGCCGTACGCGTTCCACCAGTTCTTCCTCAACGCCGAGGATTCCAAGGTCGTCGACTACCTGAAGGTGTTCTCCTTCAGGTCACGTGAGGAGATCGAGGCGCTCGAGCAGGCCACGATCGACGCGCCCTTCAAACGTGAGGCGCAGCGGGCGCTCGCCGACGACGTGACCGACCTCGTGCACGGCCCCGCCGAGCGGGAGGCCGCGGTGGCGGCCGCGTCGGCGCTGTTCGGCCGCGGTGAGCTGGAGCGGCTCGCGCCGTCCACGCTGGAGGGGGTGCTCCGGGAGGTCGGCGGGAAGCCGGTGGAGGAGGACCTGACCATCGTGGAGGCGATGGCCATGGCTGGGATCGTCGAGTCCAAGGGGGCGGCCAGGCGGGCCATCGCCGAGGGCGGCGCCTACCTCAACAACGTCAAGATCGACGATCCGGACCTGGTCCTCACCGGGGACCGCCTCGTCCACGGCCGATTCGCGGTCCTGCGTCGCGGGCGCAAGACCGTCGGCGGCGTCTACCGTCCCTGAGTCAGCTGCGCTCGGTCAGCCCTTCGACGCCCAGGCTGTAGACCGTCTTCCGGGTGCGGGCAGCCGACGCCTGCATCTCCTCGGCGAGCGGGTTGCCGGCCGCCAGCTCGTCGGGGATGAGGTAGACCCTCGCCGGTCGGGAGCCCGAGTGCTTCGTGATCATGGTGGGGGCGTACTCGGCCGCTGAAGCGACGAAGGAGCCGTCCGCCTGCTCGGTGAAGGTGACCTGGGCGAGGTACCCGTCGTAGGTGCGCGGCTTCGCCGGACCGCTTGCGGCGATCAGGTTGCCGGCGCCGTAGACGACCCACTTCCCGTTGACCTTGTCGATCGGCTGCACCACGTGGGCGTGCTGGCCGAACAGGAAGTCGACGTCCGGCGACGCGGTGACCGCCTCGGCGTAGGCGCGCTGCTGCTCGTTGATGGTGCTGGAGTACTCGTCGCCGGCGTGGATGTGAACGGCGACGATGTCCGCCCCCGCTTCGCGGGCCCGCCGCGCCTGCGCGATCGCCAGATCGGCGTCGAGCAGCTCGACTGACCAGTCCTTCCCCTTCGCCTTCGGAATGCCGTTCAGGCCGTAGGTCTGGCTGATGACGGCGACATCGACGCCTGACTCCGTGGTGTAGATGACGGGGGTGGCGGCGAGTTCCTCGGTGGCGTAGGACCCGGCGGTCAGGATGCCGGCCGCGCGGTGCACGTCGATGGTGCGCACCAGCCCTTCCCACCCGGCGTCCATGGTGTGGTTGGAGGCGGTGGTGCACAGGTCCCATCCCACCTCCTTGATGGCAGGGGCGATCTCCTGCGGCGCTGCGAAGAGGGGATAGTTGCGGAAGGGGCCGTCCTTCTCGGCGAACGGGACCTCCGAATGGCAGATCCCCAGGTCCGCGGCGGAGACGTAACCCTGCAGCGAGGCGAGCTGCGGGAAGAAGTCGAAGCGGGGCTCGCCTGTGCTCTTGGCGTCCACCTCGGCGCTGTTCCACAGCGAGTTGTGCCACAGCAGGTCACCGCTGACATTGATGGTCACCTCCCGCATGGGGGCGGGCGACGACGAGGTGGGCGAGGGGGAGGGCGACGGCGCCTCGGGCGACGGAGCTGAGGCCGACGCGGAGGGCGACGCCGCCGGCGTCCCGCTGCCGGGCATCGGTCCGGCGGGGCCAAGGCCGGTGGGCGCGCACGCACCGGTGAGAACCAGCGCCGCCAGCGCCGGCAGGAGTAAGGCACGCTTCTGCATGGGCCAAGGCTACGACGTGACCGACGGTGCGCCCACCACGACCGCTCGGGTTTGCGCGGGCGCGGGGACGCGTGTACTGTTCGTCGAGCCTTGTTGGTGCACCGGACGTTCAGGACGGACCAGAGGCACCATCCTTCTCATCGCGAACGGGATGAGTGTGCGCTCGCATGGAGCCCGCTCAACGTCCCGGGTCGGGCCGGGAAGGCTGGGAACAACTCAACAGCGATCGGTCGCGGATCTGTCGGTTTGACAGGCGCAGACGGTGTAGGTAAAGTTGGTCGGGCCGCTTCGGCGGTGCTCAACCGGAAGACTCCTTGTCACAGAGGTTTCTACCATCTCACACAACGTTCTGGTGCTTGTCGGTTCGATTTGACGGACTGGTCGTGTGTGGGTAAGGTTGGTCGAGTTGCCCCAGGGTGGATGTCACGGTTTCGTGGTTGATGTCTGGGAGTGCCCGAATCTTGAGAACTCAACAGTGTGCTTTAAGTCAATGCCAATTTTTTTTGCACTGCAGGGCCTTTGTGGTCTTGTTTTGCGTTTTCCCGTCGCGTGGCCTCTTTTTTGGGGTTGCGTGTTGGGTTTCTTTGAGTGAAATTTTGATTGATCCAGTGATGGATTTTGGTCAGTGTTTGATTCGAAGTTGTTTGTGACGGTTTGCGGGCTGCCTCTTTTGGGGTGGTTTGTTTCCGATATTTTTCAACGGAGAGTTTGATCCTGGCTCAGGACGAACGCTGGCGGCGTGCTTAACACATGCAAGTCGAACGGTAAGGCCTCTTCGGGGGTACACGAGTGGCGAACGGGTGAGTAACACGTGAGTAACCTGCCCTTGACTTTGGGATAACATCTGGAAACAGGTGCTAATACCGGATATGAGCCTTTTCCGCATGGGATTGGTTGGAAAGCTCCGGCGGTCATGGATGGACTCGCGGCCTATCAGCTTGTTGGTGAGGTAGTGGCTCACCAAGGCTTCGACGGGTAGCCGGCCTGAGAGGGCGACCGGCCACATTGGGACTGAGATACGGCCCAAACTCCTACGGGAGGCAGCAGTGGGGAATATTGCACAATGGGCGGAAGCCTGATGCAGCAACGCCGCGTGCGGGATGACGGCCTTCGGGTTGTAAACCGCTTTCAGCAGGGACGAAGCTAACGTGACGGTACCTGCAGAAGAAGCACCGGCTAACTACGTGCCAGCAGCCGCGGTGATACGTAGGGTGCGAGCGTTGTCCGGATTTATTGGGCGTAAAGAGCTTGTAGGCGGTTTGTCGCGTCGGGAGTGAAAACTCAGGGCTTAACCCTGAGCCTGCTTCTGATACGGGCAGACTTGAGGAAGGTAGGGGAGAATGGAATTCCTGGTGAAGCGGTGGAATGCGTAGATATCAGGAGGAACACCAGTGGCGAAGGCGGTTCTCTGGACCTTTCCTGACGCTGAGAAGCGAAAGCGTGGGGAGCAAACAGGCTTAGATACCCTGGTAGTCCACGCCGTAAACGGTGGGTACTAGGTGTGGGGGACATTCCACGTTCTCCGTGCCGCAGCTAACGCATTAAGTACCCCGCCTGGGGAGTACGGCCGCAAGGCTAAAACTCAAAGGAATTGACGGGGCCCCGCACAAGCGGCGGAGCATGCGGATTAATTCGATGCAACGCGAAGAACCTTACCTGGGTTTGACATATGCCGGAAACATCCAGAGATGGATGCCCCTTTTTGGTCGGTTTACAGGTGGTGCATGGCTGTCGTCAGCTCGTGTCGTGAGATGTTGGGTTAAGTCCCGCAACGAGCGCAACCCTCGTCCTATGTTGCCAGCGGGTAATGCCGGGGACTCATAGGAGACCGCCGGGGTCAACTCGGAGGAAGGTGGGGATGACGTCAAGTCATCATGCCCCTTATGTCCAGGGCTTCACGCATGCTACAATGGCCGGTACAAAGAGCTGCGAACCTGTAAGGGTGAGCGAATCTCAAAAAGCCGGTCTCAGTTCGGATTGGGGTCTGCAACTCGACCCCATGAAGTCGGAGTCGCTAGTAATCGCAGATCAGCAACGCTGCGGTGAATACGTTCCCGGGGCTTGTACACACCGCCCGTCAAGTCATGAAAGTCGGTAACACCCGAAGCCGGTGGCCTAACCCTTGTGGAGGGAGCCGTCGAAGGTGGGACCGGTAATTAGGACTAAGTCGTAACAAGGTAGCCGTACCGGAAGGTGCGGCTGGATCACCTCCTTTCTAAGGAGCCTGTAGCGTCATCACTGTGTGGTGGGGCTCATGGTCGTGTTCTGGGGCGTCTGTTCCCGGCGCGGCCGGCACCGGAATGTGGAACATTGATTTTGTATGCCTGGTCAGAAGTCTGGTTCGTTAGTACAGCCTCCTTTTTTGGGGGAGTGGAATGCGGGTCGGGTGGAGGTTGGGTTAAGCACACTGTTGGGTTTTGAAGGGTCGGTCGCTTGTGCGGCGGCTTTTCTGTGCGGACCAGGTCTGATCATCTGTTTGTGGGTGGTTGGGTGTGGGCTCGCCCGTATTTTGAGAACTTCACAGTGGACGCGAGCATCTTTGTAGATTAACAAGCTACTAAGTGCGATCGGTGGATGCCTTGGCACCAAGAGCCGAAGAAGGACGTTGTAACCTGCGATAAGCCTCGGGGAGTTGGTAAACGAGCTTTGATCCGAGGATGTCCGAATAGGGAAACCTTGAAATACCGGAGTCATGTCCGGCAACCTCTGCCTGAATATATAGGGTAGTTGGAGGGAACGCGGGGAAGTGAAACATCTCAGTACCCGCAGGAAGAGAAAACAATTGTGATTCCGTGAGTAGTGGCGAGCGAAAGCGGAAGAGGCCAAACCTCATGTGTGTGATAGCTG
The DNA here is from genome assembly GCF_055326235.1 of Tessaracoccus yangjingae. Classification (NCBI taxonomy): domain Bacteria; kingdom Bacillati; phylum Actinomycetota; class Actinomycetes; order Propionibacteriales; family Propionibacteriaceae; genus Tessaracoccus; species Tessaracoccus yangjingae. The sequence goes on along the minus strand of NZ_JBUZNN010000010.1, from coordinate 3,065 downwards.
ACAGGTGTTGCACATGGGGTGTTGTGGGGCCGTTCGGACCGTGCTGTCATGCGGTCAGAGAGTAAGAAATGGACAGGGAAGTCGAAGTGGCTGCGAAGGCCACAGCATAGAAGGTAACACTCCTGTAGACGTAAGTTGTTCACTCTCGAGCGTTACCCCAAGTAGTGCGGAACCCCTGAAATTCCGCATGAATCTGGCGGGACCATCCGCTAAGCCTAAATACTCCTTGGTGACCGATAGCGGACAAGTACCGTGAGGGAAAGGTGAAAAGTACCCCGGGAGGGGAGTGAAATAGTACCTGAAACCGATCGCATACAATCCGTCGGAGCCTGTAAGGGTGACGGCGTGCCTTTTGAAGAATGAGCCTGCGAGTTAGTGGTACGTGGCGAGGTTAACCCGTGTGGGGTAGCCGTAGCGAAAGCGAGTCCTAATAGGGCGTTTTAGTCGCGTGCTCTAGACCCGAAGCGGAGTGATCTATCCATGGCCAGGGTGAAGCGACGGTAAGACGTCGTGGAGGCCCGAACTCACTTGGGTTGAAAACCGAGGAGATGAGCTGTGGATAGGGGTGAAAGGCCAATCAAACTCCGTGATAGCTGGTTCTCCCCGAAATGCATTTAGGTGCAGCGTCGCATGTTTCTTACCGGAGGTAGAGCACTGAATGGTCTAGGGGGCCCACAAGCTTACCGAAATCAGTCAAACTCCGAATGCCGGTAAGTGAGAGTGCGGCAGTGAGACTGTGGGGGATAAGCTTCATAGTCGAGAGGGAAACAGCCCAGATCATCAGCTAAGGCCCCTAAGCGATAACTAAGTGGAAAAGGATGTGGAGTTGCGGAGACAACCAGGAGGTTGGCTTGGAAGCAGCCACCCTTGAAAGAGTGCGTAATAGCTCACTGGTCAAGTGATTCTGCGCCGACAATTTAGCGGGGCTCAAGTTATCCGCCGAAGCTATGGCATTCACGTGTTTAGGCCGTAAGGCTGCGTGGATGGGTAGGGGAGCGTCGTGTGCGCGGTGAAGCGGCGGGGTGACCCAGCCGTGGAGAGCACACGAGTGAGAATGCAGGCATGAGTAGCGAAAGACGGGTGAGAAACCCGTCCGCCGAATATCCAAGGGTTCCAGGGTCAAGCTAATCTGCCCTGGGTAAGTCGGGACCTAAGGCGAGGCCGACAGGCGTAGTCGATGGACAACGGGTTGATATTCCCGTACCGGCGAAATATCGTCCGTGCTGAGGCGAGTGATGCTAAGCATGCGAGGTCGGTTGTGGTCTTCGGATCGTGGCTGGCTGAGTCTGTGACCCAATCTTGTAGTAGGCAAGCTGCGGAGGGACGCAGGAAGGTAGCTCTTCTCGGGTTTGGATATCCCCGGGCTAAGTGTGTAGGACGGAACGTAGGCAAATCCGCGTTCTATATGTTTGAGACATGATGGGTCGGTCACTTTTGTGGCCGTAAGAGTGATCCTATGCTGCCTAGAAAAGCTTCGTGAGCGAGATATGAGCCGCCCGTACCCCAAACCGACACAGGTGGATAGGTAGAGAATACTAAGGCGATCGAGATAACCATGGTGAAGGAACTCGGCAAAATACCCCCGTAACTTCGGGATAAGGGGGACCTGATGCGTATTAGAATTTACTTCGAAAGCGTTGAGGGTCGCAGAGACCAGGCCCAAGCGACTGTTTACTAAAAACACAGGTCCGTGCTAAGTCGAAAGACGATGTATACGGACTGACTCCTGCCCGGTGCTGGAAGGTTAAGGGGAAGGGTTAGCCTCACGGCGAAGCCTTGAACTTAAGCCCCAGTAAACGGCGGTGGTAACTATAACCATCCTAAGGTAGCGAAATTCCTTGTCGGGTAAGTTCCGACCTGCACGAATGGAGTAACGATTTGGGCGCTGTCTCCACCATGGACTCGGCGAAATTGCACTACGAGTAAAGATGCTCGTTACGCGCAGCAGGACGGAAAGACCCCGGGACCTTCACTATAGTTTGGTATTGGTGATCGGTGTGACTTGTGTAGGATAGGTGGGAGACTTTGAAGCTTGGACGCCAGTTCAGGTGGAGTCATCGTTGAAATACCACTCTGGTCACTCTGGTTATCTAACCTAGGTCCATTATCTGGATCAGGGACAGTGCCTGATGGGTAGTTTGACTGGGGCGGTCGCCTCCTAAAAGGTAACGGAGGCGCCCAAAGGTTCCCTCAGCCTGGTTGGCAATCAGGTTTCGAGTGTAAGTGCACAAGGGAGCTTGACTGCGAGAGAGACATCTCGAGCAGGGACGAAAGTCGGGACTAGTGATCTTCTGGTGGCACATGGAAGCGCCAGGACTCAACGGATAAAAGGTACCCCGGGGATAACAGGCTGATCTTGCCCGAGCGTCCATAGCGACGGCATGGTTTGGCACCTCGATGTCGGCTCGTCGCATCCTGGGGCTGGAGTCGGTCCCAAGGGTTGGGCTGTTCGCCCATTAAAGCGGCACGCGAGCTGGGTTTAGAACGTCGTGAGACAGTTCGGTCCCTATCCGCTGCGCGCGTAGGAGTCTTGAGAAGAGCTGTCCTTAGTACGAGAGGACCGGGACGGACTAACCTCTGGTGTGCCAGTTGTTCTACCAAGAGCACGGCTGGTTGGCTACGTTGGGAAGTGATAACCGCTGAAAGCATCTAAGCGGGAAGCACGCTTCAAGATGAGGGCTCCCACAGATTAATCTGGTAAGGCCCCCTATAGACCATGGGGTGATAGGTCGGATGTGGAAGTGCAGTAATGCACGGAGCTGACCGATACTAATAGGCCGAGGGCTTGTTTCTACAAAGATGCTACGCGTCCACTGTGAGGTTCCCGGGATACGGTCGGGAACCTCGAAAATGCAATAATTCAATATTGGCTTTTCGTAGGCTTCGAATGCTATCCTCATAGTGTTTCGGTGGTCATAGCGAGAGGGAAACACCCGGTCCCATCCCGAACCCGGAAGTTAAGCCTCTCAGCGCCGATGGTACTGCAAGGGGGACCTTGTGGGAGACTAGGACGCCGCCGGACTTACATAAACCCCCCGACCCTTGGTCGGGGGGTTTATTTGTTT